>CASEGC010000096.1 GCA_949287365.1 uncultured Parabacteroides sp.
CGGCTCCGTAGCCCAGACCGGACATCGTTGCCCCCCGATACATTGGGGACGGACAGGCGACCCCATCAGCATCAGCGTGTACGACCATTACGCCATATCCAAGACCATAGCGGAACGCATCTTCGTGGAATCGGGAATCAAGCATTGGGCTTGCCTCCGTCAGACAGGCATCCTGTGCCCGGAATTGTTGCTGAAAGGTTCCGACCCCATCACGTTCCACGTCCCGTTGAATGGCGTGCTGGAATGGGCGACCGCCGAGGATTCCGGCCGGTTGCTCGCGAACGTTTGCGAGGAAGAGGTGCCGGAAGAATTTTGGAACCGTTTTTACAACATCAGTAGCGGCCCCTCTTTCCGATTGACCAACTACGAGTTCGAGGAGAAATTGCTGAAAGCGATAGGTTGCCCCGCGCCCGAAAAGATTTTCAAGCCCAACTGGTTCGCCACAAGGAACTTTCACGGACATTGGTACACAGATTCGGACATCTTGGAAAACTATTTGCACTTCCGGAGCGGTCAATCCTGCGACGAATATTTCAAATGGATGGCTACCCAAGTGCCTTGGTTTTTCCATCTGGCGAAAATCGTCCCACCTCTATTCATCAAGATAGGGATGAAAAGCATCGCCAGCAAACCGGGCCTTGGAACGCTCAATTGGATAAAGAGCCGAAACGAGAAGCGTATTTCCGCGTATTTCGGCTCCTATGAGGCCTGGAAAACCATTCCCGGATGGGACAAGGTGGACACGCGACGGCCATCGGAGACACCGCTCCTTCTCAATCATGGCTATGACGAGAGCAAGCCTTTGGCGGAATTAGATATCGAGGACATGCGTAGCGCGGCGATTTTCAGAGGTGGAAAATGCCTGTCGACGAACATGAGGAAAGGTGATTTGTCTACGCCATTGGAATGGGAATGCCAATTCGGGCATCGCTTCGAGGCTTCACCCGCCTTAATCTTGTTAGGAGGACACTGGTGCCCGGAATGCCTGCCGCTTCCGTGGAACTATGACGAGATCGCGAAAGGCAATCCGTTCTTCGCGCAAGTATGGTATCCGTCACACGGCAAGGATGAGCATCACGTATATGACGAATCCATCTTCGCGGACTTCAAGGAATAAGCGTTTTCGTTTTTTAGCTTTAATTATTCCTCTAAAACATACTTTCGGCCGGGATTTTCTGTTATATTCGTGTAAGTGTTACTATATCGTAAAACAAAAACAATTACACTATGACAAAAGGAACTATCGGATTGAACGCGGGTGCCGTCTGGAATCTACTTTCGGATGGGCAACAGTGGAGTTTCGAGGCGTTGAGGGCAAGGACCTCATTATCGGACGCGGACTTGTGGTCTGCCATAGGATGGTTGGCGAGAGAGAACAAAATAGAGATTAACAATTCCAACGACCATCTGACCTTCAGCCCCGGAACCAATTTTTATTACTAATACAGATGAATCATTAAAAGGTTGAATTCAGGCGCGGAATCTCATGGAATCTGCGCCTGAAAAGTATATTCAAATATCTTTCTTATCACGTAAAGCGTCCGCTATGGCTTGATGCCGAAGTGCCATTTCCTCTTCTCCAACCGCCCGGAATCCTTCCGCCAAATAGAGATGGGATGCGATATGTTTCGGCTTGACTCGTAACGCTTGTTGGAAATCCGAAATCGCCTCATCGTAATACTGAAGTTCCAAAAGGCATTTCCCTCGATTATAACGGGCCTTGAACGAGCGTGAATCGAGTTTCACCGCCTTATTCAAACAAGACAACGCCTCACGTTCTTCCTTCAAATCTAGCAGCGTGACACCCTTACGCACCCAAGCGTCCAGATAATCGGGATTCAATTTCAACGCCTTATCGAAACAGCGCAAAGCCGCACGCGCGTCGTGTGCCGTCGTCACGCACTCGTTACCCATCAAATAATACTCACGGGCATATTCCTTCTGCGCCTCTCGTAACGCATGCAACTCCTCCCGCAAAAGCTTGATTTGCCGTTTTTGGCTGTTCAACGTCTCCAACTTCAACCGAAGCAAACGTTGTACCATCGGATTATTCAACTCATTCCGTTTGGAAACCGCCACCGCGAAAGCCTCGACCGCGGCTTTCATGTCGCCTCGCTTAAAACTTCGCGCAGCCTCGCCGTATCGTATCTCCGCCTCACTTTCCATCAGGCTCCGTTCTATCAAACGCTGGTCATTGAATGTCCGGCTGAACGCGGCTATCTCTTTCCGAATAAAGACATCCCGAGGCGATATCCGGCTTCTCAAGACCAGCCCCTCCAAGGAGACACAACGGCTTAACGCCACATAAGTTTGCCCGCCAGCGAACACACCTCCGGTCAAATCGACAACGACTCTATTGAATGTCAATCCTTGACTTTTATGAACTGTAATCGCCCATGCCAAACGGAGAGGCAATTGCTCGAAAGTCCCGACAACCTCCTCCTCTATTTTTTTCTCCTTTTCATTATATTTATATCTATAGTTCCGCCACAAGGTAGGCTCCACCAAATATTCAGTCCCATTTTCCAACAAGACAAACACGTTCCCTTTCTCATCTATACCCGAGACCACGCCTATAGTTCCATTCACCCAACGACGGTCATGGTCGTTATCGATAAACAAGACTTGGGCCTGCTCCTTGATCGACAAATTCTGTTGCGTCGGCAAAGAAGAAACCGGGAAATCCCCCTCTATCTTGCCGACCGACACAAACTCCTCGCCCGGAAGCTCCGCAAGTTTTTTCTCATTAATATAATCCACTTGATCCCGCCGAGTGGCCAACGTGATATACATTTCCTCGTCTTTCGGCTCAAAGGAGGGAAAACAACGGCTGTTCAATGTCTCCAAATCCTGCGATTGGACCGAGCCTCCACGAATCCGGTCCAAAACACGAACAAAAAGCGGGTCGGTCTGACGGTACACTTTCCGCAATTCGATAGGCACTAAATTTATCTCCTTGAAAACATGAGCGGAGAAAAAGAAGGGATTCGAGTAAAACAAACTTAATATCTCTTTCTGGTCGGCTGACACGACCGGTTCCAACTGAAAGACATCACCTACAAATAACAATTGCTTACCTCCGAAGGGCAATCGCATATTACCGGTATAAACCCGCAAGATACGGTCGACACAATCGATAATGTCCGCACGCACCATCGAAATCTCATCGATAATAATTAATTCGGTCTCCGTTATGATTTCCCTCTTCTCCTTCGGATATTTAAAGAAATCGAAAATCCGACCATGCGACAAGCTCAAATCCGGGTCGTCCGGCAATATCGGCCGGAAAGGAAGTTTGAAAAAAGAATGTAAGGTAACGCCACCGGCATTGATAGCGGCGATTCCGGTAGGAGCCAAAACGACATGCTTCTTTTTCGTATGAGCGCATATATATTTCAAGAACGTAGATTTTCCCGTCCCAGCCTTTCCCGTCAGGAAAACCGACTGGCGAGTATAAGTAATCAACCGCAACGCATCTTGAAACTCTTTATTATCCGTATCTATCTGAAAATCCAAAGTCAGTCCTAACGAGAATAAACGTTATCGGCTAATAAACAACCATGCGTCTTTATATTTCCCTGCCCGAAGGCCCTCCATATACGCTTCGGCATCCGCCCGATTATCAAACTTATCGGCATAAATACGATATTTCCCGTTCCGGAGCACCACTCCCACGTTGCCATACCGCACACGATCTACACCCGCTATATATTCGTTCGCTTGCTCTTCCGTCAGGAAACTCGCGATTACGACATGATACATTTTCTTACGTTCGCTCTTTTGAGGAGCGGACGCCAAACCCTTGCTTTCCTTAAAGGCTGGCGACGCTTTCGCCTCTCCGCCATTCGCACACACGCTCTCAGTTCCGGTTCTCACCTCTACCGGCAAAGGCGCCACGACATTATCTTCTCGCACGGACAGAGGCTCTTCCGCTTTATGCCGCATCATCTCCGCAGGGATAAAACTCGCTTTATAAGCGGATTGGTTCACCTCTCTCACCGGCGTGGAAATCACCAAAAACAAAGCGACCGTGGCGGCCGATACCGTTATCGCCCGCACCAATTTTCGACTGACAGGAATATAAAACACATCCGCCCGTTTCGCCTTTTCCTCCAAAACATTCTCCTCTTTCCCTGTTTCTAACGAAGGCAAAAGCGGAAAACAAAACGAGGACAAGCCATACGATTCCGCATTAAGCGCATCCGAGTCTCCCGGAGAAAAGACGACCTGCCCTTCCTCACCTATCTCGAACATCCCAATCCGCCCCAAGACAAACCGTTTGTCCTTTTCCAAAGCAGACCGCAGAGTGTCGATATCCTCTTCCAACATCAAGCTCGCCTGCCGATAATCAACATCATACGCCCGCATATACGACTCCGAGAGCAAACCGTCCGTATGACAAAGCGTGACGTTGAACATAATCTCCTTCCGCTCCGGCTGGAAGATATGTTCCTCTTCCCTATATGCCGCAGGCATCGTACGCGACACAAATCCGCCGAATCCCGGCAAGATCACGCAATCATGCGTCAACAATAAACGCTCAATATGTACTATCAATCTTCGCATACAACAAAGGTAAACATCTTCAACGGAATATGCAAGCCCAAAAAATCGTTTCATCCTTTTTAGCAACCTCATTCCATACCAATCACTTTTAGTTCTTCCAGATACAAGCTATATACTTCACGAGGAGTTATGCCAAATTCCTTACACAACGAAACTGCCATACCTACAACCTCCCCTTCATTCCTGTCATACACATTACACAGGCAGTCCTCAACGCCACATGGATCACGCTAATATTATCCCCACCATAAAAAGATTATCGATATTGCGCAAATACAATCAACGATAAGGAACAGCGTAAGGCTAAATCTATATAATATGCTTCATCATCAAAACAAGATTTGATAGAATGGAAAAGAACGGTAAAACTTCAGGTTTTCCAAGAGGAAAAGCACCAGACACCTCCGAAAAAAAACAAGTTTTTCTCCGAAGGAAAACTTAGCTCCTTCCAAAGGAAGATTCGTTTTTGTCCGAAAAGAATCTCGTACCAACAAAAACAGGCTGCCCCAAACAAAATTGAGACAGCCGTTGTTCATTCAAATCAAAATCTCGCAATTTATTCCAATATCCACATCACTCCCATATAGTCATCAGAACCTCCATATTGATTACTAATCGCTTGAGATACATTATCCATATTATAACTCAATTCATCCGAAGGATACATCCAACGCAATGGCATCTTATCAGGAGGCGTATTCCTATTCGACCTTTCGTTAATCGGGAAATCAGGAATACCTGTTCGACGATATTCGAAAAACGCATTATAAGGTGTCTGTAAGAAAGTCATGATATATTTCTGCCAAATAATTTGGGTCAGTCCTTCGTTAAAATCTGAAGAAAAAGCGACACCCGGATTACTCAAATACCCCGTGATATAATCATCCGTGATTTTTCTATTATGATGATAAGTCGCATCATCCGGCGTATTATCCGCCACAAATCGCATAGATGAACGAACGCCTTCCTCATAGTAGGCTTTCGCATCACCAGAAATAATTCCCCTCAACGCCATTTCCGCCAATATAAAATTCTGTTCCTGATAACTTAATAAAAATACAGGCTCTCCTTCCGCCAGCACCTCGTAGCGATCATTCAATTGCGAAACATTTCCCTCGTTCACGACTCCTAAAATTTCCGCTTCCGGCAAAGTGGGATCTACACCTCCATAGGCTTCCCATTCCAAAGGATCCATTCCTGCGGATTCCGCATTCGGTGTAGGCTTCGCATAATAAAACAATCGATAATCTTGCAATTCTTTCAATTTATCGACAATGATATTCGTGAGCCTATCATTACTAGTGAAGCTATTGATCTCCTCATTAAAAGGATACTTTTGCCCCGCCTTATTCGAATAAATGATTTGGAAATTATCCGCATTTGACTCAAATAAGGGCCGACCGCTCAAAAGTTCATTTACCCGCGCTTTTACATTCAAATCCGGATCATCCAACTTCCGATGCAAATTAAGAAGAATCTTCAATTGTAGTACATTCACCGCTTTACGCCATTTCGACACATCTCCGCCGTAAATATAGTCGCCCTCAAAATTCGCTCCTTGCGCAAACAAACGATCCGCCTCATCCAATTCATTCAATAGCCCTAAAAGAACATCCTTTTGTGAATCATATTTAGGGAAATAAATACTTTCGTCTTCCCCCTTCAGAGCCTCTGAATAAGGAATATCCCCCACACGCATCGTAAGGTCGAAAAAAAAGAACACTCGAACAAAATGGCCGAAAGCCGTATAAGAATCCTTCAACTCATCCGTTGCCGCGAAATCAATCATTTTAGATACATTTCGTAAATCACTCAACGTTCCATAACTAGTTCTACCTAACAGATTAAAGGCAAGATCGATATCCTGAGCCTCTGTCCATGACAAATATTTTCCCAATAAATCATCACGGATAAAATCCTTTGATGTACCATTATTGTATGTTGTTATATCACGAAGCAGTTGGGTTGCCAACATTGCCGATGTTACTTGAGTAGACGCATTCGGGTCCGTATTTACACTCTCAAAATCATCACAAGCCATAATGGACAATAACGATAAGCCTCCCAATAATATATATCTTAATCTCATAACGCTCTACATTTAAAATTCAACCTTCAAATTCACACCTACATACCGGATTGAAGGAGACGCCAAATTCTCTCCCTCCACATCCTCGAAGCCGTCAGGATCCGAGAAACGGAAATCTTTTGTCAAAACAAAAAGATTCTGACCGATAATCGCGGCATAACAATTACTCATACCTAATTTGCGAACAAATTTTTTCGGTAAATTATAGCCAATAGACATTTCCCTCAACTTCAAGAAGGTCTTATCCTGAACCAACAAGTCCGGATTATTACGACCTCCCCTCACGAAATCCTCATAAGAAGTCTCTATATCATTCTTTGCGAACACACGGGTATCCGAGGTAATTCTTCCATACTGGTCATATTTCACCTCTCCAGATACGACTTTCACACCTTCGCCCACGTAATTCTTCTTACCATTGACGACCTCATCATATCGCCATTGGTTATCCGTATCAGGATGAGCACCTGTCTCCAACATGTAAAACTCCGTATTTGCCCATGATTTTCCTCCGATTCGACCATCGAAATTCAGTGTCAATGTAAAATCTTTCCACTTAAAGACATTCGCCAAACCATATTCCAAATCTGGATCCGTATATCCCACAAAAGCGTCATATTGACTTCTGATCATTAAACCGTTATTATTAATGATATATTGACCATCAGGAGCTTTCTCGTACCCTTTATATACATAATAATCCGTACGTGCGCCAACCTTCGTCCACAAATTATCTGCGCTGAATTCATCATCCAACCGAGCGAAGTAACGTTTACTAGACGATAGGTTTAAAGAAACATCCCACGAAAAATCGCGGGTCTTGACAGCCGTGGCGTCAATTGTCACTTCTACGCCTTTCCGTACATATTCCTCATCAATATTCATTAACCGAGACGTAAATCCAGTAGCGGAAGAGATCGTTTGGCTGATCGTATTGTTATAAGTCAATTTGTTAAAATAACTCACGTCTAATCGTAAACGATTCCCCGGCAAGAAGGAAGCGTTCGTACCAATCTCCCAAGTGCGATTGGTAATCGGCTTCACATCTCCACGTAAACTACTCGGATAACTTGCCGTGTTCAACCCATCCCAAACATTCGACGAGATGGAATACGAACGATCTAAATCATAAATATCCAAATCTTGTTTGGAAACGGTCCATGAACCTCTCAATTTCCAAAAAGACATCCAATCAGGCATCGATATGATGTTCGAAGGTATAACACTTACGCCCACAGAAGGATAAAAATAAGATTTATCGGATGCAGGAAGCGTAGAAGACCAGTCATTACGTCCCGTAGCCTCAATATAATAAGTATCCTTATATCCCAATGTCAAAGTCCCAAACATGCTATTCACTTTCTTGGTTCGCGTGGAAGCACTTACATTCGGACTTTCCACAGAGGCCTTCAACGAATAAAACCCAGGTACGGACAAGCCATTTTTCGTATTGGCTCCCAAACTATTTACTTTCGTATAGTATAAAGAACCTCCCAACAATCCATCTACGCTAAAATCTTTCCACTTTTTATTGAACAACAAGAAGAAATCATAGTTCATCGTAAAACCCGTCTCCTTTCCTTCCTCGTAATAGCCTAACGCTCCATCTTTCCAATAACCACGATCTTTCGATATCGTTCCTACCGATGAACGTATCTTGGTATTATTCGCGTAAGCGACTCCACCAGCACGCAGTTGTAAAGTCATCCACGGAAGGACTTGATATTTAAAAGACAATGATCCATTTGTCGTGAAATTATTGATGGCTCGAATTTTCTCATATGCCTCAAAATAAGGATTATCATACCAATCCGTATAATGCCAATTCTGTTTCTCGTTAGGAATCAACCAATAATCTTTATAATCTTTAAGTCGATATTCCGGTCCCGTCCAAAGTAAAATATTGTACATATATCCGGTTCCATATCCATAACCTGCCGTATTGGGAGCGGACTCCTGCGTAAAATTCAAATTTCCTTCCAAACTAGCCTTTTTCCCCAGTTTCAACACACCACCAATATTATACCAGAACTTATTTTTTTTCGTATTCGGGTATTGATTCTTATCATACAAATAAGAGAACGAACTACGAATACTACCATTCTCTCCGGATGTCGATACGCTGACTGTCGTGTTGCTTATCATACTGAACTCCAAGAAATCCTTGAAATTATTTTTACCACGAGAGGTCAATTCCATATCTCGATATTCTTTCAAGATAGGATCCCATTGCCGATAAACACGTCCGATATCCAATTTATCACCCCAGACATAATCGATATTATCGAACTTACCTCCTGACCCAGAGCTATAAGAAGTTTGAACTTGTGGGATCTTTAACTGTCCAGCATTAAACATATTACTGGTATTGACCTCGATCTTGAATCCCTTATCTCCACCTTTCTTTGTCGTGATCATAATCGCGCCATTACCTCCTCTAGAGCCATATAACGCCGAAGCGGTGGCTCCTTTCAACACGGTGATATTCTCAATGACATCTTGGTTAAAATCACTGAACGCCTGGTCCGTGGGCACTCCATCCACAACGATTAATGGATCTTCTCCGCGTAACTTGATATTCGGGGCTACACCAAACTCCGTAGAGTTGTAAACACGTAAACCAGAGATACGCCCACTTAAACTCGTCGCGATATTCACACCCTTTACCGTCGTTAGTTCCGAACCTTCAAATTTCTGAGTCGCATATCCCAACGCTTTCTCCGAACGAGTGATACCTAATGCCGTAACAACAACCTCGTCCAGCACTTTGTGGTCCTCTTCCAATGTGATATTCAACACAGTCTTATTCCCGATCGAAGCCTCATAAGGCTGAAATCCCACATACGACACGACTAACGTTTTTCCGGAAGTAACTTGTAAGCTGAACTTACCATCCAAATCCGTGATCGTTCCGTTTGTCGTTCCTTTCTCCACGACATTCGCACCGATAACAGGTTCGCCATTTGAATCGATCACGATACCAGTTATCTTCCTCGTTTGTTGGTTGATATGTTTTGGAACAGATTTCTCGAACAAATAAATTTTCCCATCTCTTACTTCATACCCAATAGAGGTACCTTCCATGACTTTATCAAGCGCTTTCGGCAGCTCCACGTTCACAATATGAACGCTTACCTTCCGGTCCATATCCACCACCTGCTCACTATACGCCACAGCCAATCCCGTTTGTTCTGTAATTATCTCTAAGATTTCCTCCATCTCCACGTTTTCTACCATGATGGTAATTCGTTGCGCAGTAGCATTCGCCGTAAAACCCATGAATGAAATTATCCAAAACAAAAATACCAGTCTCATGATATTCGGCATACGATACATCCACATAAAAATCTCCCTACACCAAGGGCGTCCTTGTCTCTCTTCCATACGTTTATAAAATTTAATTATTGGTATTAGATACTTACATTTAATATACAACCATAGCCGATAAGGGTAGGCGTTTTCGACTTTTTAATAAAAAACAATTCATGAAGAATCCATACGCGTCTCTGATTTTTAAAGATTAACACCACAACATCTAACTCTCTATAAAAAGAGACACACGAATTCATAAAAAGGATGAGCTTTTCTTTGATAATTTTCTTGATTTTTTACGTACACTCTATATTTTAATTGAAAATCATCATTTTTCCCGTTGAAAAGCATAAAAGTCTCAAGAGAAGACGTGTCGACTCATCACTTTCGAAGCGAGACTTCCACATATCTCTCTTTCTCTTCGAAACGAACAGGGCTGATCATCTCCAAATCCGTTAATATGGATTCCAAATCCATGTGGTCAAACGTAATCGTATACGTATACCGCAAAGCCGCCGGCTCTTTAACCTTAAACACTATATTAAAAGTTCGGGTTAATGTCTTTATAACCTCAGACAAAGAAGTTTTCTCAAACACAAGCACATGATTTCGCCATGCCGAACGCATGCTCACGTTTGGCACAGGAGACACCGAACAAGAGTCTGAGATCTTATTATAAACCGCTTTTTCCCCAGAACGCAAAGAATATGCACGTAAAGAATCTGATGTCAACTCGACAGAGCCTGTCTCCAAAAAGATCAACACCGAATCTTCTTCCGGATAAGCTATTACATCGAATGAGGTACCTAAAACTTTTATCTCCATGCAGGAGATGTCTACGACGAATGGCCATGCCTCATGTGAAGCGACTTCAAACCATGCCTCTCCTTCCAAATAAACCTTACGGACTGAAGAATCAAATTTCTGTGGATATCGCATAACACTCCCGGCGTTTAGATACACCTCACTCCCGTCAGGCAAAAGTACTCGTTTGCGCTCTCCATAAGGTACATTAATCTCCTTATAATTTTTATCGAAAAGCGAATCCTCCCGCAAGTCCAGCCGCATGAACAATCCGACCATCAACGCCACCGGAAGCAAAACCGCCGCGGCATACATCATCCAACGCCGTATCCTGCGCCTACGGAGCCGGAGCATAATCGCCTCATACATCTCCCGCGAAGGTACCCGATGGTCTATCCACGCCTCCTCATCGCCCAAATTTATCGCACGCTCATCTTGATCCATCCTTTTGGAGAGCCAGGCTTGTCCCTCCGGAGTCCGGAACCAATGCGCCACCTCGCGAGACTCGCCTTCCGTAGCCTTGTTCTCCAATACTCGCTCTATAATCGTCGGATCCGGCATATTCATATGCGTTCTTTTTTATACTCAATTATAACACTCGAACTCATTCCAAAGATGACCCCACCACATATAAAAGAAACATAAATAATTTCTCGAAATGTTTACGCAACATCTTAATCGCTTGCGCGTAATGTGTCTTTACCGTAGGAACCGAGATGCCCATCTTGTCGGCGATGTCTTGGTTGGACAGATTACCTCTCAGCTTATACAGGCAAACTTGCCGCTTCTGTTCCGGCAAACGCTCGATCGCCTCATAGAGACGCGCCATCATGTCCTTCTCCTCCAGCTTGTCCAGCAACTCGTCCTCATACTCCGGTGAGGCCTGAGCAAGCTCGTAATTCTTCTCCACCGTGAGGTTATTGTCGCGTATTTCGTTCAGCACGTGATTCTTCAACATCGTATACAGATAATTCCGAAGATTCATGTCCGGCACCAATAACGAACGGGCCTCCCACAATTTCAGGAACACCTGCTGTACGGCGTCCTCCGCCGCGCTCGTATCTTTCAAGTATTTATAGGCAAGAACATACAACATCCGATGATACCGCTCATAGATAGCGGTAAACGCACGCATGTCGCCCAGCCTCAAGGAATCCACCGACATCCCGTCATCCTCTCGCGTCAACCTTATGAAAGACATATCGTCCATCACGAATATCCGGACAAAGGTAACATGATTACACCCCTCCTATTTACCGGCCGCCATTTCATCGAACAACTTTTCGTATTGCTCGTGTTCCTCGTCTATAAAAGGCTTGAAACGCTCATCCAGGTAGTTCTTTATGTCGGGTAGCTTGGATTGGCTGTCCAGCTCCTCCTGCACTTTATCGTGCGCGTACTCGACGAGGGCATCGCAGACTTTCCTCGTCATCCGGTCAAGGTCGTCCCAGCGGTCCATAGCCTCGCGCACGAATTCCTCGCGTTCCTCGCCCTCCAGGTCACAGACCCGATTGACGAACCGCTCATGGATTTTCCTTGCGTTGGGAGCGGTGAACATGGGTAGCAAATACCAAGCCTTATGCAACATGTCGTTCGAATCGTACCGCTTGTTCACGTTCTCGAACATCCGGCGTTGGGCCTCCTCCTCGTAAACGAGCGCCTTGTAACGGTTCAGGTTCTGTTGGTCGAGGAAAGTGACGTAAACGCGCAACCCGCCATGGTTCACCGTGATGAACAGCCCTTGGTTGCTAATCCAAACCAACTTGTTCCTCATGTCCTCCTTCGTCCATTGGTCCGGGATGAAATAGGTACGCCTCAAGTCGGTGTTCTTACGCTGGAAATAGAGAGCGGGATGCATCCCATGCAAATTGACGTGGTTGGGCTCAAGATACCGCTCCTTGTAACGTTGGACGAAGTGCGAAGAGAGCAACTCGGGGATAAAATCGCCGTGGTTCCAGAGGAACAGGTATTCCGTCGTGTTATTTCCCCGCGGCACGCCCACGAAAATCACGCTTCCCCCGTTAAAGTTATTCTCATAATATATGTTGACATGCATTTCCAATGTCCACGTGTTATGCCGCCGCGTCTTGAACGTCTTCGTCTCCGAGATCGGGCCAAAGAGGTTGTATTTGCGTCCCGGTACGGGAGAGTATTGCCGGCGGAAACGGTAAAAAGCGCCTTCCATGTGCGGTTTCAGCTCATAGTAATCCTGCCTCGCCTCGTTCAGGATCTCCTCGTATGTCATGGTAGATGTAAACATGTTTTCCCTGATATTTTAGAATGTATGAACCATTTACAAAGATAATACAAAAAGCGGGAAAACAAGCGAAAAAAACACGCACGTGTTTTTCCGGAAAGACGCACGTGCGTCCAAGAGACACGCACGTGTCCCTCCGGAAACACGTACGCCTTTTCCCTAAGCCCCGAATCCAGGCGAAAAACATTGCGATTCCGCCAATTATCCTTTATCTTTGAGACGTGAAACGTAGTGGTCTTATCCGGTATCTTTTGTCGCGACGGAAAGCGCGTATCATCCATGCGCTATGCTTTCTTGTCCTGACGGCATACGCCCAATACACGCCGGACATCTTGGGAGACGGCTATCAAAGCCGCGTTTTCCGGATGCCCGACGATTACGAGGGCGAAGTGGTCTGCACGCTCGTGAAAAAGCGGCAGCCCGATAACGCGGCTCGGCAAGCCATCCTGTACCTGCATGGCTACAACGATTATTTCTTCCAAAAGCAAATGGGTGATAGCACGATAGCGCACGGATACGATTTCTATGCGCTCGACCTCCGAAAATACGGACGGTCGCTCTTACCCCATCAGGACCCTTTCTTTTGCAAGAACCTGAACGAATATTTCGCGGACATCGACACCGCCCTGTCTGTCATCCGGACGGAAGGTTACGACCGGGTGTTCCTCATGGCTCATTCCACGGGAGGATTGATTTCCGCCTGTTACTTGAGCGAACGGGAGAACGGGGCTTCCATCGACGGATTGATATTGAACAGCCCTTTCCTCGACTGGAACCTCAGCTGGTTTATGGAAAACATCGCGATTCCAGTCGTATCGCTCGCGGGGAAATGGTTCCCCGGGGTCATCGTCCAAGGGGAAAACGACCCCAATTACGCGTACAGCCTGCTGAAGGGGCACGAAGGAGAATGGGAATTCGACACCGGATGGAAAATGCCGTTCGGACATCCCAAGAAAGCGGGATGGATACGCGCCATACAAGAGGCGCAACGGCACGTACAAAAAGGCCTGACTCTTGAGTGCCCTATCTTACTGCTCTCGTCCGACCGCTCTTTCCCCGAGACGGCAACTTGGCACGAGGAATATAAAAGCGCGGATATCGTACTGGACATAAAGGATATACAAAAATATGGGCAACGCTTGGGAAGGAACGTCACACGGGAAACCATCCCCGGAGGAATCCACGACCTGGTCCTCTCTCCGGAACCGGCGAGAGGACGTGTCTACCAAGTCTTGTTCGAATGGTTGAGAAAACGATAACGCGATGGCAGGTTTATACATCCATGTTCCTTTCTGCGCCAAGCGATGCGTATATTGCGACTTCTACTCCAATACGGAGATGAGGTTCAAGGAACCCTATATCAGAGCGTTGCTTAAGGAAATGGACTCGCGGCGGGAATATCTGGAGGGTGAACGGCTGGAAACAATCTATTTCGGGGGTGGAACGCCCTCCCAACTCAACGGAGCGGATTTCACACGGATATTCGAGGCTATCTCCCGCCTCTTCAACGTGTCCGAGGAGGCGGAAATCACGCTGGAGGCCAATCCGGACGATATGTGTCCGGAATACGTGTCGCTTCTCCGCGATTTCCCTTTCAACCGAATCAGCATGGGCGTACAGAGTTTCCAAGAAGAGGACTTGCGTTTCCTCAATCGTCGGCATGACCGGGCGCAAGCGATTCAAGCCGTGGAACGATGCCAGCGACAAGGCCTCACGAACATCAGCATCGACTTGATTTACGGTTTGCCCGGCCAAACGGAAAGGCAATGGGAAGAGAACCTCGACCAAGCCATCCGGTTAGGAACACCTCACCTATCCGCTTATCACCTGACTTACGAGAAAGGAACCGCCCTATACAAGTTACTTGAGGCGGGGAAAATCACGCCTGTCGACGAAGAGTTAAGCGTCACCCTCTTCTCGACCTTGATAGACAAGCTCACCTCCGCGGGATTCCAGCATTACGAGATATCCAACTTCGCCCGTCCCGGGTTCATCTCCAAACACAACAGTTCTTATTGGACCGGAAAGAAATATCTCGGCCTCGGACCATCCGCCCATTCCTACAATGGTACGGAACGAGAATGGAACCCCTCCTCTTTACCTATATATATATATGGTATAGAAAACGGATGTCTCGCCACCGAATCCGAGACATTGGATTTATACACCCGTTACAACGATTTTATCATCACCGGCCTTCGCACGATGTGGGGCATCTCCTTGAAGGAGTTACGAACCCTATTCGGTGATAGACTTTTCGCCTATTGCCAAGAGCAGGCGGAATCCCACATCCGGCGAGGATCGTTATCCAACGAAAAGGGACGACTGACCTTGACAAAAACGGGCATTTTTATCTCCGACGGGATCATGAGCGACCTGCTTTGGGTATAAAAGCAACCAAATAGGCCTTTTCTCAAACGAACCTACCGGTTAAACGTACATTTTCCGCGCATTTTTACTATTTTTGAGAAATAAATCGAACCGTATTAAAAAACTATTACATATATTTGCACCATCATAAAATAGTTGACAGTGCCATATTTGTATATAATATCAGGTTGCAACGGAGCAGGAAAAACGACAGCTTCCTTCACAATCTTACCAGAGATGCTAAAATGTAAGGAGTTTGTCAATTCGGATGAGATAGCCAAGGGACTTTCCCCTTTTAACGCGGACAGTATAGCCGTAGCCGTTGAAGCGAGCCGTATTATGTACAAGCGCATAAAGGAACTCATCAGCGCAGGTGAGACTTTCGCGATGGAAACGACACTGGCTACCCGTTCGGTCGCGAACCTCATACGGGAAGCGCAAAGGGAAGGTTATTACGTTACATTGCTTTATTTTTGGCTCAATACGCCGGATTTGGCCGTGGAACGTGTGAAAATGAGAGTGGCCGCCGGAGGGCATAACATCCCGGAGGCGACCATACGGCGCCGGTATGAGGCCGGTATCCATAACTTATTCGAACTATACCTGCCCATTAGTGATTATTGGATGATAACAGACAATTCCATGTCTCCTATGGAAGTGATCGCCAAGGGATTCAGGAATGAGAAAAAAGAGATTTATAATCAAGAAGTTTTTACTAAACTTGAACATCATGAGTGAGCAAGAAGTTAAAGAATTCGAAGAGAATATCGTAAAAGGGGCGAATATAGCTTTCCAACGGTTGGTCAGCCAAAAGAAAAAGGAGGACGGAGAATTGGTGTTCTCCCGCAATGGCCATATTTTCAGGGTAAAAGCAGTAGACCTTGATAAGCTTTATTAAGTTCTCGAATAAATATCACGAAAAGAGAAAACGTATCTCAAAAGAGACACGCTTTCTGTTTTCGCTTTTTATTAAACGCCATTTCTCCCTTTTTCCCACAATTGCCAACTATTAAAAAGATTCTGGCTAATAGAATAAAACGCCAAGAAAACAGAAGAAAGAGGATTCAAATAAGTATTAGCCATCCAAATTCCCATAGCCGTATTCTTCTGACCTAACAACTGACCTCCCGCGACTCTATCGCCATACTTCGCTCCCAACCATTTGCCAAACGCGAAATGAAACGCGCAAACAATCACCGAAGATATGCCCAAAGCGAGAATCGTGCCCTCGTTCCCTCGACCATGAAGATAAATGAAATCAATAGTCTGACCTAAAGTCAATAAAAGACATATCGCCCAAAGATAGAACGACCAACCCTTATAACGGCTGAGAAAATCGCTGACGCTTGGACGAAACACCTGCAAAGCAAGCGCGACAAAGAAAGGGAGAGCGATAACCGGACTGATTTTTCCCAAAATCATCAAGAATGAATTCCCAAAAGAAAGGTCTTGATGTAAGCCTATAAAAGAAAAATAGAGTGGAGCGACAATCGCCACCATCAGATTGCCGATGATAGTGTGGGCGGTCGTTGTTGTCCGATCGGCTCCAAGCATACTCGCCACCACGACCACGGAAGAGGCGACAGGGCACAAGACTCCAATTAACACGCCTTGCGCCTCCGTCTCGTCCGCGCTTAACCATTTAATAGCGAAATAACCACCGATACTGACGACCGCTTGAAAAAAGACAAGCCAATAATTCATCGCCTTGATACGCAATTTTCGCAAATCGACGGCGACGAAATTCAAAAGCAATATAACGAATATCAAATAAGGAGCCAACCATGCCAAATATCCACACCAACCATGCAGCAATAAACCCAACACGATAGCACCTGGCAATATGTAACCACGTGACTTAGACATATCCGTTCTCTACATTATTCCGTCAACTCCATCTCTTTCAACAAATAACCCGCTCCGGCATATTTATCGATCAAGAACAGGACGTAACGAATGTCTACGATAATGCTACGCTGATAATCCGGAAGATATTGAATATCTCCACCTACTCCTTCCCAATTCCGGTCGAAGTTAAGGCCTATCAACTCACCATCGCCGTTCAAGACAGGGCTTCCGGAGTTTCCTCCGGTCGTATGGGTCGTGGCGCAAAACGCCACGGGCATTCTACCGTCGACCATCTTATAAGGGCCGAAATCCCTCGTCCGATACAGCTCCTTCAAACGTGCGGGAACGACAAACTCCCAATTCGTGGAATCTTCTTTCTCCATCACGCCTTCCAATGTAGTCTGATATCCGTAATAATCACAATCCCTCGGACTATATCCTTTAACCTGTCCGTATGTCAGACGTAAGGTAGAATTCGCGTCAGGGAAGCTGGCCTGTTCGCCATACATCTCCAAAAGTCCCTTCACATACGTACGATGCGCGATCGCATATCCGGCATCAAAATCCGCCAACGC
>CASEGC010000097.1 GCA_949287365.1 uncultured Parabacteroides sp.
CGTAGGCCACATCACGAAAGACAAGATCGTGACGCCGAAAAAGACGGTTTTCATGCCCGGAGGAACCTCCTTCTATTTCTCGCATGCCATCAAGAATTTCGACGACATCGATTACGCGCTTGTCACCGCCCTGGCGGAAACAGAGATGGCAGCGGTCGACGCGTTACGTGAGGACAACGTAAAAGTCGAGGTGATGCCCAGCGCGCACACTGTCTACTTCGAGAATATTTATGGCGAGAACCAGGACAACCGCACCCAGCGGGTCTTGGCGAAGGCGGATCCTTTTACGGTCGATAGCCTGCGTACGATCGACGCCAAAATCTTCCACTTAGGAAGCCTCTTGGCGGACGATTTCTCCTTGGAGGTCGTGCGCTACCTGGCAGGAAAGGGATTGGTGTCTATCGACTCGCAAGGTTATCTGCGCGAGGTGCGCGACCAGCATGTCTACGCCGTAGATTGGCCGGAGAAGAAGGAGGTGCTGCGCTATGTGCATTTCCTGAAGGCGAACGAGCACGAGATGGAGGTGCTTACCGGCACGACCGATCCCATCCAAGCGGGACGGATTATTTACGATTGGGGCGTGAAAGAGGTGCTGCTGACGTTCGGTAGCATGGGCTCTGTCATCTTCGACGGCACCACGTATCACCGGATTCCCGCTTACATCCCGCGGGAAGTGGTCAACGCCACGGGAGCGGGCGATACGTATATGACCGGCTACTTGTATCAACGGGCCAAGGGCGCGGATATCGAGGAGGCGGGTCGCTTCGCCGCCGCCATGACGACCTTGAAGATCGAAGGCATGGGCCCGTTCGACGGCACCAAGGACGACGTGCTGCGCTGCATGGCTACCGCCAAAACCCGTATGCCGCAAATCACGGGCGATTGATAATCGCCTTACACGATTGCTTTTCCGTGGGGATTTAAATGTTTTAGATATGGGAGCCTTAGACCAAAATACGAAAGAGTTGTTATCCTTAGTCGCTATGGATTATAGGGGTACGTTCGATCGTTTTTTTCGGTTATACTATGATGAGGTCTTTCGGTTCGCTTATTATCATTTAGGAGAGAAAGAAGCTTGTAAGGAAGTTGTCTCGGATGTATTTTTTTCGATTTGGAAATCGAAGAAACGCTTAGTGGACATTGTGAACTTGGATACTTATTTATTTGTGTCCGTACGGAATGAGGCGCTTCGTTATTTGGCTCGGAATGAGAGAAAGAATGAGATTCCCTTAGAGGAATTAGCAGGTAATGAGATAGAAACATTTGAATCCCCGGACGAAAAGCTTGGGGCGGATGAATTAATAGATGCCTTGAACGAGGCGATAGAGAAGTTGCCAGATAAATGCAGGCTTATCTTTTTGATGGCTCGAAAAGAGGGGCTAAGTCCTAAAGAGATCGCGAGGGCTTTATCTATTCAAGAAAGTACTGTAAGGGTACAGTTGAAGATCGCGATTGAAAAGTTGACTGCCTACTTGAAACCGATATTTCCGGATATCACATTCGCTCTTGTATTGGTACTTCTTTTTTGATACGAATTGTAAGAAATAGGTGCGTTGGCAAAGTCACGTATGTGTGTTGGCATTTTAACATAGGTGCGTTTGTCAATACACTTATGTTCTCTGGGCATCGCACCTATGTGAATTCCTCCCAACTCTTGTCTATGAAAAATACCGCGGAGGCTCCATTCCGCACTATGATTATGCACTCATTTAGCCTCGGTGTTTTGGTTCATGAAAAAAATGCTCTTTTCTTTTAAACATTTTTCCGCGTTTGATACTCTCCATTTATAGAAGCGGGAAAATATGGAAACACGAACGGAAGTTATAAAGCGGATGGGTGATGAACTACGGGAGGAAATTCTCCTTGAGGTAAATCGTCGTATTCAGCGAAGTAGACGTAGGACACTTTGGCTAAGGGTATCTGCTATCGCCGCTTCCGTGGCTTTATTGGTAGGAATCTTTAGCTATGTATCGTATCAAGCGGGTTATAAGGATCAAAATAGTCAATGGATTGAGATGGAGAATCCTCTTGGGATGCGATCCACTGTTGTCCTATCTGATGGGACGAAAGTCATTCTGAACGCGGGTACGACATTGAGTTATCCAAGCGCTTTTGTCACGAAACAGAGAGAAGTCCGGGTAGAAGGGGAGGCTTTTTTTGAGGTCGCTCCG
>CASEGC010000098.1 GCA_949287365.1 uncultured Parabacteroides sp.
TGTCAACAATGTATCATATCCTAAAGAATTTGGATCGAGCCCTAAGGAATTATGCGAGCAACCTCGATATGGGAATTTACTATATGATCCTTATCGAGATGTTTATTATAGAATCGCATATCCTCATGTAACTATAGACGAAAAAAAAGAACATGTCAGAAGCATGGAAGTACTTGAATATGGCGGGAAAAAATTCTCTATCATTATTTTAGACAAAAGTTTGAATATTATCGGGGAAACGTTATTCCCCAATTATACATACAATCCCAAACTTATACTTATCCTAAAAGATGGCATCTACATTTGTAATAGCAATCCTCAGAATCCAGATTTTAGTGATGACGTATTAAGTTTCCAAAAGTTTGAGCTAAAAAAAATACAATCAAAATGATCCGATTCAGCATCAGAGGAACCGCGATATGAACTTTATATTATATAGATATGAAACATCCAAATCATCTCATACTCCTATTTCTTTTAATGAGCATAATCATCGGATGTACTCATTCCCATCCTAATAAATCCACGATGGAAGGAATGACGATTGACTTCGGAAATCCTCGGAACGTAAAATTCTCCGATATGATCGGAGAACATACATTTATCCCGTTGGAAAACTCGGATTCTTCTCTTGTTGGGACAATCGGTCAGATCGAGATCTTTGAAAATCGCATTTATTTATTAGACAATGAAAAAACGAATGCCATATTAGTTTTCTCCCTTCAAGGCAAATTCCTAACAAAATTAGAGGCTCGAGGGAATGGCCCCGGAGAATTCATATCGCCACATGCGTTCAAGCTCTCCCCCAAAGGATATTTGTACGTATTGGATAGAACCATCAACAAACTAATGACTTATAGACTTGCGGATTTATCTTTCATAGAAGAGATTAAGCTACCCTATCCCTCACCTCTCTCATTCGCCGTAATGGACACACAAGATTGGTTTATCTATTATTACCCGATTAGAGAAAGAAGTGATTTAGGGAAAAAGCAAATCGTAATCGCAAATAAAAAGGGAGAGGTCATTCACACGCTATACGAAGGACAAGCCTCCGGGAAAATACTCCATGGAAATCCCGATAATATCTACTCGTACGATAACGAGTTTAGAATCTATCCCTACTTCACGAATCGCATTTACCGGATACAGAACGATTCTGTATCGCCTTATTATAACCTATATTGGGGAAAATATAAGATGCCAGACGAAAGTCTTTTCGAGAAAGCGAAGGATTCCAATACAATCATGAAAGAAATCCTTATGGGAGATAAGGATTGGATTCGCCTTCTCTATATCTACGAGACGAAAAACGCCCTTTGGGTTAAATATTATATTAAACGAGACTTTTATCTCGCTTGTTGGGACAAGCTGACACAAGAAACACACAATGTCAAAGCGGAGCGTATAATCGATGATCTCGGCTGGGGAACGCCTTTCCCGCTCCCCGTCGGCATTTACAATCAACAATTAATCGGGATTATTTATCCTTACGATATCGTTCCGGAAAAAGTAAAAGAGGAAACCTTGCGTGGCCTCTTAAAACATATAACAGAAGAAAGCAATCCGATTATCGTTCTTTATAAACCATCTAAAATTATATTATGAACATACAAATCATGCGCACATCATTCGGTAAACTTCTTTTCATAGCCATCACGCTTTTAACGGGTTGTTCCACAAAAGAGAATAATCCATCCTTTCCCATCATCCATTTCGGGAAAACAAGCGAGTCTATCCGGGCGAGCCAATTGATCGAGATCAATCGCATCGTCCCGCTGGAAACAAACGATACATGCTTAATCGGGCATATCGACCACGCGGACACATACGATGGCTATATTTATCTATTAGATACGTGGATATCGAAAAGCCTATTCGTATTCGACGCAAAAGGCCGATTCATAACCAAACGGACCGCGGCGGCGGGGGGAGCCGGCGAATTCATCGTGCCTTACAATTTCGAGATCGACAGGGAGAATGAGACACTACGAATAAACGATGTCGCGCTCAATAAGATCCTCGTTTACGACTTGAAAAGCCTGGCTTTCATCCAATCCATGGACAAACCGGATAGCTACAACGCGATCGGTAAGTTCCCCGATAAGGATTTGTATGTAGGTTATCGCCCCATGATTGACATCCAGGAGAAGCATACGACACAAATCAATATCTTGGACACACGTCTCAACCGACGGAAAGGATTCATGCCCGCAGATCCGAGGACTTCCATCCTCAGCGGGAAGCCCTTCAATATGTACAAGTACCAGAACGATATTGTCGTATTTCCCTTTTTCTCGAACACGCTCTATACCGTTACTCCCGATAGCGTCCAAACACGATATGAGTTACGATTCGGGGAATACGCGTTCCCTCCCAAGGAGCTTTTCCAGAAACTCCAATATGAACCTATCCCTCTATTCGAGCGCTTAGAGAAGGAGGCATTCATCGAACGGATGGAGCCCTACGAGACCGACGAGTATCTTTTCGTACGCTACGTCGCACAAACAAACGACCTCATCGCCATCTATCATAAAGAGAATGGTGAGCGCATCAACATCCCCTATAAGCGCATAAAGAACGATTTAGGCATCAACGCCTTCCCCATTCCCCTCTTCCTAGAAGGGAACCTCATCACGGGATACATCGATCCTAATGCCATCGATAACCCAACGGGTGAGCATCAGGAAGACAACCCTATACTTGTTACTTTTAATATTCGTATGGAGACAGAGGCGAATAAATAAATCATTTTTACTTTTTGAATTCAAATAAAATGAAAGGGTATGAGAACTCTATACTTATTCATTTATCTTCCGCTTATCAGCATCGCATTTACGAATTGCGTATCGAAACAATCTAAACCAATCCCTATTGATTTAGACAGATCCGCTGACGCAATTCCATACTCCGCGTTCGTAGACGAGATCGAATATAGAGAACTAAACACGAGAGACTCATGTATATTATCCGAGATCGAAAAGATCTATATCGATAATGACACTCTATTGATCCAAGACAAACTGAATGGCGGCATCCTTACATTCGATAGAAAAGGAAAGCTCATCTCGCAAATTAATTTTTTTGGAGAAGGGCCGGAGGAATTCATCACGATAACCGCTTTCTGTATCGATCCGGAAAAGAATATCATTTATATATGGGACTATCCATCGCAGAAAATAAAGAAATACACGTATCAAGGGGATTTTATCGGCGCCGATAAAAGCGAGTTCTTTGTTCGGGACTTCACGGTATTAAAAGATGGCAACCGACTATGCGTATTCCCCTGCTATAGTGAATACTTACCTTCCGGCATCTGGATATCGGATAAAAAGGATCAAATCGTAAAAGATTTTCAGGTCGATGTACCCCAAGGCGAAAAAATAGAATTCGCCGGAACAAACTATAACATAGACCATGACTCCATTTTTATCTACGACCGGAATCATGATTATTTATATTGCCTCGTGAACGACTCGCTTCAAGTAAAATACGCTTTCAAGCCCAAGCAAGTCCTGGATAAGGAACTCCGCAAGAAAGATCCGTCCAATTACCAACCCCTCCTGAAGGGAATCGCATACATGAGCAACTTCAGTCTTTCCAATCAATATTTACTACAGACCTATAAATACCTGAATAACCCCGATGACCCTTATCGGTTCGTTTTATATGACAGGGAAAACGGTCGAACACATATCGGAAAAGACTTATTAAACGACATCGATAACGTCCCAAGCACGGATCCGCATGTTTACTATCTGGATAAAAACACTTGGTGCCGAGTCGTAGAAACAGACGTAAATAATTGCAATATCCTATTGCAGCTATTGCGTGTAAAGCCTTAGATGAAGGCGACTTGATAACGGGCATCGTAAGGTACGAACGATGGGCATCATAAGGCGTTCACAATGGGCATCGTAAGACGCAAATAATGCCCATTATTATGAGACCGTGACACACCCCCTGCCCCCTCTCAAGAGGAAATTATCCAAACGCTCGCTGATAGGGCCACATGGCTAAGGCTAAAAAAGCACTTCCTTATCGCATGTGGGGCAACAAAAAGCGGATGATATTTTCTTTTTGATTCAAGATTGTCCGATGATCCGCATCAACCGGATATACCTTCATTTGCGGGATGAGCGCACGCCACCTTTTCTCGTTATTGTCGATTTCCCGTAAACAAACAGGCAAGAAGTCGTCCGGATCCTTCACGGGGAAGAGATAGGACAGGTTACACCTTGTCGCCTTAAAGAACCGGACTGTTCCCCCGAAAGCGGGCAACGCATCCGGGCTTTTGATATGAGACTGTATCTCGTTCTCTATCAGCGTCTCTTGAAACCTATCCCGTTCCTCGTCCGAAAGCGGTCTTCCATTGCTCCCGATATAGCGATCCAGCACCTCGCCGGTAGCGGCCGCGTACGTATCAATCATCCAAACCTCCGGAGATTGTCCCCGTTCCTTTTCCCATTTAACCGCCTCCAAATAACTAAGCTCTCCTCCAAAGCAATGCCCGGCAAAAGCATGGACAGGTACTCGCTTGGGAATCAATGCATCGATTAACGAGTAATAAGTATCGACGATTGTCTGCTCGTCCGTCGAATCCTGGAAAACCTCATTAAAATATCCCACAAGCGATTCAATCACCAATACGGAATATCGGGCGGATAGTTCCTCGATCAGGTTAATCAGGTAATAAGAGGTAAATCCATACGTCACGACAACGACCGGTTTCTCTTCCGAAAATCCATCGTACCAAGATACGATGGATTTATGTCCCGCGTTTTCCGCATGCTTTACTATAGCGCGAATCGTTCTGTATTGGTAAAATTGAGATACGGTTGTCTGGATATTCGCCTCCTTGGCCTCGAAAACCACTTGCATCACTTGGATCGAACTCAATCCGCGATCAAACAAATCCGTCTCTACGCCAATCCGCTCCACGCCTAAAAGCCCCTGCAGGATACGAGCCAAGGCCTTCTCGGCCTCTGTCGCCGGAGCGACATAGCCGGCCTCCTCTTCCACGGTAGGCAAGGGAAGGCGCGCGCGATCGATTTTTCCGTTCGCGTTCAACGGGAAACGCTCCAACCGCATAAACGCGGATGGTATCATATAACTCGCTAAATATCTTGTTAGATGATGACGCAATTCCTCGATAGAAATAGGTCTATTCGTCGTGAAATAAGCGCATAAATGATCGGTTCCTCGCGTCCGCCTCACATCGACAACCGCCTGCGTAATGCCTTCATACCGGGAGAGAACCTCCTCGATCTCTCCGATTTCTATGCGGTATCCCCTTAGTTTAATCTGGTTGTCGCCTCGCCCGATGTATTCCAACTCGCCTTGCTCGTTCCAACGCACCCAATCCCCCGTTTTATACATGACCATTGTCTCATCACCGGTCGCGAATGGATTTCTCAGGAAACGCTCTTTCGTAACCTCCTCCCGCTTCCAATATCCTTTCGCGATTTGCGAGCCGGAAAGATACAATTCCCCGACACAACCCCGAGGAACGAGTTTGCCATTCTCGTTTAGCACATAAGCGCACGTGTTGGAATTGGGGCGTCCGATCGGTATGCTGGCATAAGACTTCCCTTTCTCCGGCTCAAAAAAAGTCGCGTCGACCGTAAACTCTGTCGGACCGTATGAATTAAAGAAACGGGCCTTTGTGTCTGGAATCTCATCCAAACGTTCACCTCCTACCGTTATATATTTCAAAGGTAAACTGTAATGATGCAGCATCTCCACCCCAAACTGGGTCGTAAAATTACCTCCTGTGATGTGCTTATGGACAATGTATTCTGCGATTCGCTCGGGTTCCCGGATAATCTCGTCCGCCAGGATATGTAATTCCCCTCCACAGGTAAGAATCGGGAACAAATCCTCAACCGAAGCGTCAAAGCTAAAATTGCTATGGCAGAAAATACGGTCGCTATCATCCAGCTGATAAAGATGAACACAGACTTGTATGAACGCCGCCAGCGCTTTGTGCTGAATAATGACCCCTTTGGGGGCTCCGGTAGAGCCGGACGTATAAATCATATACGCGTTTCGTTCCGGACGCACGACGGGTAAAGGCAAAAACGCCTCCTCCTCGCTCTCCAGCAACCGCTCTATGCGAAATGTCGAGAGAGGGAGATGCGAAAGTCCTTTCTCCTCTACTAATGATTGATTGGTAATCAGCGCTTTCGCCTCGCTATCTTGCAGCATATAGCGTAAACGCTCATCGGGATAATCGCTGGCTAAAGGCACATAAGCCGCCCCCGCTTTTAATACGCCCAGCACACTGATCATGAACTCCTTTTCCCGCGGAAGCATGATCCCCACGAAATCATCTTCTTGAATACCGTTTTTAATCAACTGGCGAGCCACTTTGTCCGAGAGGTTCTCCAATTCTTGATACGAGACACGACTTTTATGATCGACAATCGCAACGTTATCGGGCGTTAACCGCGTTTGCTTTTTAAACAATTCCAAGAACGTTTCCCGGGACCAGTCCGTCGTTTCTCCCCGCGAAAGGGAAAGCACCTCTTCCCTGTCTCGCTCCGAAAGAAATTCGACCTCTTTTAGCCGAGCCAACGGATTTCTCAGCAAACTCTCTATACATGCCCGCATCGCTTTTACGAATTGGCGCATTACGTAGGCCGTATTCCGGGCCTCATTATATTCCAAACGAATCTCATATTGGTCGTACAGATGGTAAATAACGACCGAGAGATTTTGATTGGCCCGCTTCGGCAATTGCTTAAAAACAGTCTCGTCCCCGTCCAACCGTACACTCTCCTCTATATTCCGCTGGAAAGCGAACGAGGTCTCTGGAGTAACCGACAAATCCCGGCAAAAATGCGTAAACGGATAAACCCCATAACGCACGCTGCTAATCACCTCCTTCTTGAAGGACCGAATAAAATCCATCACCGTCGACTCCGGATCTATCGTAGCTAACATCGGTGTTGATTTAATGAACGGACCGTACGTCTTTCGGAAACGTTTATCCACGCGTCCATGATTCACCGAATAAAAAGCGACCTTACGCTCTTTGGAAAAAAGGGATAGCGTTAAGGAATAAGCGGATAAGAACAATAAGTTAGGCGTAATATCATTCTCCGCGCAATACGCATCGACCGATGAACAAGACATGAACTCTGATATTTGGCGCATCA
>CASEGC010000099.1 GCA_949287365.1 uncultured Parabacteroides sp.
ACGGGCGATCGTCATATCGCCCGTCGCTTTGTTCAATGTCGCTTTCTCGGAAGGCGACAAATAACGGGGCTCCATCTTCCTCACCCCATTCTCCAACCGTACCCTGCCTTCCAATAGGTTGACGATCACCTCCCCGTCATCCGCGTAATTCCGGAAATTAAATTTCGTACCCAGCACTGTCACACTCATCTCGTGCGTGGCTACGTCGAAGGGCAAATCCTCGTTCGTACGCACCTCAAAATACGCCTCACCCACCAAGTCGATATGTCGGTCGCTCACCCCGAAGCCTTGCGAATAGACAATCCGCGAACCCGCGTTCAGCCACACCAACGTGCTATCGGGCAAAACCAACCTCGTCTTCGCGCCCAAGGGTGCCTCCACCACGATATCCGTGAAGCGATCCCGCACCTGATGCCCACCCAGCCAATAAGAGGCCGTGGAGATGAATAGCGCCAAAAGAACCGCTGCGGCTCCATATAAAACCGCCCGTAGACGTAAGGTCCTCATATGCGCTTTCCGTGTACGATTCAAAAAATGGGCGTACGCCTTATCCGCATCGTAAGCATGGGAATCGTCGGCAGCTACGGACGAGAACCAAAGCTCCCGTTCTTCCCTGTCAGGGATGAACCACCTTTTTTCCATATCTGACAGTTCTTTATCCATGGTCGATAATGCCTCGCTTGTATATAAATGACAATTATTCCCCGACACTGGGTAGTGGAATATCGTTCTTTAAGCGTTAATAAAGCATAAAAGCAAAGACAAGAAAGAGTAAGTATTTCCCCAAATCCTGCCGCAAGCGGGCCAGCGCCATCTTGATATGGTATTTGACCGTATTCACCGAGATGCCTAACTCTGCGGCGATCTCCTCGTTCCTCTTCCGCTCAAAACGACTTTTCTTGAAGACGCACTTACATTCGTCGCCCAAACGTTCAATAGAGCGGATGATCTCTCCCTCCAACTCACGCTCCAACAACAAGCCCAAGGGATGCTCCCCAAGAGACAAGGCGGGCTCGCGCTCCAACGTATCGGGAGCCAACGCCGAAAACGGCATCTCCCGCTTTTTACTTTCCGAAGAGAGGTGATTATAACACCGATTGCGCACGGCCCGCATAAGGTAGGCACGAAGTGAGGTGTCGATTTCCAACGTATCGCGTATTTCCCAGAGATGAAAGATCACGTCACCAACGATCGTCTCAGCAAGAAAGGAATCGCCCACCCATTCGTTCGCGAGGCGGCACAACACGGCATAGTGGCGATCGAACAAATACCGATACGCCTCCTCGTCGCCCGCCCGCAATTGCCGTATGATTAAAAGCTCCGTGTCTTTCATACACGGCGAAGGTATGAAATAATAGGCGATAATCCATGAACAATGGATAATTATTTGAGTTTATCGCCTAACTACCCATTGTTCTTCAACGAGAATCAACGCACGACCTCATCAAAACGCTGCCCATATCTATCATGACGTAGATACAAGTCGTTGCCCTTGACCTGCCCCTCCTTTATCGGACACAGACGGAACGAGAACACATGATGCGATGCGGGAATAAGGTATTGAGGATGCGGGAACGCACCCCAGCTGGTATCGCCTCCAACACCCATCTGACGCCAATCTATATTCCAAGTAACCATGTCCTTCGATACGATATCCGAGATATGTCGTTGGCTCTTTTTCGTACCCGGCTCATCTAAATCCGAATTCGGGAAATCGTAGGTACTGGCGCTCAGGTAAGGCATCCCGATAGCCATCAGACCTATCCCTTCCGGGTTACGCAGGCTCATCCAACGGACTTCTGTCTTGTTTCCGGTTTCCTGAGGACGGTCATAGAGGAAATACTGATCCCTCACATATCCCCCATACAAACCCACGTAAGCGGAAGTCCGACGGTCGATATAATTCTCATGAGGACCCCGTCCCAACCATTCTACTTTATCAAACCTCTTGTCCAAGGTCAAGGTTACGCCGAAGCGTGGCATCAAGGGCAAGGTATCATTGCCCGGGACAAAAGAACAAGCTACATCGATACATCCATCCGCCAGGATGTTATAATCCATCTTGAGGCTGGACTCCCCTACCGGCAACCGATAAAGCGACGAAACCAGATATCCGTCTCGCATCGGCGCCCGCTCCATGCTGACCAGTTCCGCCTCCGTTCCCGCCAAGCGCCATGAGCGCAACGTCACGTTCAAATCCGCCCCCATGTCATTATCCGTTACCGGACGCCAGAAATTAGGTCGTATGGCCTCCTTTATCAGCTCGCTTCCCTCGACACGATACGAGCATAAAGCTCCCGTCCGTTTGTCAAATCCAATCGAGACGCCATCCGCCTTCAGCGTAAGACGCTCCTCGCTTTCATCCATATCAACCTTGCCCGACACCTCAATGCGGTCCACCGGCTGGAAAAACGGTAACTTGAATTGAGCAGAGGCCAACTCCGTGCCTTTCTCCAATAATCCCTGCTCTTCTCTCAAAGCGGCCGAGACCGTAAGATAATATTCCACTCCGGGAACAACCTCTATCTCGGGGAAATCCGTCCTTACCACCATCCTCTGACGTGGAGCTAAAGCGACAGCCGGCATACGTCCATCGGCTATCCTCTCACCGTTACCCTCCAATTTCCAAAAGAACTCAAAATCATTCAGATCTGTAAAGAAATACTTGTTTTCCAACTCTATTTGGCCGGTATGATAGTCCAACAGACGGAAACCGATGTGCTGATATACTTTCTTCACCTCATGGATATGAGGTTTGAGCGAACGATCGGCACGAATAAGTCCGTTCATGCAAAAATTCGCCGTACTCGGGGTTCCCTCTGGGGCCAAATCACCTCCATACGCCCAATAAAAACGTCCGTTCTCATCTGTAGCGGCGACACCCTGATCCACCCAATCCCAGATGAATCCGCCTTGCAAGGAAGGATATGTCTCAATGACATCCCAATAATCCCGCAAATTACCTACGCTATTTCCCATCGCATGCGCATACTCACACAAGATCAATGGCTTCTCGGGCATATAAAGGGCGTGATTAATCAAGACATCCAGTTTTTTATACATCGGGCAGAAAATATCCGTGTAAGGTCCTTTTATCCCATCCTCCGAATGAACCGGACGGCAAGACCGGTCGTTCGCATGAATCCAATTATAGGTAGCGGCGAAATTACATCCAGATCCCGACTCATTACCCAACGACCAGATAACGACCGACGGATGATTCTTGTCTCGCTCGAACATTCGCTCCGTACGGTCGATAAACGCTTTCTGCCACTCTGGCTGATTAGCCAAGCATTTATCTGGGTCATAGCCCATGCCATGGCTTTCCACATTCGCCTCATCCACCACATAAAGTCCATAGATATCGCACAATTCATACCAACGAGGATCATTCGGATAATGCGAGGTTCGCACCGCATTGATGTTATGCTCTTTCATCAACTTTATATCCTGTATCATCGAGGCCTCATCTACGACATGCCCGTTACGCGGATCGTGCTCATGACGGTTCACGCCCTTGATGTAAATCGGCTTCCCGTTTACCAACAATTGGGCGTGCTTGATTTCCACTTCTCGAAATCCAATCAACTGGGATATATACTGCGGAGGGTTCCCATCCACATACAACGTAAGATTCATACGGTACAGATTGGGTTTCTCAGCGCTCCACAACAAGGGCGACTTAAATACTTTCCGGAAAGATATCTCATCTGCGTCATCCCGTAGTTTCTTGCGTTCCTTATAAAGACTTTCCCCCGCTTTATCTACGATTTCAACTTCTACCTCCGCCTTTTTCACACGCTTCTGGGACGTGTTCTCAGTCTCTACATACAAGCTAAGGTCCGCGTTTTCATAATTCTCATCCAAATCGGTCACGATCTCATAATCGCATATATGATAACTCGGACGCGCATATACATAAACATCGCGCTGAATACCCGCGAAACGCCAAAAGTCCTGATCCTCCAGATAGTATCCATCGCTAAACTTAAATACTTGAACAGCGATCTGATTCTCCCCGGCCCTCACATAGGGCGTGATGTCAAATTCGGAGGGTGTCTTCGAATCCTCCGAATACCCCACCATCTCGCCGTTCACCCACACATAAAAAGCGGAGGCTACACTCCCGAAATACAGGACTACTTGCATCCCGTCCCAACTTTCCGGAACAGTAAACGTCCGTTTATAAGAACCTACCGGACTATTCTCCACGGCTATCAACGGAGGGTTCTTCTTGATTCCATAACCGCTCGCCACATAAAACGGGTAACCAAATCCCTCCAGCTCCCAATCCGCGGGAACTTTTATCTTATCCCAACCCGAAAGATCCACGTCCGTCCGGTAAAAATCCATAGGCCGTTGGTCATAGCGAGGTACATATTTAAATTGCCACTGCCCATTCAACAAAAGGAAATAGGGCGACCGCTCTTTTCGGTTTTCCACGGCCATCTCCCGAGAGGGATACCACATGAAGTTGGCGGCTGAGGGCAAACGATTGATATGAAGAACGTCAAAGTTCTCCCAATCGTTATCCGAATGAGGATATTTGTCTCGGCGTACATCATTCCGCTCCTGCGCCTGGACTTCCTGCCTCTCAAATGGAGTCCCCTCATATTGAGCCAACGTCGGGAAAGGGAGAAGGAAAGCCATCCCCAACAATGCTTGATAAAATCTCATATGAATCAATTCGTTTATTTTTGTAATAATTATTTCATCATCACCGCCGATGTCCACCAGAAATTCGGGCTGTTCAAAGCCTCACCAGTCAACGGGTTATAATTCTCATGAATAGGGCCGTCTGTCATCAAGCCTTGCGCGTGCTCCATGAATTTCCGTGTCAGAAAATCCGCTTCCTCTACATACCCATAGCGTCTCAGCCCCATAATGCCGAAATAAACCTGGTCAAACCACACCGGTCCCCTCCAATAACCACGAACCGGACGTAACGCCGGGTGGCTGATATCCAACGTGCCCAAGGGTAAATAAGAATTAAAAAGTTTCGCATCCATCATATTTCTCTTTACCTTTTCCGCCTGTTCGAGAGTAGCGATGCCCGCCCACAAAGGCAACCAACCCTCGGCACCCATCACCTTTATCAACTCGCCTGTTTCCAAACGAATGTCATAAAAGAATCCGGTCTCCTCATCATACATTTTCTCTTGAACATACTGCTTAATGATTTCAGACTCCCGCCTCAGTTTATCGGCCAGCTCCTGCTTGCCCAAAACGACGGCCATCTCCGCCAATGCCAATTTATCCACATATAGGAAAGAATTCAAACAGATACTCTCCTGATTCATAGACCAAGCGTTATCAACTTCATTCTCCAGCATTTTCGTATCATCAAAACGAACTCCATTATCCATTCCGCTTTCCCATGCTGCGGCAATCAAAGTCCCATCGGTTGACCCATACTCGCAAATTCCATTCCGGTCGTGGTCACGCTCGGCATACCACCATTGATGGAACTTGTACAATTTGTCGAATATCTCTTCCAGAAAAACCTTGTCACCCATAGCCTTATACACATTCATCGCTCCCCACGAAGCGACAGGAGGCTTGGTATCCCTCCAATTGTTCCGCGATTTATTATAACCGATAAAATCAGGAACCATTCCATTATCCGCTTGATAATCGAACAAAGCGAGCATATCCCCCTTTGCGCCTTCCGGATTGTATAAAACATTTCCGGTAGCGATCTTCCAAGCGTCCCATGACCAGCACCCTCCTATAAAACCCACATAAGAGGGGAAACTACAACCATGCAAAAGATCACCCGCCGCCGAGCGAAAATTCGTATTAAGGGTCATCATAGCCTTGATTACGATATTCCGGTAAGCATCCTCTTCCATATAAGGACTATCTGACGTCAATAGCGTATGAATGTTTTGATTCCAACGCCGGGCATTGTTTTCAAAACATTGATCCATCGAAAGAGCACTCACAGTCTCCAATTCTTTTTCCAAGTTTTCACCTTTCAGAACCAATGTCTGCGTAATCTCCGATTGATAGACCTTACCCGGTCGCAAAAGAAAATCCCGTTTCTCCACGGCACGAATACTATCCTTCCCCACTATATGTATCTCATCGGCAGTAGGAAAGCATACCGCGATATTTATCTCATCAACCGGTTGTTTATTACCCTGTTTGGCTCTCCAACGGGAAAAGAACGGATAACACACGCGAATACCCTTTTCCAACGGGGTTAATGAGGAAGCTTGTTCAAAGACACCTCCTTGCCACGTCAAGGTAAAACGCAAAGGTTCCGATGAGAGATTTGTTATAACCGAACGAACGGAAGCCGTACGGGAAGTGGAGAAGCACAATTCCGTAACAAACCTTAATCGATCATCCTTAAAGGTTTGTATCAATTTTCCGGGCAAATATTTAACGGTCTGAACGTTGCGAGCCAAATCATATTTCTTTCCGTTCACTATCAGGACCGGCTCGGCCAAGCTCCTCGCGGTCCATCCGCCACCGGTCATTACCATCGGACCAATAAACGCCCCGGCATACATACCGCTCTCGTTCTCCGGAAGCGCATATCCGCTCCATGCGCCTAAGTCGGAAAACAAATAAAGTTCAGAATCCCCTTGCCGTTCCGGAACGTTCTTTATCCGAATCAAATTAGGGAAATCATCTTGGGAAAACGAGCATGTATCGTCTTGCTTATCCTGCCGTGCAGGTGAGGAGCAAGCCGCCAACATCAAACAAACACAAAAAATGGAAAATATGTTTTTCATAAATACAGATTAAAAATGAAACATTTATCCCTATGCGCCAACGCATAAGCTTCATGGAGTCTCGTAAGGATGAGATTTCCACCCATCCTTACGATCTCACGAAAACACATATGTCCGTAGGAATCTCACTTAACAAGGTAATCCCTATCACTTGCTGAAATTCGGATTCTGCTCCCAATCCGGATTCAACAGGAACTCGGAATGAGGAATCGGAAACAACTTATGCTTCGTATCGACATAGTTCTCGATATGCGGCTTCTCATGAGCCCTCAACGCGCTTTCCGTTATTCCCCAACGAATCAAGTCATACCAACGTGATCCCTCTAAAGCTAATTCGCACGGACGTTCCTTATCTTGCAGATGCTTCAACACCTCATCCTTAGTCATAGTAAGCGGTAAATCCGGCACATTAACCCGTTGACGAACTTGATTGATATAACCAATAGCCTCCTGCGTCGCTCCCCTATCATTCAGGCATTCCGCGTAAAGCAACAAGATATCCGCATAACGCACGAGTGGCACGTTGAAAAAACTGGTGCTCCAATGCGAGCTCATCCCCTCCGACCAAGTCACGTACTTGTGCCAATAAAACCTACCTTCCGGATGATAGTCTTTAAACGATTTCCCTTCCTCATAATAAAACGGACGACAATTGGGATCATCAAAAATAATCGTATTCAATAAGCGGGTACTATATTCACCCTCTGCCGTCAGGTCCGTTTTCATTACGTTAAACAACCACTCACTCGGATAAGCCTCCTCATACGCTCCATCCAACCCAAAAGGCCCCAGGTGGACGGTAAACAGATTGTATTCCGAATGTCCTCCACTCTCGTCGCCCGTAAACTGAACCTCAAAGATGGATTCCTTATTATTCTTGTGCATTCCATCAAAATTATCCGCCCAATTCTCCATTAAATCGAACAAAACACCTTCTTGGTCCACGATCTTCTTAAACTCAGCTTCCGCTTTGGATAATTCATGTTGAAACATATAGAACTTGCCTAAAATAGCGGCCGCGGCATAACGCGTAGCCCTGCCCTTATCCTCCTCCGATGGATATTCCTCCGGCAAGTCAGACTGCACCTCCTTCAATTCCGTCTCAATCAAAGAGGTCAATTCGCCCGGTTGCGCCTGAGATGGATAAAACTCCTCATCCGTCCCTTCCAATTGATGTAGATAAATAGGAATTCTCTCCCCATAATTCAAATATAAACGGTAATAAAAATACGCTCGCAGGAAACGGGCTTCCGCGATACCTTGCCGCTTAGCCTCTCGCAAACTTTCATCACCCTCCTCTTCCGGTATATTGGGAATGTTGTCTATGCACTGATTGGCATAGTTGATCCCCATATAAAGGTTTTGCCATTCATCCACCGATACGCCATTAGTAGATTCATTCGTAAAAGAGGCTATATCCATCCAACTCGTGACGTCATCGCGAAACGTGACCTCATCACTCCGATAATTATCTATTACGATATAACGCTCGTAAGGAGCCGCCCAATTTATATTCGGTTGTAAGGCTGCATAAACACTGGTCAGGCCTTTCATGATATCTTCCTCGCTCTGCCAGAACAACGCGGGAGACAACGCATTGGGATTTGTCTCTTCCTCCAGGAAATCAGAACAAGACGAGAAGAATACCCCGCTCGCTATTGCCGCATACAATAAATATCTATTTATTCTCATAATATTTTACATTTATTCGATTAGAAACCTAATTTTAATCCCATCATGAAGTCACGGCTCAACGGGATAGACGCATAATCATATCCCATTTGTCCGACGGTTGATCCCGTAGAAGGATCGTATCCGGAGTACTTGGTAATAGTAAACAAACGTGTACCTCCCACATAAATACGCAAGTTTGTCAACCCAAGTTTATTGCAATATTTCGCCGGCAAATTATAACCTATCTGCAGGTTATTCAGACGCAAATAATTGCCTTTTTCCACGAAACGATCGGAG
>CASEGC010000100.1 GCA_949287365.1 uncultured Parabacteroides sp.
CCAGGCGGCCGGCAAGTCGGTGCTCGCCAGCAAGGAGGCGTTCGACTATGCCCGGCGGCGTTACGAGGCGGGCAAGAGCACCGTTTTCGAGTTCAACGAGGCGAAGACCAAGTACGCCCAGAGCCTCGCCGAGCAGGCGCAGGCCAAGTTCGATTATATCTTCCGCGTCAAGATTCTCGATTTCTACAACGGTACGCCTATTCGGCTTTGACCCCTCCTTTCCGCAGGACATACCTTAAAGCTCCCCATCCGACAGGGAGCTTTTTTTACGCGATAAGGAAGAAAAAGTTCGTGGAACGGGGAGAAAACTTTGGGAGTCCACGGGAAAAACTTCATGATACGCCGGGAAATTCTCTATCTTTAGCCTAAAGATACATATCTGCAATCTAAAGATACATATCTTTAGGTTAAAGATATATATCCGCAGCTTAAAGATAGACTTTTATCCAGCGGCTTCGGAACTTTCTCCCGTGGACTCCCAAAGTTTTCTCCCCGTTCCACGAACTTTTTCCACTGGCCTCCCCTCCGCCCATCCTACGACAACGTCAAACAAATTTCAAGCAAGGCATTGAATTTGTTCAGTCTTTTCCATGGATGTCAATAAAAGATTACGTACATTTGTCTCGTTATCGCCATCTATCCCAATAGATGCGGTAGCGGCTTTAAAATAAGAAAGACGTTTTTTTCATGCGTCATCTTCGGACCTTCGAATCTCGCGAATTTGAACTCCCTCGAAGATAAGGCAACAAGAAACGTCCGTGCGGATGTATTATAATTGTATGGGACGAATCGTCCCATACAATTACGATTAATATATCATGGCGTGGGCTTTCTGTATCGCTTGTTCCCGGGAGTGAGGCAATGCGAGAACCTGAAGATCAAGAATAAGCACGGGAACAGATTCCTACGCCTTTCTTTTTTATAACGCCTTGAGAAATAATAGATAACGGCTAATCAGGGGAATCTACGGCGCATATCTAAATCTTACATGTCATGAAAACGAGAAATGTATTGTTACTGATTAGCCTCTTCGTCTCCTGCCTATGCGCCCAAGGGCAAACCACCTCCGAAGGATATATTATCGGCGTAGAGAAAAACGCGGTTTACATCGACCTGAACGAGCGACAAGTCGCGCCGGGCGACCGCTTCGAGGTGTACGAGGAGGGCGGCTACATGACGCATCCGGTGACAGGGAAACGCATCCGCAAAAACGACAAGTTGGTCGGCACGATAGAGGTCGGGGAAACTTTCGAGGAATATTCCGTAGCCCGTCCGCATAACCTCGCACTCATAAAACAAATGCGAAAAGGGATGAGAATCATCAAACAAGCGGATGGAATGGCGAACGCGGGGATTCCTGACCCCGACACGGACAGAGCGCCCATCGTCATCGCCCCCGCCGTCGTGAACGACGTGGTGGATAACGGGCACTTCGGCGGTTACGTGGCCGACATCCTCATGGAGCAAATGTTGCTATGCGATAAGGTACGTCTTCTGGACCGTAGCGTATTGGGCGCGCAAATAGACGAGATAAACCTGTCGGACGACCTGATGGACCCGAAAACCACCATACAACGAGGGCAAGTCATCGGCGCACGTTACGCGCTACAAACCACCATGCAAAAACCCGACGTGGCGAACGTGCGGACCGGTGTACCTTTGGCGGCGTTCATGGGCGCGGTACAAATGGCCACAGGCACGAACATCGGAGCGGCTTACGCCTCGAATATGCGGGTGGCTACGCTGAGAGCGGCCGTCACTATATCGGTCCGTGTCGTAGATTTGCAGACCAGCGAGGTCGTTTTCATGTCATCGAGCGAAGGCGAAGCTAAAGGCAAATCGCAAGTGGCCTTGGAATACGGTGCGTTGGGTGGAGGAGAGCTGAACGGTGGCGTGGAAGATTTCAAGCATACCGTCACCGGAAAGGCTATTCAACAAGCGTTCCGCCGTATCGGGCGCGACTTGAACGCCTTCTTCAGCGGGAAGACCGACAAGAAGGTGATGGGCAGCTTGTCGGGAGGCTATTCACCGGACGACAAGATGTACACCAAGAGGATGAAACTTTATCTGGGGACAGAAGAGTTAGACAAAGAGGGAATCAGCATGGCGTTTTCCGAGACACCGGATTTATTTTTCAAGTATAAGAAAGCGAGAAGGAAAGGGATATGGGGCATACTTTTACCGGTAATCGGAGGTGCCATTGGCGTAGGCATCGCATGTACGGAAGTCGCGGTGGAGACGAATTTCGTTTGCCTCGGCACGGGTATCGTCATAGGAGCCGCCTCCATCGGCGGAGGTATCGTCTTATATCGGAACGGGAAAAAGGAGATGAAAAACGTGGCTTCCCAATATAATCTCCTAAACTCATCCACTTCTTACAATCAGCCCCGTAAGCGAACGGGAGAGGTCTCGTTCTCCATCAGTCCGACCGGCTTCGCGCTGACGTTCTAAGGAAAGCCTATTCGCGACCGGAACGATAAAATAAATGTTAAAATATCGACGATTAACGATATAATAGCGATTATCATAGAAATAATATTTGCGTTTTCTTTTCGAATCCTGTATTTTTGTAAAAAATAAATAAGAGATTCACGCTTATGAGGAAAGCCTCTAAGCGAAACGCTAAAATCACTATTTTCATAATTAAACAAGATATTTTTACATTGGTCTAAAGAATTGAGAATTAAAAACACACTGAGGAAACGACCGCCTGCGAAGGTGGTCGTTTTCGCTTTTCTATGAAATCTTACTTCGCGACCCGAAATAAATTCTTATATTTGCCTTCGTATTTTTTAATCACCTAAATTAAAATAAAGGAAAATATGGAAGAAAACAACAAACCAGCCAATAACGAGATTCAGATTGAGTTATCTGAAGAAATGGCGCAAGGGACTTACGCGAATCTGGCGATTATCGCTCACTCAGGTTCAGAATTCATTTTGGATTTCATCCGGGTCGTGCCGGGAGCGCCGAAAGCCAAGGTAAAAAGCCGTATCATCATGACGCCTGACAACGCTCAGCGCCTGTTGTTCGCTTTGCAAGACAACATCAAGAAATTCGGCGAGCAGCTTCAAGCGGCAAACAACAGCAACAATAACAGGACCGCGAACTTCGAAGACTTCGCCGGTCCGAAAGGAGAAGCCTAAAAATAAGACCTTGAGATAATGTTTCCAAGGCAAGGAGGTATGGGAATCATCCCGTACCTCTTTCGTTTCTTATCGTGTCACCGCCATCTCTCCTTTCCTTTTTCCACATCCGCACGGAACCACGACACCGGCATGGCATTCTCGCGAAAAATCCGTAAGTTCGCGTGAAACAATTCACGGAAAAATAAAGCGACAACACATGAACACGAGACTACCGATATATATCGTGATACTGGCACTGCTCTGCCTCGCTTGCAAGCGAACCCCTCAACAAACGGAGGATACGGATATGGACATGCGATGGATAGACAGCGCTCAGCACATCTACCAATATGGTATTTGCGTAGATTCCTTGGACATAAAGGAATATTTAATCAAGAGCGGCGATAATCCCGCCGCCATATTCGCCAAATTGGGTTTCACTCCAGCGAAGGCGGATAGCGTCAGCAAGGCCTCGGCTCACGTGCTCGACCCCACGAAACTACGGGCCGGAATGTGTTACTACACGTTCACGACCGTTGGAGACACCTTGGAGACCATCCGCTACATCGCATTCGCCAAATCGTTGACCGACTATGCCGTGATAGACCTGACCGGTGACACGATTAACGCGTACGAGTTCAACAAACCTATCACCCTGAAGCGCAAATACACGGAAGGCGTGTTAAGCTCGTCTCTATGGAACGCGATCAAGGCGAACGGAGGAGACCCGTATCTCGCCATCAAGATATCGGATGTCTACGCCTGGCAAATCGATTTCTTCGACATAAAAGATGGCGATGCGTTCAAAGTCATTTACGACGAGGCTTACATCGACGACACGACCGCCTTGGGCATAGCGTCCATCCAAGGGGCCATATTCACGCATCAAGGCAAAGATTTCGTGGCGATACCTTTCACGCAAGATAGCGTGTTCGAATATTTCGACGAGAAAGGAAACAGCCTCCGGAAAGCCTTCCTGAAAGCGCCGTTGGATTTCTTCCGGATTACGTCCCGCTTCACGAACGCCCGTTTCCACCCGATACTCAAACGTTACCGTGCGCATCACGGCGTGGATTACGCCGCACCGACGGGCACGCCCGTCCGCAGCATCGGCGACGGCACGGTGATAGCGAAAGGCTACCAAAACGGCGGAGGCAATTACATCAAGGTCAAACACAACTCGGTCTACACCACCACCTATATGCACCTGAGCCGCTTCGCCAAAGGTATACAAGTGGGCAGCCATGTCCAGCAAGGGCAAGAGATAGCTTACGTGGGCTCCACGGGACTCTCCACGGGGCCTCATCTGGACTTTCGGGTACACAAGAACGGCCAGCCTATCGACCCGCTGAAAATGGAAGCCCCACCATCCGAGCCGGTGAAACCCGCTTACATAGATAGCTTCAACGTGACGAGAAAGGAGGTTTTGGCGTTAATCGACAGCTTCCATTTCTCCTTCGGAAACAAAGCGTCCATCACGGACACAAAAGGCACGTTATCCATAAACGATAAACATACGAACCCATGAGGCTCATAGGAAACATTATCTGGCTTATCTTGGGAGGATTGATTACGAGCGTCGAGTACCTGCTCGCGAGTTTAGCGCTGATGATAACGATTATCGGCATCCCATTCGGTTTTCAAACACTGAAACTGGCGATATTGGCGTTATGGCCTTTCGGGAGCGAGGTCACGGACGAAGGGAATTCCGGCGGTTGCCTCTCGTTAATCATGAACGTTATCTGGATTCTTGTCGGAGGATTCTGGATTTGCCTCACCCACTTGGGATTCGGATTGCTGCTGTGTATCACGATTATCGGGATTCCTTTCGGAAGGCAACATTTCAAGATGGCCGCATTAGCGTTAGCACCCTTCGGAAAAAGCATCCGGTAAGGCGGCTTCAGAGGCCAGCCGCGGACCCTTTGTGAGGTTAGCCGCAAACCTCTTGGAAGGACAGCCGTTGGTCCCATAAAAGGTCAGCCGCTAACCTCGCGGAAGGCCTGCGGCTGATCTCACAAGACTATATGGGAAACCTGAATCGGATGGTTCAAGAAGATGGACGCCGCCTCGGAAAACTTCTCCGCCGACTCCGTTGTCATGAAACGGCAAGTCCCGCCTTTCGTCAATTTCCGGTCCATCTCCGGATGGCGGCGCAGATAATCCTGAAGACTGTCCGCCACATACTTTCCTTGCGAGAGCAACGTGACTCCGGCAGGCAAAAACTTCCGTATCTTGTCAATCAAAAGCGGGTAATGCGTACAGCCCAAGACAAGCGTGTCAATCAGCGGGTCTAACGACAAAATATGATTAATGTGCTTTTCCACGAAATAATCCGCGCCCGGAGAATTGAACTCATTGTTCTCGACCAATGGAACCCACATCGGGCAAGCCTCGCCCGTTACTTGGATGTGCGGAAACATCTTGGCGATCTCAATCGTATAAGAATTGGAAGCTATCGTCCCGCTCGTCCCTAAAATACCCACATGCTTCGAACGACTGACCCGGTCAACCAACTCTACCGTTGGTCGAATCACGCCCAACACCCGACGTGTAGCGTCCCAACGTGGCAAATCCGTTTGCTGAATCGTTCGTAACGCCTTCGCCGAGGCCGTATTGCAAGCGAGTATGATCAACTGGCAGCCCTCTTCAAACAAGAAAGAGACCGCTTGTCGGGTGAACTGATAAACCACCTCGAAGGAACGGGTTCCGTACGGCGCACGAGCGTTATCCCCCAAATAGATATAATCATATTCAGGCATCAACTTCCGGATTTTATCGAAAATGGTCAATCCGCCATAACCGGAATCAAAAATTCCTATCGGACCTGGCATCTGAGAGAACATAACAAAGCGTTCAAAAAATAAGGGGTGCGATCCATTAAGGAAAACACCCCTCTCATTATCCTCTATTCTTTTCTTACTAATTCAATCCCAATTTAGCGCGCACGAACGAGGTAGCGTCTACCGCGGTCGTACCTCTATAAAGTAACGCCGCCGGGTCTATAATATAAGTGTACCCTTGCTCCTCTCCCACTTTTTGGATAGCGTCTTGCAACTTCTGTTGAATCGGTTGCAACAACTCTTGTTGTTTCTTCTGTACATCCTGTTGAGCCACCTGCATGAAGTTATCCATACGTCCTTGAATGTCCTGAATCTCTTGCATTCTTCTCAACTTGATATTCTCAGTCAAAGAATCCTGCTGGGCGATGAAATCCGAATATTTCTTTTTATACTCATCTTGCATTTGTTGCAACTCAAGCCTATACTTCTCGTTCAGATCAGCCATCTGTTTCTCCATATCCGCGACTTCCGGCATGGCCATAAATACATCTTGAGTATTGACATACGCAATTTTAACTTCCTGAGCCACAACAGTTAGTGGAAGGACCATCAACAATAAAGCTATAAGTTTCTTCATTTTTACTATAAATAATTACTAAGTTATTAATCCAAAGTTCTCGCTTCTAACACATAAAGCGCACAAATGTAAGCATTTATTTTGAATATCCCAGCTTAATCAAGACTTCATTACTGATATCGATTTTCGGAGAAGCGAAAATAATACTCATAGCGGAAGCCCGATCCCATACGATTTGATATCCCTTATCTTCCGCGATCTCTTTCACCGCATTATAAATCTCATCTTGGATAGGCTTCATCAAACTCGCCCGTTTCTGATACAATTCACCTTCCGGACCAAAATATTTGCGCTTCAAGTCCTGCGCCTCTTGCTCCTTTTTCACGATTTCCTCCTCACGTTGGCTTTTCATCTCCGCCGAAAGGAACACCAAGTCACTTTGATAATTCTTATACATATTCTGGGCCTCTTGCTGAAGCGCCTCCACCTCATTTTGCCATTTTTGGGACACTTGGCTCAATTGCTCATTCGTCATCTCATAAGCGGGAATATTCTTCAATATATATTCCATGTCAATTAAAGCGAACTTCTGCGCCATGCCCGCAAAAGAGCAAAGCCACATCAAACAACTCAATACGATAATCTTTTTCATACTCTCTTCGTTTTTTGTTCTACTCTATGACCACAAATTTAATGGAGGGTTTATTCTCGTTCCTCCACTAATTCGTTAAAAGTATTTATTTAGCCGTCATACGGTTAGAATTCCTGTCCGATGACGAAGTGCAAGTTACTACCGCTTGGTCCGCCGTCACCACTACCATAATTGGGAGTATCGAAACCGTAAGCCCAGTCAAGCCCCATCAAACCAATCATCGGCAAGAAAATACGGACACCCACACCGGCGGAACGTTTCAGGTTGAACGGATTGAAATCCTTCATATCCGTCCAAGCGTTACCCGCCTCCACGAACACCAAACCATAAATCGTGGAAGAAGGTTCCAATAGGAACGGATAACGTAACTCCATCGACAACCGGGAATAGGCGTAACCATAAGAACTATAACCGCCATTACCTGCGATACTACCATTCTCATATCCTCTCAAACCAATTGTCTCTTGAGCGTAAGTACTGGTATAACCACTCATACCGTCACCACCCATATAGAAAGTCTCGAACGGAGAACGTTTATCCTTGTTGTAAGAGCCCAAGAAACCATATTCTACACGTGCCATCAATACCGGTGTCCGTTTCACCGTCATCGGCGCAAGCGGAGAGAATATCTTCGCTTGAAATTTCCACTTATGATATTCGATGAACTTATACTTCTCCGGATCGCTATCGCTCATCGCCCCATAATCCTTTTTATTGAACAACGAATAAGGAGGCGTAGCCGCTACGGAGAACAGGAACTGCGAACCACGGCGCGTGTACAACGGATTATCGATAGAGCTACGTTGCAACATCAACTCCAAGTTGATATTATGACAATTCCCGTTTTGCACCAAGAAGTAATCCCAATCGTGCATCATATACAATTGATAGTTCAATGTAGCCATGAATTGGAAGTAATCATCCGGCCAATTCAAACGTTTACCGTAACCCGCCGCCAAACCAAACATCATAATCGACTTATTGGGATCGTACGCATACTCATAACTATCGTAGTAACTACCATAATAACCACTTCCATAACCATAGCCATATCCATAATAAGGATAGCCATAACCAGAATAGGGATAACCATAGCCATAACCAGTACGACTCAAGTAATTGCTGCTAATATCCGTTTGCTTGGAGAAATAAGCACTAACCGATAACGTATTCGGCCGCTTACCGCCAAACCAAGGATCCAAGAAAGAGATACTGTACGCCTGATAATAACGCCCATTCGTCTGTCCGCTTAACGTCAAGGTTTGTCCCTCTCCTTGTGGAATAATACCCTTGTACGTCTTCGGGTTCAAGAAATTCTTCATGGAGAAATTCGTGAACTTCAGACTTAACTTACCGATAACACCGGTCTGCCCCCAACCCGCGGAAAACTCGATTTGGTCGTTCGCTTTCGACACAAGATTATACTCGATATCCACCGTCCCATTCTCTGGATCAGGAATCGGAACCGGGTTCATGTTCTCCGGATCGAAATGTCCCATCTGCGCCAATTCACGAACGGAACGCATCAAATCATCACGACTGAACAACATACCCGGTTTCGTTCGAAGTTCCCGACGGACAATATCCTCATACAAGCGGTCGTTGCCATTAATGATAATCCGATTAATCGTCGCTTGTGGACCTTCCTGTATACGTATTTCTAGAGAGATTGAATCATTCGACACATCCACTTCCACCGGGTCGGCGTTAAAGAACAGATAACCGTCATTGAAATAAACATTTGAAACGGCGTCCTCATCCGTCGTCAAACGTTCCTCCAATTTCTTTTGGTTATAAACCTCACCAGCCTTCATTCCCAACACAGCCATCAAATAATCCGAAGAGTATTTCGTATTACCCACAAAACGAATATCTTTCAAATAATACATCTGTCCCTCTTCCACTCGTAAGAAGATATCCACTTTTTTCCTATTGTAATTCGCCACACTGTCAAACAACAATACAGCATCACGATAACCATGTTCATTATATTTGGAAATCAAGTTCTTCTTATCGTTTTCATATTCCTCGCTCGTGAACTTCTTAGTACTGAACATCTCTAAGATACTCGTCTTCCAGTCGTTCAACAAACTGAATTTCTCATTTGTCTTTTTCATCGCTTTTTTCAATTCTTGGTCGGTCAACGCATCGTTACCCTCAAAATGAATGCGATGAATCTTTATTTTCTCATTCTTATCAATATTGATGTTCAAGATCACTTCACCTTCATGAGCGGGATCATCTCTTTGCTCAATCTCCACGTCTACGTTCTTGAATCCTTTGTCGTCAAAGAAACGCTGAATAACGATTTTCGCCCGGTCCAAGACATTCGGAGTAATTTGAAAGCCTTTCTTCAATCCCAATTTAGCTTCCAAATCCTCACGCTCCCCCTTTTTTATGCCAAAATAGTTAACTTCCGAGATACGCGGACGTTGCGTCAATTGAAACTCCAGCCAAATCTGATCATCAACGATTTTCGTGGCTAGAATTTTCACGTCAGAAAACAAACCATGCCTCCAAAAACGTTTCACCGCCGTGGTAATCTCTTCCCCCGGAACCGTGATCTCATCACCTACTGACAATCCGGAGAAACCAATCAGCACGAAATCATCATAATTCTTGATGCCTGTCACTTTGATATCCGCGATCTTATATTTTTTCGGGACCGACGAATAAGAAATAACCGGCACTTCCGCCGGAGTCTCAACTACAGTCGTGTCCACAGCAACCTTAGTCGTGTCTATTTCCTGGGCGAACGTTCCAAAAGAGAAACCCAAGCAAACGAAAAACAGCGCTATTCTTTTACACATACCAATAATCTATTATTTACAAGATTAATTGCTCACTTGTTTTACCAAAACGGCGTTCACGTTGTTGATAATACAATATAGCCTCATATAAATCCTCTTCCCTAAAATCCGGCCAATACAAGTCAGTAAAATAAAACTCGGCATACGATAACTGCCAAAGCAAAAAGTTACTGACACGCTTCTCCCCTCCTGTTCGTATCAATAAATCAGGATCTGGGATATTCCGGGTCATCAAATGATTAGAGACTACAGCCTCTGTTATGTCCTTTACCTCCAACTTATGTTCCAATACCTCACGCACGATATGTCTCAAAGCCATGGTTATTTCCCATCGGGACGAATAGCTAAGAGCCAAGACAAGCGTAGTACCCGTGTTTCCAGCTGTCATACGCATACATTCTCCGAGTGTATCATACGCATCGTCTCGAAGACGAGAAAGGTCACCAATAGCGGTCAGCCGGACATTTTTCTTCATCATATCCGGAGTTTCCTTATGGATGGCGGAAACCAACAAGCTCATCAACGCTTGAATTTCCTCTTCCGGACGATTCCAATTCTCCGTGGAAAATGTATATAGCGTCAGATATTCCAACCCAAGTCGCGTAACCGCATCCATAATCTTACGGACAGACACGACACCTTCCTGATGCCCAAAACTACGGTCTTTACCTTTCGCCTTGGCCCAACGTCCATTTCCATCCATAATAATCGCCACATGCCGCGGCAAGCGACTCTTATCTATCTTCTCTATCAACGACATCTCTATTCTTCTACTAATATTCTATATTTTTAGCGTTGTTACAAGTCCTGCATCTCGGCCCGAAATCCCACGTGACAGACAATAACAAGAACGAATACCAATCTTTGTTCTTCAACAAACTGCTACTCACGCCATAAGGATCATCCAGCATCTCCCTTCCCTCCAAGCCATCACCAAACAACTTACGAAAAGAGAACTCACATCCCAAATTGAGACGATCCCTTATTTTATATTTCACGCCTACACCTAAAGGAATATTGGGAGCGACAAACATATCTCCTCCACCCGGTGCCATCGTCATTCCTATACCAACCAATATATAAGGAGAGAAACGTCTCGCCTCCGCATAGTCAAACTTATCACTATACGGGAAGAAATTAAACTCCGCCTGTCCACCCAATTCAATCACGCTACGACTGAACGATGTCTGGGCGTTGTTTGGAAAAACGTTCTCCAGTCCTTCCGTCGTGCCGGACACTTGTCCCCACATCAAATTGGCTTTCAAAGCCCAACGGAAGTTTATATTGTACCGGAATACGGCCCCAGCCGCCGGATTCATCCCCTTAAACATCGCGTTTTTGTTGGTGTCACCCATATAAAAGGCTCCACCAGCCATTCCCCCTATTTCATATTTATATTCTTGCGCCCAAAGTTTAGAGGTCATTCCCGCGAACAGTATAATAATGAGTAACCGTTGAAAGAAAGTAGAAGACATAAGCATCGTTATTATAGATATCGAACTTCCTTTTTTAACGATAAAATCCTCACAAAATTATACGTTTCCGCTTGAACTTTCTACTCTTTCGGTAGCAAACGATTGATACGCCCTCTCCAGAGCTGGTTCAAATCATTCGCGTCCACGCTTGTCCTTCCACCAAACAGGTTCACGAAGTTCTCCTCATCCACGATAATGGAGGAATATCCTCTCGCCTCATAATCGGCGGGAAGTACCACCATGGAATCCTGTAAAGACCACGTTATGCCATAATCGATTGATTGATAAACATCCTTCAACGCCTTATTCGAGGCATCTATGCCACCAATCAGGAAGAACTTATCATCATAGTAAGCGACCATCGCTCCTTCTCTATCGGAGAAACTTGTCTCATCCCCCGAGGTCATCAAAGCCCAAGAAGTTCCATTCATGGTAGACCACGTCGTATTAACCACCTGATTTCCCGGATTCCTTCCTCCGGCAAGCAGCAAATATTCATGATACATCACTGAGTATTGAAGGTTTCCAAAACCTGTCACGGGGAAGTCCGGACTTACCGTCTCACCCTCCAACCATTCACCCGCCTGATTCATTGCGTAAAAAGTAAGCGTTCCTTCTTTATCCACGATAGTCGCCAACGCAGATGGATTCCGATCACTGGCTTTTACCTCACCTAAAACGGCTCTCACCGAAGGAGTGTCCTCCACCACGCTCCAGTTCCACCCATCCACGGACACATACAACGTTCCGTCCACTCCCGGCACATATAACGCCTGATTATATTCCGTGATTTGGGAAATACGAAGTCCATCCGAAGGTAGGCCACTCAATGGCAAAGATGTCCATTCTTCCGGATTCTCCACCGAGGTGCGATATAACGCGTAAGAGGCATTCGAACCCGTCGGCTTTACATACATGAAATAACTTTCCGAGCCATCATAATCGTAAGTGACAACCTTCTGTTCCTTAATTGCCATATCCAACATCGGATCCGCATACTTGCTCCACACCATCGAATCAGGAACTAATTGATGGATATTCACCCGAGCGACATACACTTTTGTCGTATAATTGTCATACGCATGGATAACAAACCTCACTGGAGCTGAAAAATCGATTGAATCGGACATGCTGCTCAAATAATAAGTAGAATCCGGATAAGCCTCCGGACTAACCTCTACGCCAACCACCGCGTACGAATTGGCAAGCCCGATATTACACACGACCTTTTCTATTTCCGTACCGTAAGGCAATGAATCTATATTGAATATCCGGCCCGTAATCTGGTCTATCGTAAAATCCACATCCTCCAGCCCGGGAATCGAATCATGGCTCAAAGAGAACGAACTTATCTGACAATTTGCCGTTATTTCCATCGTGTTCTCGTCTGAATCCAAGCAAGAGGACAACACGACCGCGACACAACTCACCACAAATAGTACTATTTTATTTTTCATCAAAACACAAGTTTGTCATGTACAAAGGCACAAAAGTAGAAACATTTTTCACTTTCACCTTAATACACGCTAATATTTATAATATTTTAGTTGAACATCCAAAGTTCAAAGAGTCATTATCCGGATTTTTCAAACAGGTGATAGACGGCTCGATAAGCTCGCGTACGCCCCATCTTATAACGGGAGCGGCAACCCCTTCGCCCAAGCGAATCGAAGCGGTTTCCACCCGCGCCTCATCCCAAAGATTCTCCTCAATGAAAGAATGAATCAATCGAGTTCCACCTTCCACCAATAATGAGTCTATCTTCAACGAAGCCAAGTAAGCGAGCGTTTGTCTGACCACGGAACGCCCAAAATCTATCCGTATATATTCCACGTTCTCCCGTCCCGCGACCTCCTTATCCGTAAAAACAAGCGTACGGGAAGAGCCGTCAAGCAAATGAGAAGAATCCGGAAGAGTCAAATCGCGGTCCAAAACGACCCTGACAGGATTCTTTCCACACCAATGACGCACCGTCAAAGAAGGGTTATCCAACAAGGCGGTACGTGTCCCCACCATAATGGCGGCCACTTCCGAGCGTATCTTATGTACCATCCGCAAGGTCTCGGCTGAAGATAAGACGACAGCAGGCTCCGAGACATCCTTTCGCCTGCGGTCGATAAAGCCATCTTCGCTTTGCGCCCATTTGAGAATCACGTACGGACGCCCTTTCCGCTGAAGGGTCATGAACGCTTTGTTCAGCGACAAGGCTTCTCGTTCCATCACGCCGGTCACGACCTCCACGCCCGCTTCTCGCAACATACGTACACCGCGACCGGAAACTGCGGGGAAAGGGTCCACGCAACCGACCACCACCCGAGGTATTCTTTTCCGGATAATCAATTCCGCGCAAGGAGGCGTTTTCCCATAATGCGAACATGGCTCCAAACTCACGTAAAGCGTGGAATCCTTCAACAAAGACTCTTCTTCCACGGATGCGATCGCGTTCACTTCCGCATGCGCCTCGCCGCACTTCCGATGAAACCCCTCTCCGATAATACGACCCTGACGGACAATCACCGCACCCACCATCGGATTTGGACTAGTATTTCCCATCCCTCCTTTGGCGAGTTCCAGACAACGAGCCATATATTTCTCCTCAACCTCTATCATAATCTTTGCATATAATCGGTTTTTATCCTACTTTCGCAACCAAAAACAAGAGCATGATTAAGCCCGCCACTTACATCCGAGATGCCCTCAAAGGCTTTTACCCTCCCGAAGAGGTCCAAGCGCTCGTCCGTCTAATCATGGAACGCATATGCGGCATTTCCACCTATCAACTCTTGCTTGGCAAAGATAAAGATTTATCCGATACGGAAAAATCCAAAATAAAAGAGATAGTAAACGGATTACGCGCCTACAAACCTATACAATATTTATTAGGTATAGCGGATTTCTACGGAATGGAGTTCAAAGTGACTCCGGCCGTTCTTATCCCTCGCCCGGAGACAGCCGAGTTGGTCAACCGAATCGTTCAAGATTTCCAAGGCCAAACTCCCCGTGTGTTGGACATCGGAACCGGAAGCGGTTGTATAGCGATAACCCTGGCGAAACATCTCCCCAAAACGCGGGTCATGGCGATTGACATCTCCGCAGAAGCGCTCGCCATCGCGGAGGAGAACGCACGGACAAACAAGGTGGAGGCACTCTTCGCGAGGTTCGATATCCTTTCCGCCGATACCGCGGACAAACTTTGTCCGGAAGAGTCGTTCGATTGCGTCGTAAGCAATCCGCCTTACGTGATGGAAAAGGAAAAAAAGGAGATGGAGGCCAATGTCCTGGAAAACGAGCCTCATCTGGCCCTGTTCGTGCCCGACGACGACCCGTTATTGTTTTACCAAGCCATCTCTCGTTTCGCGAGAAAGAGACTATCGGAAAACGGACGGCTCTACCTGGAGATAAACGCACGTTGCGGGCAAGCGATCCAAGCGTTGTTGAAAGCGGATGGCTTCACCAACGTAGAACTTATCCAAGATTTGTATGGCAAAGACCGTTTCATCAAAGCTAAATATCGGACATGAAAGAGATAACAGAATCAGAGATGCTGCGAAAGGCCGCCGCCTATTGTTCCGCCGCGGAACGTTGCGCGAGCGAAGTACGGAAAAAGATAACCTCCGCCGGTTTTCCCGAGGATGTGGCCGAACGAATCATCGCCCGCCTGAGCCAAGAAAGGTTCATCGACGAATCGCGCTACGCCCGTTTCTTCGCCCACGACAAGTTCGAATTCAACAAATGGGGACGGATAAAACTCGCGTATGAACTTCAAAAAAGGGGCATTCCCGCCCCGGCCCGCGAGGAAGCGCTCGCGTCCATCGACGATGAGCGTTACCGCTCCGTATTGCTCGAACTGCTCAAAAGCAAGATAAAGTCTCTCAAGGAGAAAGACGGCCGGACCCTGTTCAACAAATTGTTCCGTTTCGCGGCAGGCAAAGGTTTCGAAAACACCATCATATTCGACAGCCTTCAGGATTTACTCAAAGACCAAGAGGAACAACCCTATGCGGACTTTATGGAATAACTTGCTGGACCTGTTTTTCCCGGACTCGTGCAGGATTTGCGGTACCCCATTGGTGGAAGGCGAGGAGCAACTCTGCCTGAAGTGCCTATGCGACCTGCCCCAAACGAATTACCACACCGTGGAAAACAATCCGGTAGAGCAATTATTCCTCGGGAAGAACCGAATCGAGCGCGCCACAGCCTATCTGCGATTCGAGAAGGGAGGTAGCGTGCAAAAACTTATCCATTCCCTCAAGTACCACGGCAACAAAGAGCTGGGTTATTTGCTGGGCCGTCAAATGGCGAAAAGATTAAATGCCGACCAAAGCCCGATATGTAACGTGGACATTCTGCTCCCCGTCCCGCTCCATCCCCGAAAGAAAAGGAAAAGAGGCTATAACCAGTCCGAGTGGATAGCCAAAGGCTTCGGTTCCGTACTGGATATCCCGATAGATACGGAAAGCCTGTCTCGGGTGACTCAAACGGACACCCAAACCCAGAAAGGCGTATACGAACGTTGGCGGAACGTATGTTCTATCTTTAAGGTCGAACGGCCGGAAGCCCTACGGGGCAAGCACGTCCTATTGATTGACGACGTAATCACCACCGGCGCCACCCTCTCCGCCTGCACGGAAGCGTTAAGCGACATTCCTGACATAAAAATCAGCGTTTTAGCCATCGCCTCGGCATAGCCATCCACCCCTCCCCGGGAAAAAACACGAAGCCCACGGGAAAAGTTCAAGAACCCACAGGAAAAAACCGGTTACATCCCAAAGAAAACTCTATCTTTAGGCTAAAGATATGTATCTTTAAGTTGAAGATATGTATCTTTAGGCTGAAGATATATATCTTTAGGTTAAAGATAGACTTTCTCTCGTAGGGAAACCGACTTTTCTCCAAGGAGACAAAAGAAAAATCCCCCGCCTTTTCCCTTTTATCTCCAAGCCCACGTTAAAATAATGCGTTATATAGAAGGTAATATCATCTAGTTTGCTTATTTTCGCGATGGATATAAATTTATTGTTTATGAAAACACTGGAAAGATTAGTCGCAGAGAGATTATTAAAGATTAAAGCCGTCAAGTTACAACCGGCGAATCCGTTCACTTGGGCATCCGGTTGGAAATCTCCTATCTACAACGATAATAGAAAGACACTCTCTTACCCAGCCGTTCGAAGCTTCATCAAATTGGAATTGGCGCGTGTCATTAGCGAGAAATTCGAGAACGTAGACGCGATAGCGAGCGTGGCCACCGGCGCGATCGCCCAAGGAGCGTTGGTCGCCGACTTGCTGGGACTGCCATTCGTATATATCCGTTCCACGCCCAAAGACCACGGATTGGAAAACCTGATCGAAGGCGAACTGAAACCCGGCTCCAAGGTGGTCATCATCGAGGATTTGGTATCGACTGGAGGCAGCAGCTTGAAAGCGGTGCAGGCCGTACGTAACTTCGGTTGCGAGGTAGCCGGCATGGTAGCCATCTTCACGTACGGATTCCCCGTGGCCGAGGCCGCGTTCAAAGAGGCGAAAGTGACCTTGACCACCTTAAGCAATTACGACGCCGTATTGGAAGAGGCGGTCCGCACGCATTATATCGACGAGTCCGAGATAGCGGTACTTCAGGAGTGGCGCAAAGACCCGTCGCATTGGGAACCCAAATAAAAAACGAAACATACAGATATTATTTGATGACGGAAGAATTCGTGAGCGGAATCAAGCAGATTCCCTATAATGAGGAGCGCGTATTCGCGACGCTGTCCGACCTTTCCAACTTGGAACGTGTAAAGGACCGTGTCCCGCGAGAGAAAATAAAAAGTTTCGAGTTCGATAGCGACTCGTGCAGCGTCGCCATCGAGCCTGTCGGCAAGATTACCTTCCAAATCGTAGAGAGGGAGCCGAACAAGTTGATTAAATTCACGACAACCAACTCGCCTGTCCCTCTATTTTTATGGATACAGCTAAAGCAAGTGGCCGAGAATGACACAAGAATGAAAATCACGGTCCGCGCCGACTTGAATCCATTCTTGAAGCCGATGGTGTCCAAACCGCTGCAAGAGGCGGTCGATAAGATATCGGATGTCCTCGCCTCCTTGTCTTACTAATATCTTTTATTATGGCACAGAAACTTTGGGAAAAAAACGTGCGGGTGGACCATGAGGTAGATGTCTTCACGGTGGGGAAAGACCGGGAGATGGACCTTTATCTCGCCAAATATGACGTGTTAGGCTCTATGGCGCATATCACGATGCTGGAAAGTATCGGGTTGCTGGCGAAAGAGGAACTGAAGGTCCTGCTCGCTGAACTACGGCACATTTACGCCTTGGCGGACAAGGGTGAATTCGTCATCGAGGAAGGCGTGGAAGACGTGCATTCGCAAGTGGAGTTGATGCTTACCCGCCAATTGGGAGACATCGGCAAGAAAATACATAGCGGACGTTCCCGTAACGACCAGGTATTATTGGACCTGAAACTTTTCACCCGCGCCCGGATACAAAAGTTGGTCAATCAGACCTCGCGGTTGTTCGATGTGCTAATCGCACAAAGCGAACGGTATAAGGATGTCTTGCTTCCGGGATACACGCATCTGCAAATCGCGATGCCCTCTTCTTTCGGGTTATGGTTCGGCGCCTACGCCGAAAGCTTGGTAGATGACATGCGGCTCATGCAGGCGGCTTATAAGATTTGTAACCGGAATCCGTTGGGTTCAGCCGCCGGATACGGCTCGTCGTTTCCATTGAATCGTCAGATGACGACCGATTTATTAGGTTTCGACTCTCTCGATTATAATGTGGTATATGCCCAGATGGGGCGTGGGAAGATGGAGCGTATCGTAGCGTTCGCGATGGCGAACATCGCCGCCACGCTCTCCAAGCTGGCCTTCGACGCTTGCCTATACAACAGCCAGAATTTCGGGTTTATCAAACTCCCCGACCGGTTTACCACGGGCTCCAGCATTATGCCTCATAAGAAGAACCCCGACGTGTTCGAATTGACACGGGCGAAATGCAACAAGCTCCAAGGATTGCCTAACCAAATCACGCTGATATGCAACAACCTACCCTCCGGATATTTCCGCGATTTGCAGATTATCAAAGAGGTGTTCCTTCCCGCGTTCGATGAGCTGGAAGATTGCCTTCGTATGGTCACCCACATGATGCGTGAAATCAAAGTGAACGAACACATATTGGATGACGAGAAATACGCCTTGCTGTTCAGCGTGGAAGAGGTCAACCGCCGTGTGCTGGAAGGGGTTCCTTTCCGCGACGCGTACAAGCAGGTAGGTTTGGAAATCGAGGACGGACGATTCATCCCCGAGAAAAAAGTCAATCATACCCACGAGGGAAGCATCGGGAACCTTTGCAACGAGCGAATCAAGGCCATGATGTGTCAGGTGATAGACTCCTTTTCTTTTGAACGGATTAACGAAGCGGAGAAAAACTTGATTCATGGATAAATTAAAAAGAATATTCCCTTTTTGGTTTCTATTCGCGCTACTGTCATGTTCGGATACGGTAGATATCCGTATTCCTTATCGAGTGGTCTATTTGGAATTAGACCTCACCTACAACGATAAAGAGCTGAACGCGATACAAGCCTATAAAATCTATACGCAAAGGGACATAGACCAAGCCGGAGAACAGACCGGCTTTGGCGGCGTATTGGTATATCATGGATTGTCCGGGAGCGGAACAGGGACATTTTACGCGTTCGACGCCGCCTGCCCATACGAGGCGGCGAGCAACGTCAGAGTAGAGGTGGACGAATCCGCCATCTACGCGGTTTGTCCCCAATGCGGAAGCAAATATGAGTTGTTGAATGGATTCGGGAACCCGGTCGAGGGCCCGGCCGCCGAAGAGAAATACAGGCTCCAACCTTATACGGTAGAATCTATCGGCAGTAAATTATATGTCCATAATTAATTTTTTGTCCAAATATTTGCGGATATCATATTTCGCGCTATCTTTGCACCGCAAAACGAAGAATGGACAATGCGGAAGTAGCTCAGTTGGTAGAGCATAACCTTGCCAAGGTTAGGGTCGCGGGTTCGAGTCCCGTCTTCCGCTCTTCAATAAAAAGAGCACTCAACGAATGATGGGAGGTTGGACTCGGACCGGACTCTCGTCAA
>CASEGC010000101.1 GCA_949287365.1 uncultured Parabacteroides sp.
AGCCGCTTCCGTCCGTCCCGTACCCTTAAACTTCCGGACCTCTTCCCACAAATCGGTTCCCGGATAATATTTCCAAGTGTCCGTATGGATGCTCCCACTAGAACCACATGTAAAATACGCCGCGCCATCAATCACGAACGCGACACCAAACTCACGAACGATACTCGTATAATCATCGTCATAATCTTCATCCGAAGAGTCCGAGATATCCCGTAATTGCGACCATGTCTCCGTATTAGGATCAAATTTCCAAAAATCATCCACATACTCACCATTATTCGAACCGCCACAGACATAAGCGAAATCATCGATCACGAACGCGGTGGCCCCTTCCCGTTTCGAGCCTCCGATACTTAATGTCTGCGTCCAACTATTAGCGGCCGGATCAAAGACATAGAAATCCTTCAAATAATTCCCGTCATAACCACAACCCACATAAGCCTTGCCATTCACGCCGAATGCCACGGCCCCATAACGGGCGGAACCCGGATAATCCGCCTTTCGCGTCCATGTATTCGCCTGAGGGTCAAACTCCCAAAAATCATTTAAATACTCCAACCCGTCGTAGCCGGTCCCAAGATATCCTTTATCATCCACCGCCATCGCCACAGCCGAATTACGGGCCACGCCCGGGAAGTCCGCCTTCTGCGTCCATTGATCCAAATTCATGTCATACTCCCAGCAATCGGACAAACGGTCCTTGTTATCGTAACCGCCTATCAAATACCCCTTATCGCCAATCGAGAAAAAAGCGGCGTTACTACGCGCCACGCCATCCATATCAGACCGGCGATACCATTTCCCCATCAGATCCTCCTCTTCATCGCCGCACGCGGATAAGAGAACCGGCATGACCGCGAGCAATATCGCGAACGCCTTCTTGTTTATCGTTATACATGCTTTCATCGTTCAATCTGTACCAACTTGTTTTCCGAAGGCAAAAGAACAATCGTTTCCGGAACATCACAAATAGAATCGGTAAATAGGCGTTTCCCATCTGTGAACCCGTCGGTTTACAAGATGAAGCCTAATGTTCGATATAAGTCTGGAGCGGCCAAGCGGGCGGCGGACGAGAAGAAAAGTCCGGCAAACCGGGAGAAAAAACGAAAAGCCAGCGGAGAAAACCACGAGATTCCCGATAAAAAGTCTATCTTTAGGCTGAAGATATGTATCTTCAGGTTAAAGATATGTATCTTTAGGTTTGCGATATGTATCTTTAGGCTAAAGATAGAGAATCCATCGGCACGTCTCGAACTTTTTCCTACGGTGTCCGGAGCTTTTCCCGCTCCTTTTTCCTTTTTCTCTCATATCAACCCCACGATAAATCCTCTTCCCTCACAAAACTATTTTCGACTTCATTATCAATCCACTTACAGAACGAAGTGGCACATTCACGGATTTTTCTTGCGAATCGCCGGGATAGAAGCGTTCTTTGCCCACGATTTTAAAGTGAATAGGCAAATGACACGTTCCATCTTATTTTTGGGATTAGGATTACTTGGCTTAAGCGTGACCGCATGTTACGATAAATACAATACGTATGGCAGCGACTTGGTGGAGTCTTCCTTCCGAAGCGTTAGCGTGGATTCCTGTACGGTAACGATGGTCTCCACGCGGATCGACTCGGTAGAGACCTCAGGGAAAAAGGTCGCTTTAGCCGGACAATATAAACATCCCTATTGGGGGACGATATCCGCGCGAAGTTATATCGCCTACAAACGTCCCAGCTATAGCACAGACATAGACGAAACCGTGCTTTTGGACTCGTTGGTACTCTCTTTACGATACGACTCGAAATTTATTGGCGACACGACGCGGGTCCAAACCTTGTCAGTCTATCAACTGACCGACAAGATCACGCTAAACGACAACGGTTATTTATACAACACGAGCCACTTCGCCTACGATTCCGAGAGGTTGGGCTCCTACTCATTCTTTCCTCAGCCGGGAAGCGGGGAGCGGATAGACATCCGCCTCTCCGACATCTTGGGGCAAGAACTGTTGGAGCGTTTCCACAGGCGCGACCGGGTAACGACCAACGATGATCAGTTCGCCGACTATTTCCGAGGCGTGACTGTCACGCCCGACCCGCTTGCCAGCGAGTCGTTGCTGTCGTTCGCGGTGGACGACAGCTCATGCGCGTTAGTATTGTATTATCACCTATTCGATGAACAATCGACAAAGAAAGAACTTTGGTTCGTCCCAAACACGGAAACCCAGTTCAACCATTTGGAACAAGACGTGAACGGGACCGCCTTAGCGGATATAGCGATCGGTAAAGACGGGATCCCTTCCGAAGAAATCGGGAACAGGAGTGTCTTATTTGGAGGATTAGGCTGGTACACCACGTTGGATTTCCCCTACCTCAACAATCTAATGGAACATGGCACGCAAGTGGAGATCGAGAGCGCCACGCTGCGGCTCTATCCCGAACCGGGCAGCTACTCCGACTTCAACGCCTTGCCGGATAGTGTCTACCTATATTACTTGGACGGCACGACAGCAAACCAAGATGTCGTAGCGAACTACTTAGGCTCGAAAGTGACACGAGGCACTTTGTCGAATGATGACACTCACGCCAAAGGCACCTATTACACCTTCGACGTGACCGATTTCCTATACGAGGAGTTAGGCGCTTTCGGCATGTACAAGCACAAATTGCAACTTGCGTTCAACAGTGACGATTACACGGGCAGTTGCCGCAACCTGACCTTTTGCGACAGGCAAGGCACCTACCCTATTGTCCTACAAATCACTTATACGATTTATGAAAGTTATTGAAAAGCATCTTCTCGCGTTCGTCTTTAATTGTTTGGCAACGACAGGACTTTCCGCACAGAATACGATGACCTCATCGCCCCATTCCATGTTCGGCTTAGGCGAGATGGCGGAAGGCCAGTATGGGCAAAACGCCTCGATGGGTAGCGTTTCCATCGGGATGAGAGATCGAAGGTTGATTAACGTGGAAAATCCCGCCGGACTAACGGCGATGGACACTTGCAGCTTATTAGCGGAAGTTTCCGCCTTCATCAAGAGCGAGCGGTACGACTCAAACGGAAGCGAGAACAGCACCTTCACCGGCAATTTCTCAGGATTCACTTTAGGAGGACGTATCCTACGGAGATGGTACGCCGCGGCAGGCATTCTTCCTTACAGCTCCGTAGGCTATTATTTCCACACCATGGAGGACTTGGAAGGTGAATCCGGTTCATATGTAAGCAGCACGTTCGAAGGTTTAGGCGGACTGTCGAAAGCATTCCTCTCACAAGGCTTCGCGCTCACGAAACACCTGTCGATAGGGGCGAACCTCAACTTCATCTTCGGAGACATCACGCAAAGCGAAACCCGAAGCCCGATGGTCGAGACCCGGAAAAGCTCCGGCAACGCCTTCTTCGTCGACTTCGGAGCGCAGTTCCATCGCCCGATCGGCAGAGAGACCTATTTGACATTGGGACTCGTATATAGCCACAAACAAAAAATCGTGAGACGAAGCACGACAACGGTAACGGGCAGCGACACGGAAACCACTTACGAGAAACACGCCGAGAAACAATATTTGCCACCCTATATCGGCATCGGCGGGACGTTGACGCATAAGAAATGGAGTTATGCGCTGGATTATCGTTTCCAACAATACAGCGTCATCCATTCCGATGATAGCCGGGCGACATTCCAAGACTCTCACGAACTGCGCCTTGGCTTACGCTTCGCCCCCGGTGGATTCGGTTCGGACAGCTATTGGAAACGGATGGCATACAAGATAGGCACCTCCGTGACCGTTCCTTATTACTTAGGCTGGCGGGGAAAATCGGGCAACGCCTATCGTGTGAGCGCGGGTCTTGAGATGCCCCTCTTGGAAGGTAAACTGAACACTGCCCTCTTTTACGACCATCTCCACTTCCCGGATAACACCTTGCGACGAGGCCTGATCGGTTTTACGGTCTCTTACACGCTAAGCGAACGCCTTTACCGCGTGAAACTATAAATAAGTTACTCCCGTAATCCCAATTTACCCATCAAAGCCGGTAAATAGGAATCGCTGATAGGCAGCAAAGCGTCACCGATACGTATCCGCTTATGCTCGATATAATTGATGTGGGCGAGTGAGACGATATACGAGCGATGCACGCGGCAGAATCGCTCCTTGTCGAGGCATTCCTCGAAACGCCGCAGGCTGACTTGCGTAAGCAACGTCTTGCCGCTCACACGGTGAATCTTCACGTAATCGCCATAACCTTCCAAATAAAGGATTTCCTCGCGGCGTAGGCGAACGATCTTACTGCCTTCCTTCACGAAAATTAACCGCTCCGCCTGTTCCTTATCCAATACCCGATGTACCTCGGCCAAAGCTTGGTCCAAACGCTTGAAATACCCCATCAACATATCAAGGGTAGAAGCGTCGCCGTCGAAAGTGATACATTTCAACATAGTGTTTTTACTCTTAATGGTTCGACGCGAAGAAAGCGGAAAGTTCGTTGAAGAAAAGTTAAGCGTCGGCCAATGGGATAAACAAGACGGTGAACCGTCCCGCAGACGGGGTGAACGGGAAGTGGCTAAAGTCCTTCCCCAAGTATCCATCGCTTAAAGGAAGACGCCTTGTTCTTGCTGACGATGATTCGCTCGGGAACAGGCACGACAAGGTTCACGGAGTAACGATTGCCGAACCAGAGGTCGACATCCTTGACGGCGGAGCGGGCGATGATGAACTGACGATTGGCCCGGAAGAAAAAGCGTTTGTCCAACCCCTCGGCCAAAGCGTCGAGCGTGCGGTCCACCGGATGTTGCCGCCCGTCGGTGGTGTAGGCGGTCACCCGCTCGTTGGCGGTATAAAAGAAAAGGATATCCTCCACCGGCAGCGGATAAAACTTATCGGGTAGCATGATCAGCAAACTACGGATCGCGGGATAACCCTGAAACTGCTCGTTCGCCCGCAGGACACGCGCCTGCCGTTCCTCGTTGTCAAAACGGAGCGACTTACGTAACGCCCGTTCCAAAGACTCCCGAGTGACAGGTTTCAACAAATAGTCGATACCGCAGACCTCGAAGGCTTGGAGGGCGTAAGCGTCGTAAGCGGTGGTGAAAACCACTGGCGCGCCAATCTCCACCCGTTCGAAGATCTTGAACGCCGAACCATCCGCCAAATGGATATCCATAAAGACAATATCCGGATGAGGCGAGTAGCGGAAATACGCCACGCTCTCCTCGATGCTTTCCAGTTCGGCGACGATCTCGACCGGAGCGACCGAATTCCGCGCCAAAAGCGTCTTCAGGCTGTTGACCGCGGCGGTCTCGTCCTCTATGATAACGGCTCTCATGTGTGGTCAAGATGATTTATCAACGGAAGCGCCACTTTGAAATAGCCTTTTTGATTGGAAATCTGAAGGTCCTTTCCCGTAAGCATCCGGTAACGCCCCCAAAGATTCTTCAGCCCGATACCATTCCCCCGGTTCTCCTCCACCTTTGGTTGGATATTGTTGGATACGACCAATTCGTTCCCCTCGCTCGTGTAAATATCCACCCGCAAAGGAGATTGTCTGCTGATGACATTATGCTTCACGGCATTCTCGACAAGCGGCAAGACGCTAAGTATCGGCAGATACCAAAGCAAGAGAGGCGTATCCACCCGCATGGAGAAGAAAAGCTTCCCCTCGTAGCGCACGCTCAGCAAATAGGTATAAGCCTTCACGAACTGCAGCTCCTCCGCCAACGTGACCAATCCTTTCCGGTCGCTTTGAAGAATGTAACGGAACACGTTCGACAACTCATCGAGGTAACGCAAGGTCCGCTGTTGTTCGCCACTCTGTATCAACGTGCCCAGCCCGTTCAATGAGTTGAAGAAGAAATGCGGGTTAATCTGCCCCATCAAGGCGTTGTAAGAGTTTTGCCAACGCTCGGCCCGCAACCGTTCGTTCTCCAAGCGCATCTGCTGCTTCATGTTCAACAAGCGAATCAAAATGGAACTAAGCGTCACCGTCAGGAAGATGAAAAGATGTTCACCCCAAAAAAGGACGGGAGCGGTGAACGGCTCGTGAGGCGGGGGCGACGGGAACGGTTTCCCAAGAGGAAACGTCCGGTCGTCCCCCGTGCCCGGCATGGGGCGGATTCCCTCGCACGCATCGAGAAAGTTCCATTCCGTCTCCGCCCATCCCGCGAAGGGCGTGTACAACAGCGGAGCCAAGCGAAACATGCCAAAAGCGATTCCCAAGCAAACCACGCAGACCAACGTGACGCGCGGATATTCCCTCCTCCGGAAGAGCAAGTCGCTCACATTGAACATCAACCGGCTCGCGATGAACAGGACGAAGGAGAACAGGAAGAACCAAACCAGCAAATAATAGATGACCCGGTCCGGTGGCTGAGCGCCCACGATAGCGACTCCCGCTCCCATCTCGTATTTGCGGTTCAATAACGTGAAATTCACGAAAAGGCTCAACAATACCGAAATCGTAAGCCCAATCCATATATCGTTTTTCCTCAGCCGAAACATAAAACGCTCCCTTTTTCTTCGTCGCGAAGATAATCGTCCGCCACCCACTCAAGCAAAAAGAATCGGCAAACCGGCCCTTCCGCTCCACGAGAGACCGTTATCGCTCGTCAAACTCTTTTTTGAAGCCGTTATTTGAGGGATGACTCTTTTTTAAATATTATCTTCGCGGTATGGGAAAAAATAAGTTAGCGAACTTCGACGATATGGCGGGATTCCCGCACGTGTTCCAATACCCGTTCACGGCCTTGCGGGAAAAAGGCTTCGACATGAAGGGGCGTTGGAACGAGCGTTTCTTCAAGAACACGCGCCCCATCGTGCTGGAGCTGGGGTGCGGTAAGGGAGAGTACACCGTGGGCCTCGGAAGGCTTTTCCCCGACAAGAACTTCATCGGGGTGGACAT
>CASEGC010000102.1 GCA_949287365.1 uncultured Parabacteroides sp.
TTGCCGTCCGGCGTGAAGGCCCAAGGGATTTCCGCGTCCGAGTGGGTCGTGAGCCTTCGGGCGGCTCCTCCGTCGGCGGGCATGATGAACAGGTCGAGGCTTCCCTCGCGGTCGCTGGCGAAAGCGATTTGTTTCCCGTCCGGCGACCAGACGGGCGAGCATTCGTAGGAACCCTGGCTGGTGAGTCGTGTCGCTTCCCTGCCATTGACCGGCACCTTGTAGATATCGCCTTTGTAGCAGAACGCGATTTCCGTGCCGTCCGGCGCGATTCGCGCGTCGCGTAGCCATAGCGGAGTGCCCGCGAGACTTGTCGCGGCGAATCCCAAGGCTAAACTTGTCAAGAGTGTTTTCATGTGCTTGATGTATTTATATTTATAGATGAATCAATTCGGGATGTCGGACAGGAACGCCTCCACCTGCGGGAGCGTCGCGTCTTTCAGCAAGACCTTTTTCTCCGCGTCGAGCAGGTAGAGCAGGGGCGTGGCCTTCAAGTCGTAAAGCTCTTCGTTCTTGATAGTCAAGTCCGGGTCGTACACGTTGGGCCACTCCTCGGGAATCAGGCTGGAGTAGGCGTTCCAAGCCTCCGCGTCCTTGTCCGGATAGACCGCCAGTAACGCCAATCTCCCGCTCTTTATGAGCTTGTCGATTAATGGCGAGGAGGCCAACCGGCGAATCAGTTCCCGGCAATCTTGGCAATCCGGGTCGTAAAAGAGCAGGAGCGTATAACTATGCTTTAGCCCGTATAAGTCTATGTTTTCCCCATTGGATAACTTACCGGAGAAGTTCGCGGCGCGGGTTCCTTTCCTGTTCTTGCCGACAAGCTCCAAGAGGTAGGCGGGACGGAGCCTGTCGACATCGCTCAGTATCGCGGAGGTCGCGAGGCATTCCAACGCCGGGATGAGCAGTTCCTCGTTCTTCAGGGGAGAGTCGGCGGAATAGAGGTATTTTTCCATCAGCTCCGCGAAATACTGAAGCATGAGGCTGTCTCGCTCCGCTTGCCGCGTCAGGCGTTTGATGGAGAGCTTCATCGTATCCGCGGGGACATGGTTCGCCAAATCCAGGTAATTGACAAAGGCCTGCTCGGTGATTCGCGGCTCATGGATATAGGCGGTGTCGCGGAAATCGAACTTGTCCCAATAATGGTTGACCAGATAGATGGCCCTTTCCGCCGGTTTCGTGAGGCTTGAGGGAATCTCCGCCATCTCGAAAGTTCGCTGGGCCTCGCAAACCGAGGCGGTCGTTGCCCATAACAAAAGGATATAGATATAAAGTTGTCTCATGCTCGCTGATATCGTTCCTAAGATACGCGAATATAAGGCATTTTGGGAACATGTACATGTTTTCCGCGATTCACGTACATGTTTTCGAGGGAAGACGTACGTGCTTTTGGTGAAAGACGTACCTGTTTTTATTACATTCGCGTCATGGATTTGTATGGCTCATTGACGATAGGAGGGAATAGGATATGGATTTTCGGTTAAGGGTATTTTATAGCGTGGCGTGCAACCTGAGCTTCACGAAGGCCTCCAAGGAGCTGTTTATCAGCCAGCCCGCCATCAGCAAGCATATCCACGAACTGGAGGTTCGCTATAAAACTTCCCTTTTTGAACGGACGGGAAACCGGATTCGCCTGACGAGGGCGGGCGAGTTGTTGCTGGCCCACGCCCGCTCGCTCTTGGCGGCTTATCGCCAAATGGATTTCGAGATGAACCTGCTTACGGACAATTTCTCCGGAGAGTTGCGCTTGGGCGCCAGCACGACCATCGCCCAATATGTCCTGCCGCCGGTGCTGGCCTCTTTTATCAAGAAGTTTCCGGAGATAAAGGTCTCTTTGCTGAACGGGAATAGTCAGGACGTGGAGCGGGCGTTGCGCGAGGGCCGGATTACGTTGGGGCTGGTGGAGGGCAACACGCGCCAAAGCACGATGCGCTATACGCCTTTCATGAAGGATGAGCTGGTCGTGGTGACGCGTGCCGATGGCAAGTTCGCTTGTCATGATGAGCTGACCTTGGAGGAGCTTCGCTCGTTGCCCGTGGTGCTTCGGGAGAACGGCTCGGGGACGTTGGAGGTGCTGGAGGCGGCTTTGGCCGGTCATCACGTCAGATTATCGGACCTGAATGTCTTGTTGCAGTTGGGGAGTACGGAGAGCATCAAGTTGTTTTTGGAGAACGCGGACGCTTTAGGCATCGTCTCGGTCCGGGCGGTGACTCGCGAGTTGATGTCAGGACGGCTGAAGGTAATCGATATAGCGGATTTGATAGCCGAGCGGGAGTTCCAGTTCGTGGAGCCGCAGGGACAGAACGGCGGTTTGGAGGAGAGTTTCATACGGTTCGCCTTGAACGAGGTAAGGCTATAACTTCCGGTTATCGTTTATTCGTTATTATGATTGGCGGATGAGCGGATTTCGTCGTACTTTCGCGGTGAAATAAAAACTAAAAACGATTACGATATGAATGCGATTGGACAACTCTTGACGAAGTACGACAAACCTCTGTTCATCTTATTGTTTATTCTCTGCCTGATGCCATTTATCTCTCCGGCGGTAGCGCTTTTCTTGGGCTTGGCGTTCGCCTTGACGGTAGGGCAACCCTTCCCGAAGTTCAGTAAGAAGACCTCCAAATATTTATTACAATTCTCCGTGGTCGGGTTGGGGTTCGGCATGAATCTTTACGAGTCGTTGCGGACGGGGAAAGAGGGCATGGCGTTTACCGTGATTTCCGTGGCGGGCGTGTTGCTTTTGGGCATCTATTTGGGGAAGAAGCTGATGATGGACCGGAAGACGGCTTACCTCATCTCGGCGGGAACCGCCATTTGCGGAGGTAGCGCGATCGCGGCGGTGGCTCCGGTCGTGAAGGCGAACGATAACGAGATGTCCATGTCATTGGGCACGATTTTCATATTGAACGCCATCGCCTTGTTCATCTTCCCTCCGATAGGGCATTGGCTGGGATTGACGCAAGAGCAATTCGGCATGTGGGCCGCCATCGCTATTCACGACACTAGCTCGGTGGTCGGCGCGGGAGCCGCTTATGGCGAGCAGGCGTTGGAGATAGCCACGATGGTGAAGCTGACCCGCGCCTTGTGGATTATCCCGGTGACCATCGTCACGATGTTCATCTTCAAGCAAAAGGGGGCGAAGATAAGTATCCCTTGGTTTATCTTCTTCTTTATCTTGGCGATGGTGGCGAATACCTTCCTCCCGATTCCGGCGGTGGTGGGCGAGGCTATCGTGTGGCTGGCCAAGAAGGGGCTGACCGTCACCCTCTTCCTGATTGGCGCGGGCCTGTCTCGCGGGGTAATCAAACAGGTCGGATTCCGTCCGATGGCGCAGGGAATCATGCTTTGGATATTTATCGGCTTGATAAGCTTGGGCGTCGTGATGTTGATGTGAGCTTTTTTTCTTACCTTCGCGCCTTGAGAAATCTCAACTTCTTACTTCATCATTAAATAAAAAGAGATGGCTTCAAGGATTACAAAGGGAATCATTATTTCTTGTTGGATATTGTACGTGGCCGTGTTGGGCGCCGTGGTGATGGTGTTCATGGCGATAGCGAACGGCTCTATCGGTTATATGCCTCCGGTGGAGGAGTTGGAGAATCCTATCGACAAATACGCCTCGCAGGTGATTTCCTCGGACGGAAAGGTATTGGGCTCCTACGCGCATAGTCAGGATAACCGTATATACGTGAACTACGAGGATCTCTCGCCGGATTTGGTGAAGGCCCTCATCGCTACCGAGGATATTCGCTTTACCGAGCATAGCGGCATCGACATGCAAGGCCTGCTCCGCGCGGTGGTGAAGCGGGGTATCCTGATGCAGAAGAGCGGAGGAGGCGGTAGTACCATCACGCAGCAGTTGGCGAAGCTATTGTTCTCCCCCACGGCGGATAACATGATGGAGCGTCTTTTCCAGAAGCCTATCGAATGGGTGATAGCCGTACAGCTGGAGCGTTATTACACGAAGGAGGAGATAATCAACATGTATCTGAACAAGTTCGATTTCCTCTATAACGCCGTGGGTATCCAGTCCGCCTCGCGGGTCTATTTCGGGAAAACGCCTAAAGAACTTCGTGTCGAGGAGGCCGCCACGTTGGTGGGCATGTGTAAGAATCCCTCTTATTTCAATCCGGTGCGCCGGAACGAGCGTACGCGGGGGCGTCGGAATACGGTATTGGACCAGATGGAGAAGGCGGGTTATCTGACGAAGGCGGAATGCGATTCCTTGAAGGCCTTGCCCTTGACGCTTCACTTCAGCCGGGTGGATCATAAGGATGGCTTAGCTCCCTATTTCCGCGAGTATCTGCGTCTGACCTTGACCGCGAAGAAGCCTGAGCGGAAGAACTACGCCTCTTGGCAGACGCAGAAGTTCCAAGAGGACTCCGCCGCTTGGGTGAACGACCCCATGTATGGCTGGTGTAACAAGAACAAGCGCGCCGACGGGGAGTTCTATAATCTCTACACGGATGGGTTGAAGATTTATACGTCGCTTAACTCGCGTATGCAGAAGTACGCGGAGGATGCCGTGCGGCAGCACTTGAGCGAGGACCTGCAGCCGGCCTTCTTCAGGGAAAAGAGGGGACGTAGCTACGCGCCTTTCTCCAAGGACCTGCGGCCCGGACAAATCGATACGATGTTGATGCGCTCGATGCATCAGACGGACCGTTACCGGGCGATGAAGAAGAGCGGGATGAGCGAGGCGGAGATGCGTAAGGAGTTTGACAAGCCGGTGGAGATGCGGGTGTTCAGCTGGAGCGGACCTATCGACACGGTGATGTCGCCGATGGACTCCATCCGCTATCACAAGAGCTTCCTGCGGGCGGCGTTCATGGCGATGGACCCGCTTACGGGGCAGGTGAAGGCTTATGTGGGCGGTATCGATTATAATGACTTCCAATACGATATGGTGAACGGTGGGCGTAGGCAGGTCGGTTCCACCATGAAGCCTTTCCTTTATTCCCTCGCGATGATAGAGGGTATCAGCCCCTGCGACCAGATGCTTCACGTGCAGCAACAATTGATGGACGAGAACGGTCGCCTCTGGATTCCGCGCAACTCCAGTGCCAAGCGGATTGGCGAGATGGTCACCATACAATGGGGGTTGCAGAATTCGGACAACTGGGTGACCGCCTACCTGATGAGCAAGCTCTCGCCATACACCTTCGTCCGGTTGCTCCACTCCTTCGGGTTGAAAAACCATATCGACCCTGTCATCTCCGTATGCCTCGGCACGCCGGATGTCTCCGTGGGCGAGATGGTCAGCGCGTATACGGCGTTCGCCAACAACGGTATGCGGGTGGAGCCTCTGTACGTGACCCGTATAGAGGACTCGTACGGCAACACGATAGCCAACTTCGCGCCTCGCAGCAATGAGGTGCTGACGGAGGACGCTTCGTATAAGATGCTGCACATGCTAAAGAGCGTGGTGGACGAGGGCACGGGCCGCCGTATCCGCTTCCGCTATAACATCAAGGCGGAGATGGGCGGCAAGACCGGCACCACGCAGAACAACTCCGACGGCTGGTTCATGGGCTTCACGCCGAGCCTCGTGTCGGGTTGTTGGGTAGGGGGCGAGGACCGCTCCATCCACTTCGATCGCTTGGCGGAGGGGCAGGGCGCCAGCATGGCGTTGCCTATTTACGCCATGTTCATGCAAAAGGTGTACGCCGACAAGTCGTTGGGGTATTCGGAGGATGAGGTATTCACCATCCCGGAGGAATACGAGAACCCTTGCGAGGAGGGTGGCGAGACGAAGAACCCTTCCACCCCCGATACCGGCGGCATAGATAAGATGTTCGAGTAATCTGAGGGAGTATTGTAGCACGAAGGAATTAAAGCCGATACCTTTTGAGTTATAGGTCACTCCCTACATACATAAGAAAAGCTCCCCTGTCTTAGGGGAGCTCCCCGAAGGGGTGAGGGGTCAGTCGATGACGTGCGCAAGAACCCCTCAGTCTCGCTTCGCTCGACAGCTCCCCTATCAGAGCAGGGGAGCTTTTCCTTTGTATCAAAACTTGTAATTTGTAACTCGTAATTGCTTTATACCGTGCCCGGGGTCTCCTCCTCTTCCTCGCCGGTCTCCTCCTTCTTGCGGCGGGCGGGGTTGTCCACGCTAAGCTCCACGCTGAGGGCGGCGGTGCGCATCTTCTGCTTGGGGGTGAAGATGATTTTCGGGGTCTTCAGGGCACTGTCCGCGGTGACCTCCTCCTCCGTGTCCAGCATCTTCGAGGGGACGGTGAGGCGGAAGGTGCCCAGCTCGGCGAGGTCCACGCTGATGCCCATCTTCAGCGCGTCGCACACGATGTTGGTCAGGCTGATGAGGGCGTTGCTCACGTCGCCCTCCGACAGCGAGGTCTCCCTCACGATGCGCTCCACCAGCATCTCGTTCGTCATGCGTTGTTTCGCCTTGGGGTTGGCGTAATAGACGGTCTGCCCCTTACGGGTCCCGATGTTCAATACTCTCGATTTCACTTCGAATTCAATCATGGTATTCTCCTTTTTTTAGATTATTAATAAAGTTGAAAAATAGTCGTTCGCGATTGGTTTTCGTACCCCACTCGTGGGGTCCTTCAGGAGGGCACTCGTGGGGTACCTTGGTATACCACTCGTGGGGTATGAGAGGACCCCACGAGTGGGGTCCAAAAGGCACCCTTTAGAGGGGTGTTCCCTCCACTATCAATGGGTGGCTATCCTTTGTATCGGGGTCGGTGTTCTCTACCCATTGATAGCCGGTGTCAGTAAGCTGCTTGTTCATCTCCTCTGCGGCGGTAGCCCAAGTAGTCTCGTCTTCTACTTTGTTACCGGTTTCCTTTTCATGCGTAATAGGATATCCATACTGTAGCCAATAAGCGCATTCCGCGGTTCCGCTCCAGTAACAGGCGGTAAAAATAGCATCAGAATATGCGAGACCTGCTATCGCTCCCGCTTGTCCGCTACTTACCGAAACAGCTCCTGTCGCGTAACAGGCGATAAGCAGAGAACTATTACTGCCGGTAATACCACCACTATTTGAATTCCAAGTGCCGGATACTGTCGCCGAAGAGGAACAAGCCTGGATTGTACCATCATTCGTGCCCGCGATGCCTCCTGCGAAACCATAATCAGTGGTGGTCTTAATAGAACCACCTATTACGTGGCAGTTCTCAATCGTGCCATAATTACTTCCAGTAATTGCTCCAGACCAATTGATGGTTGTTACTGTCGGGTTATCTAATACCAAGTTCTTTACCGTACCTCCCTTGTCTCCAAGATCATTTATCAGTGCGTTTGATAAATTACGAATAGTATGCCCGTTACCATCAAAAGTGCCTATATAATGTTGAGCGTTACTTGGGAATACAGCCGTCCAACTCTCTCCCGTCATGTCGATGTCAGCGGCAAGGGTACAGTTGATGCTGGTCGTAGCGTTACGTGCGGCGGCCCCCCATGCCAGCAAGCCTTCGGCGGTGTAGACGGTATAAGTGTCACCTTCAATGGTATAATCTATATGTAAAGGAACCTCGAAGCTCACGTTTTCTGATAGGTAGAAAGTAACCGTGCCTTTCTCCTCGTTCACTACCGGAGCTTGGGTGAAGAAGCTATCGCCCGACGTGCCGTCCTGCCCGTTGACGCGGTACCATGTAGTGCCACCGTCTACGCTTAGATACCAAGCGTCGTCGTCCTTCGCGCTATCGTCGGCTATCGTACCCGTCACGTCCTTGCCCAGCTTGATTTGGGGTATAGGGGCGGATGTCCCCGGCTTGCCTTGCGGACCGGCGGGGCCTGTGGCACCATCGTCGCCATCGGCTCCGTCCTCACCGTCTTTGCCATCCTCGCCATTGGCTCGGATAGGGTTGCCGTCAGCGTCCTTCATCAGCTCGCCATTGAGCGTCCAATACCAGTCGCCCGCCTCGTCTTGCGTGAGGCCTATTTGGGGCGTGTCGCCCGCCTCGCCTTTCTCGCCGTTATAGAGGGTGACGGGGTCGCTATTCAGGAAAGAGATGGTGTAACCCACCGTATCCTCGCCCATCAGCACGGGCGTGACGGAGGTAATCATATCGTTGGTGGTGAGCAGTTCCTGTATGGCGGCGATGTTGTTGTTGGTCTCGTCCTGCCACTGCTCAAGGGCTTCGACGCGTTCCGTAAGGCCGTTGATAGCCTCCCACAGGGCGGAGTCGTCATAATCGTCGCACGCCGTGAGGCATAGTCCTATGGCGGTTATCGTTACCCATAAGGAACGTGTTATAATGTTATCGAATGTTAACTGTGAGGGGGGGGTAAAATGAAGGGGTCTCACCCGAGGGGCGGGCACCTCTTGCCTTTAGCGGATAAACACACGCTTTCTTGTTCGTATACATATTATTATATATTAGTTATTGTCCGGCGTAAAAGTAGGTAAAAATCCCTATCCGCACAAGAGAATGAGTAGTGAATTATGTAGCTATTCATAACATACCGATGGTCTCGAACATGCGGCGGTAGGTGGCGGCTTTCTCCTCCAGCGGCTTGGGGTACGCCCTTGAGGAGGAGGGCATGCGGAACAGCTTCAGCCTTCGCCCTCGATAGACAAGCTCCGTGTAAGCGCCTACCTTCGGCTCCTCCGCCTCGGGGACGACGGAGAGGAGCGTGTCCATCGCCTTCTGCCCCGTGACCACGATGGCCTCGCAACGGGGCACACGCGCCAAGACCTCTTCCAAGTCGATAGGCCTTACCACCTCAAGGAACTTGTCGGAGGCGTTCTCCTTCAGCCGGATGACCTCTTGGGCGGTATCGCCCAGCCCGACACCTCTCTCCCGGCAGAAGGCCTTCGCCTTCTCCTCGCTGAAGGCTTTCGGCCCCAGCAGGAAGTGGTCCTTGTTCCCATAGAAGATGATTCCCAAGATACGCCACATGTCGTTCTGTATGTTCGGGTAGTAGAAGTCCATCGACCAGCGCGCCTTGGGCGGCGGGAAGCTCCCTAACATGAGCAGCCTCGTGCTTTCGGGCAGGAAGAAACCGAGAGGGTGAGTCTCGGTTCTCATGATTCCTTGCGTTTCTTCAGTTCCTTCTTCTGCTCGTCGCGCGCCAGCAAGACCACGTTATACACGAAGTCGATGACCCATTGCTCGGAGTAGCCTAAGTGCTCGGCGTATTTGCGTACGCTCCACGCCGCCTTCTGCACGTTCACCTCCTTCCACTCCGATTTGGTCATGATGTCGTGTACCATCTTGGTGGTCATGTTGTACAGGAGCTTCTTCACGAGCAAGGAGAAGCGGAACTTCCAGTGCATCAGGTTACCCAGCAGGTTGAACAGGTCACCGCAGAAACCTTGGAACATGAAGAAGTAACCTTTGATGTCGTTTATGGTCCGGCAATTCTTCTTCACGGAGTTGTCCATCTCCTTGAAGAAGTACTCCTTCAAGCCGTAGTCTTGCATCAGTACCTTGCGGACCCGCGCCTTCTCCGCCACGCCCAGTTTGTTGTTCTGGGTCGGAATCTTCAGCATCCGCTTGAACAGGGCCATGTCCGCCAATATATTCAGGTTGGTGATACCTAAGTTGACCGCCATGACCGCTTGATAATAGACCCGGACGAGTGAGACGAACTCCTCGACGCTTCCTTTGCTCGTCTCTTCCGCCTCGGGTGTCTCTTTCTTGAATAGTTTAGTGATGAAACTCATGGATATAATCGTTTTAATGGTTTTCGTGCCGCGAATATACAAAAACTTGGCTCTATTTACGAATGATATCGCGTGAGTCCGGGCATCAGGCTTTTCTCGATGGAGCTGATGTGAATGCCGAACGACCGGGCGACATCGGTCAGCGCCTCTTGGTAATGGAAGGCGATGGAGCCGACGAAATGGACCGGGAGGTGGTCATATCCCGGATAGCGTGTCACGTTCAGGCGGAAGAACTCCTTGAGGTTGTCGTACACGAGCCGGTATATCGGCTCCTCGGCGATGTTCTCCGCGAGGAAGGGGGACAAGGAGGCGAGAAAGCGATTGGGGAACGGTTGCTTATAGACCCGTTCGAGAAGGGAGGAGAGCGTCAGTCCGTAACGCTCCATGAACTTGGCTATCAATGGCGCGGGCAGTTGGCGTTTCAGGCAATCGCGTATCAACGCCTTCCCCAAGGCGGCTCCGCTCCCCTCGTCGCCAAGGATGAAGCCTAACGGCGGGATATGCTCGACGATTCTCTCCCCGTCGTAAAGGCAGGAGTTGGAGCCCGTGCCCAATATGCAGGCTATTCCGCAGCGTGTGCCGCACAAGGCGCGGGCCGTCCCCAACAGGTCGCTATGGACCTCCGCCGGAACGCCCAAGGAGGAACGGACGGCCGCTTGAATCATCTCCTCCTTATCTGGCGTGGCGCAGCCCGCTCCGTAGAAATAGACCCTCTCTATCGGTTCTTTCCCGATGACGGGTGATAGGTTGTCCGTTATTATCTCTGCTATTATCTCTGCGATTTCTTCTTCTGTTTGGAAATAGGGATTGATACCGGGAGTCAGGACAGTCCGCAGGAGCGTTCCCTTGTCTACCAATCCCCATTCCGTTTTCGTGGAGCCGCTGTCCGCTATCAGTATCATGTTCGTCTTCCTCAAGTTTTAGAAAAGTAGATTCTGCAAGATATAGACTCCAGCTCCCGCGAGGTATCCGATAAGCGCGAGGAGGGATATTTTCCGCAAGTACCAGATGAAGTTGATACGTTCCAAGCCCATGACCACCACGCCCGCCGCCGAGCCGATAATCAACATGCTTCCGCCTACGCCGGCGCAGTAGGCGAGGAATTGCCAGAATACGCCGTCCTGCATGAAGTGGGAGAGGTAAACGGGGTCGCTCGCCGCGGCCACCATCTCCGCCGTCGCCACGGGATACATTCCCATCGCGCCCGCCACCAGCGGAACGTTATCCACGATAGCGGAGAGGGTGCCGATAATCAGGTTGACGATATAGACATTACCGACATTCTTGTCCAGCCAGTAGGCGAAGTCGGACAGGATTCCGACGTGCCGCAAGGCGTCTACCGCGAGGAGGATGCCGAGAAAGAACAGGAGTGTCGTCCCGTCGATGCGATGTACCACTTTCGACAGGGGCAGCTTCAGCCTCTCCTCAATAGGCGAACGTGCGTACATGATTTCCATATAAATCCACAAGACTCCCACGCCCAGCAAGATGCCCATGAACGGGGGCAGGTGTGTGATGGTCTTGAAAACGGGGACGAACAGCAGGCATAAGACGCCGAGTATCAATATCGTGAGCTTCGTCTTCGCGGGCAGCTTCTCCGTCAGTCCCTCATCCGCTCGCGAGGCGGAGGCGGTGTCGGGTGGCACGAGGTCTCCTTTCAGGTAACGCGAGGCGATGAGGACGGGTATGAGGGCGGAAACGACGCTCGGCAAGAACAGGTTCGGTATCGTGGCGGCGGTGGAGATGTTGCCGCGCACCCAAAGCATGATGGTGGTCACGTCGCCGATGGGCGACCACGCGCCTCCGCTATTGGCGGCGATGATGATGACGCTGCCGAACACCCACCGCTCCTTGGGGTCGCCCACCAGCTTGCGCAGTAGCATGACCATCACGATGGAGGTCGTGAGGTTGTCCAGCACGGCGGAGAGGAAGAAGGTAATCGTGGCTATGAGCCAAAGCAACCGCCGCTTGTCTTTCGTGGAGACGCGGTTGGTGATGAACGAGAATCCCCCGTGGGAGTCGACCAGCTCCACCGTGAGCATCGCTCCAATCAGGAAGATAAGGGTCTCGGCTATCTCTCCGGCGCTTTCGAGCAGCTGTCCCTCGATGGCGGGGAGCGTGGCTACGCCCGTGTATAAGTACATGACCCAAAGGATTGTACCCGTCAGCAAGGCTGTCCCTGCTTTATTCACTCGTAAGGGGTGTTCGAGGGCGATTAGCGAATAGCCCAGCAAGAACACGGCGATCATGGCTGTTAACATCATAATGTCTCTTCTGTTTAGTTAGGCAATCAAATAACGCGAATATATAGTAATTTTTTTTTAACAAGGCGAAAACGTCTCCTGTTTTTCGAGGTAAACGCGGAAGGATAGCGGAAGAAAAACGGATATGCCGGGGGAATTCTTCGTCGCGTGCCGAGAAAAAGTTCCTTTCCCGCCGATATAAAGTCTATCTTTAAGCTGAAGATATATATCTTTAGGTTAAAGATATGTATCTGTAGGTTGAAGATATGTATCTTTAGGCTAAAGATAGAGATTTTATAAGAAGAGATGGTATTTTTTATAGTGAGACTCGCGGTTTTTCCTTGGGAGAGCTTGAGTTTTTCCCCTTGCGGATTTCACGTTTCCTATTATCTTCGCGGCTTATGGAAAAGATATACGCTTATTATAGGGGGAATGTCGACGCTTACGGGAAGCGGTCGAGGGATTTGGGACGGAGGATATATGGCTTGGGAAGCTCCCGGCTGGTGTTGGTGGCGCTGGCGGTCCTCACGCTGTGGCTCCTTCGGGATGCGGGTTGGCGATGCCTTACCGCCGTGTCGGTCCTGTATGCCGGGGTGTTCGCTTTCCTGATGTGGCTGCATAATAAATTGTACGCGAAGAAACTTTACGCGGAGGCGATGGTCCGGCTGAACGAGAATGAGCTGAAGGGGCTGGACTATGATTTCGGCGCGTTCGACGGGGCGGAGGAGAAACGCGACGGGGCGCACCCGTTCAGCCTGGACTTGGATTTGTTTGGCGAACACTCGTTGTTCCAATCTATCAACCGAACGGCGACTTCCCTTGGTCGCGAGCGGTTGGCCGGCTGGTTCTTGAGCCCGTCGACAAGGAAAGAGGAAATCCTCGGACGGCAGGAGGCGGTGAGGGAGATGGCTTCGCTATCGGCCTTGAGGCAACATTTCTACGTGACGGGCACCGTACGCCGTGAGAAACGGAAAGGCGAGGGCGATTTGGCTTTGCTGGAGCGGCTCGCCCGGCGGGAGAGCAAGTTCGCGGACAGCCTCGTGTGGCGGGTCTTGATTTGGCTCGTGCCCGTTTTGTGGCTCGCGTTGGGCGGCGGTTATCTTCTCGGTTGGATAGGCGGTGGCGTGCTGAACGTCTATTTCCTGCTCGCCCTCGTGGTCGCTTATTGCCGGAGCAAGGAGGTCAACGCACTTTATGCGACGGTCAATAAGATGGAATCCATACTTCAGGCTTACGCTAAGCTGATGGCGTGCGTCGAGGGACAGGAATTCCGCTCGGCGGAGATGCGGGAGATTCGCGGCCAGCTGATGAAAGGACGCGAGCCCGCCTCGAAAGCCATCAAACGGCTCTCCGCCTATATCGGCGGCTTGGACCAGCGTTTCAGCTTGGCGGGACTCATTTTCAATATCCTCTATCTGCGGGACACGAGGCATGCGATGGGGTTGGAACGTTGGAACCGGGCTTACGCGGACAAGCTCTCCGAGTGGTTCGACGCTTTGGCTCGCTTCGACGCTTTGTGCTCGCTTGGCGGCTTCGCTTTCAACCATCCCGATTATGTCTATCCGGAGATAGCCGATTCCTATTTCAAGATGGAGGGGAAGGCGTTGGGGCATCCGCTGCTGAACTGGGCCGTCTGCGTGCGCAACGATATCGATATCCGTCAGGCACCCCGTTTCCTGATTATCACGGGCGCGAATATGGCGGGAAAGAGCACCTATCTGCGTACGGTGGGCGTGAATTTCCTGTTGGCTTGTGTCGGAGCTCCGGTCTTCGCCGACTCGTTGACGGTTTATCCCGCCCATTTGGTCACCAGCCTGCGCACCTCCGACTCGTTGGCGAGCAACGAGTCCTATTTTTTCGCGGAGTTGAAACGATTAAAGATGATTATCGATCGTTTGCGGGCGGGCGAGAAATTATTCATTGTTCTTGATGAGATCTTGAAAGGAACGAATTCGGTGGATAAGCAGAAAGGCTCGCTCGCGTTGATGAAGCAATTGGTGTCGTTCGGCGCTTGCGGCATCATCGCCACGCACGATTTGGTGTTGGGCTCGTTGGAGGAGGAGTTTCCCGAGCAAATCCGCGATTACCGTTTCGAGGCGGATATCCGGGGCGACGAGCTGTCGTTCTCCTATCGGTTGCGAGAGGGCGTCGCCCGGAACATGAACGCCTGTTTCCTGATGCGGAAGATGGGAATCACCGTTTAACGCTGGTATTTCGCCTTGATTTCCGGCAACGCCTTTCGGATATCGGCTATACGGGTCGCGTCGCTGGGGTGCGTGCTCATGAATTCCGGCGTGGAGCCGCCGCCCGCCGACATCTTTTGCCAGAAATTGATAGCCACGTCCGGATTGTATCCCGCCATCGTCATGAACACCAGTCCCATGTAATCCGCCTCCGATTCATGCTTGCGCGAGAAAGGCAGCATCACGCCATATTGCGCTCCTATTCCATAAACCGTACTGGCGACCTGCTGTACCGCTTGGCTCTTGTTATTGACGGCGGCTCCTAACAGGGCGGCCCCATATTGCGCCATCAGTTGCTGGCTCATTCGCTCGTTGCTGTGTTTCGCCACGGCGTGCGCCACCTCATGTCCTAAAACGACGGCTAATTCGTCGTCGGAAGCCACGAGCGGGAGCAATCCCTCGTACACGACGATTTTACCGCCCGGCATACAGAAGGCGTTCACTTGCGTGTCTTTCACGAGGTTGAATTCCCAAGCGAAGTTCTTTACCTCGTCGGCCATTCCGTTCGCCCGCAAGTATTGTTCCGTCGCGGCGGCGATTTTCTGGCCGACCCGGGTCACCATCGCGCTTTTCGCCTTATCGGTCGATTTCGTGGCGCTCTTGATGTAATCATTATACTGCGTAAGGCTGGACGACAAGACCTCTTGGTCCGATACCAGCAATACTTGTTTGCGCCCGGTCAGCGGGACGCTGGAGCATCCCGCGAGAAAGAGCAGGGTCGCCGCGAATAGAGTTGTAATCTTTTTCATGCGTGATTATTTTTTAGTTGTTATTCATCCCATCGTAATCGTATGATTTCTCCGTAAGCGGGAACGTTCTTGAACGCTTCCCGTAGCGGATATTCTCCGGCGTAAACTCGCACGCAAGTCAATACGCCTCCGTGAGCGAACAGGCAGACTCGCCGGAAATCGCCTTCCCGCAGCTCGTCGAGGAAGCCGCTCACTCGGTCGTACATCTCTCGGAGCGATTCACCGCCGGGAGCAGGCGTGTTTATCCAATCTTCGAACCAAGCCTCGGAGTACGAATCGTCGGAGAGTTCGCTCCACGCTTTCATTTCCCATTCCCCGAAATTGATTTCCTTGATTCGTTCCTCCCTTTCCGCCTCAGGATAGCCACAATAGGCCGCCAGCCGTACGCAGCGGCTTAGCGGGCTGCACCACACGTGGTCGAACGTCACTCCTTCGAGCCTTTTTTTCACCGCCTCCGCCTCTTTGTCGAATGTCGATTTCAAGGGAACGTCCGTCTGTCCATAAGCGAAGCCGGCCGGAACATCCACAGAGGTATGTCTTATCAGATAGATTTTCATATTATTGTATCGTTTGATAGATGATGACAAAACCGAAATAGAAACTCAACTCGCAGAGCAGGAACGTAGCCCCGCAGCAATCGCCTGTGTAGCCTTGAATCTTCCTCTTCATGAGCGAGGTGAGCAGATACCACGTGATTACGGGAAAAAGGCACGCCCATAGGTATTCGGCTCGCGGCAACCATCCCAAGGGAAGCAGGGCGCAGACGGCGCAGAAAAGATATTCGTTCGCGGTCATGCGATTGTAGATTATTTTGCTTTTGGCCTCCTCCGCTTTCCTGGCGTAGGGAAGACGGTTGATAATCATGCCCGCCACGCCTTTGCAAAACGGGTCGCCCGCCAGCATAGCGCATCCCGCCAATTCGATGGGAAGCGCGTTCAGCGACGAGTAATATAAACCGAAGTAAGAAATCAATCCGATAACCCCGTAACTCCCGATATGGGAATCTTTCATGATTTCCAATACACGCTCGCGGCTTGTCCCGCCTCCGAAGCCGTCGAAAAAATCCGCCAAGCCATCCTCGTGCAGGCAGCCGGTTATCAGCAGGCGGGTAATGATGGCGCACGATACCGCCACGGATGCCGGAAGGAAAAAAGAGGCAGCGTACAGAACCAAGACCGACGCTCCCGCCGTCAACCAGCCCACCAACGCCCAATGGCTTACGATGTTCTTGAAATATTCCGCCGGTATTTCCGCCAGCCTTCCAAAAGGCAATCGGGTGAAAAATATGAACGCCGCCAATATTCGTAGCATATTTATCCTGTTTTTCGACAGGCAAAGGTAAAAAAAAGAACGCACGTAATCCGTGCGCTCTTTTTAATTTTATGTCCTTTCGTCTTAAATCGTCGAAGGAGCGATATTTCCGGCTTCGTCGAAAAGCAGGATGATGTCACGCTCCCCGCGCTCCAACTCGAACTCGTAGTAGATGCCATCGGCTTTTTGGATGACGTTCGTGTCGTCAATCCGGTAGGAAGCGTATTCGGAAGCGTTGAATGCGCTCAGGACAACGCTGGGGATTTCCGTCCGGCGAATGTCCCACTCCGTATAAAGCCATTGGTCGTTGGTGTCGAATCGTACCTCTTTGTGGAGGTTGTCATGCCAGATATCGACTTCGGTACCGTTCCGGTCCGTGTCAATCTCGAAGATGGTCGCTCCCGGATACAGGCTCAATACCGCCTCCCGGATGGAGTTTGGCGTTATGGTGGGACGGTTCTCGTCGCTGGTGTTGCCGGTATTCCCTTCGTTGATGAGCGTACCGTTATCCATGTAGCGCAAATCGATATCCCGCTCTCCGCTTTCCACGTCGATAATGTAAACCGTTCCGCTCTCCGGGCGTTCCAGCATATCGACGTCCTCTACCCTCCAATTGGAGTAGGCGCCACTTTCGAAACTGTTCTTGACCGCTTCCGGAAGGTTTTGGTAAGAAATATCGGTCTCCGTCATGATCCATTCGTTATTGGCGCTGAACCATACCTCTTTGTGAAGATTGTCGTGCCAGATATCGACCTCGGTACCATTCCGGTCCGTGTCAATCTCGAAGATAGTCGCTCCCGGATACAGGCTCAATACCGCTTCCCGGATGGAGCTTGGCACGGTGGACGGGCGATTCTCGTCGCCGGTGTTGCCGGTATTTCCCTCGTTGATGAGCGTGCCGTTATCCATGTAACGCAAATCGACATCCCGTTCCCCGCTTTCCACGTCGATGACGTATACCGTTCCGGTTTCCGGGCGTTCCAACATATCGACATCCTCTATCCGCCAGTTCGCGTAGGTTCCACTCTCGAAGCTGCTCTTAACCGCTTCCGGAAGGCTCTCGTAAGGAATGTCGGTCTCGGTCAGGAACCAATTTCCTTGATGGTCGAACCAAGCCTCGGACTCGTAGCGTCCGGTATAGAATTCCGCCTTCACGAAACCGTCTTCATACTCCCAAGAGACACGCTGCGCGTTGGGATATAGGCTGTCGAACGCTTTTGTTACCACGCTGTCGGGCGCGATGCGGTTATCGTCGTCATCGTCGCATGCGGTGAAAGCGAAAGAGCCGCACGCGATAGCCATCATTATCCATACATTAGTTTTCATACGTTAATCATTTATTAAGTAGTGAATATTATAAATTTATTTCTACCGCGAAGAAAGGGGTAGATTCTGTAAAATTTTGGGAATTCCGCCGGTTAATGGAACGAAAGCGTAAAATGATGCATCCCCTCCTTGTATTCGTAACGGATTTGGATGGAGTACAGCTCCGTGATGGAACGTACGATGGCCAATCCTTCGCCGCCGAAGGTTTCCCGACTTTCCCGCCGCGTGAAACGTCGGGTAAGGAATTCGTCATCCAACAGTTTATCCGCTCCCGTGTTCGAGATAATGAGCGTATCGCGGGTGGTGACGATTTCGACGCGGCCTTCCTTCGTGTTGTGGACGTAAGCGTTCTTTAGCAGTTTGTCGATTAGCAGACGGGCCAGCCCGTAGTTCATCGTGCAGACTAAACTCTCCTTCTCGGTGAAGCGCAGGTGTAACGCTTTGTCCTCATAGAGTTCGTTAATCTCTCTCAATGTCTCGTGGATGAGGTCGTTCATATAAATCTCTCTGGGCTCAAGGGTTTCCATGCTCTCGATGCGGGAGAGCGCGAGGAGCGAGTCGTTCAGGCGAATAACCCCTCCCAAGGCTTGGCGCAGGCTTTTCAGCTCCTTGTGACGCCGCTCCATGTCGTTTTCGGAGATTATGTCGTCCACTTGGCTGAAACAGGCCGCGAGAGGTTCGCTTAATTCGATGGCGGCGTTCTCGGCGAACTGTTTTTGCCCGGTATAGAGCTTATCGTAATGGCACACGCTCTCTCGCGCGATTTCGCTCAAGGTCTTGAACTCGTCGATAGCGCTGGGATTGTCCAAAGGGAGATTGGAGCTATTTCCGGGATGGAAACTCTTCAGCCAACTCTGCAGTTTATATAACGATTTAAGCTCGCGGCCGAGCCTTTGGCGAAGAATCCATGACAGGCATCCTATAAGGAGCAAATAGAGGAGGGTTATCCCGAAAAAGCTTATCTGAATCAGTTCGCTCCGCGCGGAAGGGGCTATATTCTCCACGCGCGATATCATGAGACAAAAAATACCTCCCCATATCAGTAAGAGGACAAATATGGGGAGTAATAAGCCTTGTATCGTATAACGTGTCAGTTTCATGACGCGAAAATAAGAATTATAGGTCTAAATTATACATTTTGGTTACGAATTGTGGATGCGCCTTCTATAATTTAAGACTTCGCGGCGGCTTAAAGCAGCGGACGGATGTCAGGTAGGCTCTCGGCCCTGTCGCCGACCTCCGGAAGGAGCAGGAGCGGGATACGCGGGAATTTCATCCGTAAATAATCCAACGTATTCGCCTCGATGAGCGGGTCGGCCTTGGGATAGAGATTATAGACGATAGCTTTCACCTCGATGCCGTATTTATCGCAGGCGAAGAGGCAAAGCAGCGTATGATTGATGCTGCCGAGCTTTCCGGAGGTGACAAGCAACAGCGGATAGCCTCGTTCCTTCACATAGTCGATGGCGAGGGAGTTCATATCATTTGGAACCATCAGGCCGCCGGCGCCTTCCAAGAGGACATACTCGTAGCGTTCTCGGAGGCGTTCGGTCGCTTGGGTAATCTTGTCGAGGTCGATGCTTCGCCCGTCCCTCTCCGCGGCCATGTGTGGTGAGCAGGGGTAAGTGAAAATGTAAGGACAGGTAAGCCCGCGCTCGTCTTCCTCGGTGAATGATATGCCTTGGATACGACGATGCGTCTCGATATCCTCAGATATTCTCTCGCATCCGGTCTGCACCATCTTCTGCGTGATTACTTTTTTCCCCGCGAGGGCCAACGCTTTGGCGATAGCGCCCGTGGCGAACGTTTTTCCGATATTCGTGTCGATACCGGAGATAAATAATACTTTTCCTTTCATATTTTTCTTTTGTTTCTTATTTGAAATAAATTTGTATGTCAATAATTTTGTCATTATGGTTTTTGCGTCCGAGAAAAATACTTTTTAAGCCAAATGTTAATTTAGTTTGCGAACAAATCGGTCGCTGAGTGTTGCTGTTGGTTTTGTTTGAGAACAAAAGCAATTTTTTCTCTCGTTGTTGCTTTCTTCGTACGTAAAAAGCAACATCTTCTCTCGTTGTTACTTTTTTCATACGAAAAAAGCAATTTTTTCTCTCGCTGTTGCTTTCTTCGTACGCAAAAAGCAATCTTTTCTCTCGTTGTTACTTTCTTCAGCCGCGGAAAGCGATTTTTTCTCTCGCCGGCGGTTTCCGCGGTCGCGGAAAACCTGATAAAATCTTTATCACCTTTCATTTCTTGAACGCGAGATAATAAATCGGATGATAGGTCAGCGTGACACCGTTTTCCTTATCGCTGGGAAAAAATCGCGGATATTCCGTGAGAAAACGCTCCTGCTTGCCTTTTGTCCAGACGCCGTTGAAGTTCGCGGTCACTCCCGTGTATTTTAAGTGCCTCAATACCTCCATCGGAGTCTTAAACGTTAGCGTGATACGCTCCTCTTCCTCGCGGATGACGTTAAAATCCTCCGAAAGCCACTTTCTTATCTGTCCGGACGCGGGATAGGGCAATCCTTCGCCTGTCAACGCCCGTATTTCCGGTAAATTGTCCGGCGCGAAGGTATTGAACAGCAACACGCCCCGCTCGGATAACCGTGTGGAGAGCTCGCGCAGGAAGGCGGGTAGGTTCGTCATCCATTGCAGGGTGGAAGCGGAGGCGATAAGGTCGAACGGCCCATGAAACCCGGTTCGTTCCGCGTCGCCGGCGATAAAACGGAAATCCAGGCCGGGCAATGACACTTTCAGCGCGGGCAGCCATTCGGCGCAAAGGTCGTTCAACGTCCATTCTTCGATTTGGCATCGTTCTCTCAATAAGCGGGTGAGGTAGCCGCTTCCGCAACCTATCTCCAACATTCGCGGGAAGACAAGGTCGGTATATCGCTCCAACAGCTCCATCAGCCGTGCGCAAATCCGCCGCTGGGCCTCCGCATGCCGGTCGTAAGTCGCGACGGCTTTCCCGAAACGTTCGCGTATTCTTTCTCGCCTGATTATTTCCATAGCTCGTCCCAATCTTGAAATTGATAAAAGGGGAGATGAGGAGCGGCTATTTCTCGCGTCCGGCATCGGCGCGTCCAATAGTGGCGCAGGTTTTCCGGCGGAAAAATCCGGTCGCCGGTCGAGATAATGGTCAGATTCCAAAAATCTTTCTCCGCGAGAGCGGTATTCATCGTGCCGATGCGCTTTTCAGCCAAAATCCGGTCGCGCAAAACGCTTAATTCTTCCCTCGTCTCCTGAAGCGGGCGCGCGGGAAGGCCGGTATAGCGCGCGAAGGTGGCGCGGTCGCCGCACATCCTTTGGTTGAACCTTCGCAGGCTCTCCTCGTCGAGATTGGCGAGCGTTCCCTCGAAAATCCGGACGGGAATGCCCCGCTGGTCGTCTATCGGGAATGGCGTCCCGTTGATAGCGGTCGCGCTGGCGAAAGCAGGCCTTCCCGCCCATAAGAAATCGGCTACCCACACGCCGAGCGACCACGCGACAAGGTGGACGCTCTCATATCGGGTCAAATCCTCCTCAAAACTCAAGTTCCTGTAATCGTACGCTATCCAAAGGTCCATTCCTTCGGGTACATTCAGGTGCCGGAAAAGCTCAGGGGGAGCCGACCATCCGGAAAGGCATAATATGAGGCTCGGAGCTTGTTCGTCTCTTTGTTTATCGATACGCATACTTTTTTTCTCTTTTATTCGATGTTTTGGATGAATCGCCGTATCTCCTCCTCCTCTATGTCGGCGGTCAAGGAGATACGGATACGCGACGTGCCTTTCGGCACCGTAGGCGGACGGACGGGCAGGCAGTAGAATCCTTTCCGCCGCAGTTCTTCCGCTTTTCGCGCGCAATCTTCGCTTTCCCCCACGATGAAGGGGACGATATGGCTCTGGCTGATTTCTCCGCCTTTGCCGCGGAGCGAGTCCGCCAAAAGGCGGCTGTTCCTCCGCAGTTTTTCCCGCTTTTCCGCGAGCGAGGGCAGTTTTTCCCATACGAAAAGCGTCCACGCGATTTGGAAAGGAGGCAGAGCGGTGCTGAATATGAGCGGCCGAGCTGTATTGACTAGATATTCGCGGATGACCCGCGAGCAAACGACATACGCTCCCATCGACGCCAGCGCCTTGCCGAACGTACCGACCAGCAGGTCTATCTCTCCCGCGCAAGCCTGTTCCTCCGCTATGCCCAACCCATTTTCCCCTCTCGCGCCGATGGCGTGCGCCTCGTCGACATATAAACAGATGTTGGAAGCTGTTTTTTTCAATTCCACCAGCTTCCGCAGGTCAGCCACGTCCCCGTCCATGCTGAATAGGCTTTCGGTGACGATGAAAACGCGGTCGTACGCTTTCTCGTGCTTTCGCAGGAGGCGTTCCAGCTGCCCGTAATCGTTATGCCGGTACCGCAGGAACGGAGCGCCGCTCAGCAAGATTCCGTCGATGATGCTCGCGTGCACCAGCTTGTCCGCCAAGATGAGCGTCCGTTTGTCCGCCAAGGCGGGCAATATACCGGTGTTGGCGTGATAACCGCTGTTGAAAAGCAAGGCGGCCTCCCTGCCGAACGAGCTTGCTATCCGTTCCTCCAGCTCCGTATAGACAGGGAAGTTTCCCGTCAGCAATCGGGAGGAGGATGAGCTTAGCGGGAGGTATTTTCCTTGGATGGAGGCTAAAAATTCCTCCTGCCGCTCTTCGCTCGCCGCCAGACCCAAGTAATCGTTGGAGAAGAGGTTCAACATGCGCCTTCCACCGTCCGTTATCCATTTCCCTTGGTGTTCCACCCGGGGGAGCCTCCTCAAATTGCCGGAGGACTCTATCGTCGCTAATTTTTCCTCGTAAAATGTCATGAGACTGGTTTCTTTAATACGTTTAACAATCCGGTGGTTAATCGGGACAGTTCGTCGGGCTTGATGATGAACGGCGGCATCAGGTAGACCAGTTTTCCGAACGGGCGCACCCAAATTCCCTCTTCTACGAAGCGGCGTTGCAGCGTAGCCATGTCGACAGGCTTTTTCATTTCTACGACGCCGATCGCGCCTAAGACGCGCGTTTCTTTTACCTCTCGCAGCCCGAAGGCGGGCTCCAGCTCTTTCCGCAGCTGTTCCTCTATGCGTTTTACCTTCTCCTGCCACGGGTTGGCGAGTAGCAGGGAGATGGAGGCGGAGGCGATGGCGCAAGCCAACGGATTTCCCATGAATGTTGGGCCATGCATGAAGCAGCCCGCCTCGCCGGAACAAATCATGTCCGCTATAGGCTGGGTCGTGATTGTCGCGGACAAGGTCATGTATCCTCCGGTCAGGGCTTTCCCTACGCACATGATGTCCGGCTCCACGCCGGCGTGCTCCCACGCGAACAATTTACCGGTCCGCCCGAATCCGGTGGCTATCTCGTCGAAGATGAGCAAGACATCGTAGCGGTCGCAAAGCTCCCTCGCCCGGACGAGGAAGCTCGGCGAGTAGAAATACATGCCTCCCGCGCCTTGCACGACAGGTTCCAGTATCAGCGCGGCTATTTCTTCCGCGTGTTTTTCCAATAAATCGCGCAGGGGGCTCATCGCCTCGTCGTCCCACGGCTCGCCGAACTTTATGGAGGGTTGCGGGATGAAAAATTGCGCGGGCAGGCTGCCGGAGAAGATTCCGTGCATGCCCGTGACGGGATCGCAAACGGACATGGCATGCCACGTGTCGCCATGGTATCCGCTCCGTATCGTGGCGAATTTGTGCTTCCGCGAATCACCTTTGGACTGCCAATATTGAATTGCCATCTTCATCGCGACCTCTACGGCCACCGAGCCGCTGTCCGCGAGGAAAATCTTGTCCATCGAGGGCGGAAGCAAAGGCAGCAACTTGGCGCAAAGCTCCGCGGCAGGCTCGTGCGTGAGTCCCCCGAACATGATATGGCTCATCTTCTCCAGCTGGGCTTTCGCCGCGGCGTTTAACACGGGATGGTTATATCCGTGGACCGCCGCCCACCAAGAAGACATTCCGTCAATCAATTTTCGGCCATCCGCCAGCGTGATAGTCACGCCCTCCGCTTTCTTGACCGGATAAACCGGAAGCGGGTCGATAGTGGATGTGTAAGGGTGCCAAATATGTTCTCTATCGAATCGTAGAAGCTCGTTTGTCGTCATCTCTTTCATTTTTCCCAGTTCGTGTTTTCTGTGAGTGAATATCCTTCGGAAGAAAACAGTTTCTTGTCCTCTTCCGCCTTGCTCCCGATGGTCGTAAGCAGGTCGCCGATAATTGCGGCGTTAATGCCGATGTATAGGGACTTGCGTTGGGTCGCTTCGCTGAGCGACGCCCGTCCGCCCGCGAATCGTAAATAGGCGGTCGGGTTAATCAGCCGGAAAAGCGCGACGGTGGTCAGCCATTCCTCTTCGGATAAGGCGGGCGTGTTCTCCAACGGCGTTCCCTGTATGGGCCGCAGCAGATTGAGCGGTATGGATAAAACGCCCTCTTTCCGCAGGAAGAAAGCCATCTCAATACGTTGTTCCGTCGTTTCTCCCATGCCGATGATTCCTCCGCTGCAAATCCGGAGTCCGATCTCGCGCGCGGCGTGGATTGTCTCCATTTTTTGTTCTATCGTGTGCGTCGAGCAGAGTTCGTGGAAATAGGAGGGGGCGGTTTCTATGTTGCAATGGTAATTTTCTACGCCGCTTTCATAAAGCGTTCGCAGTTGGGGGCGCGTCAATAATCCCATCGACGCGCAACATTTGATATCGCATTCCCGCTTGATTCGCCGGACGGTATCCGCGATTTGTCCGATTTCCCGGTCGGAGAGCCTTTTCCCGCTGGTGACCAACGAGAATCGGTTGATGCCTTGCTTCCTGTTGTGCGCGGCGTGGCGCACGCACTCTTCCGCGGGGAGTAAAGGGTAAAGGTTCACGCGCGCCTTGTGATGGCAGGATTGCGCGCACCATTTGCAGTCCTCGCCGCAGTTGCCGCTCTTGGCGTTGATGATGGAACAAGTGTCGAACTTGTCGCCCATGAAATGACGGGTGATTTGATGAGCCGTCTCGTAAAGCTTCTCCTTTTCAGGGTCGTTCGCCAAGCTTATCGCTTGGGCCTCGTCGATTTGTCCACCCGATAAGATGTGTCGTTTGATTTCTTCTATTTTCATGTCTCGTTTTTATTGGAAAACAAAGGCGGGACATATCCCGGTTGAAGGATATGCCCCGCCTTTGTATAGTTTGTTATTTCGTTTGTCACGCGATAAGCTGCGTGAGCGATTTCTATCGTTTGTCTCAAGTTTAAGAATGAGAATAATCCCGCCAGTATCCGCGAGAGCTGTTTCTCCCGTTCTTCTTCCCACTCTTGTTCGATATTGGATTCACCGAAGGGGAAAGAATTTCCTGTTGCCGCTGGAATGCCCTTGTTTAAAGATGTATTTTTCTTTAGTGAGCTATCCGCGATGGAGGAAGACAAATGCCCGATCGTGACGACATGCCGTAAGCTGACGAAAGCCGCGTACGCTTTCCGGCTCCATCTTCTGAAACGGAGAACGGCTTGACGGAATGTACGCGACTTTCTCATTCTGGTGAAAGGTTAAATCCTTAGGCTACTTTCTCTAATTTCTTCATGATAGAGAACATGAACAGCGCCGAAAGCAGGCAAAGGACGATTAATACGCTCCATACCATCCAAAGCTCCATGCCTCCCCACAGATATCCGATAATGGCCACCAGATAGTTTCCGATAGCGGTAGCCACGAACCAACCGCCCATCATCATTCCTTTATATTTGGGAGGAGCGACCTTCGATACGAAGGAAATTCCCATCGGCGAAAGCAAAAGCTCCGCGAACGTCAAGACAAGATAGGTCGAGATCAGCCAATTGGGCGAGACCAAGACTTGCTGGCCGCTGTCCGCCGCTAAAGCGTCCGGCGTGGGAAGTCCGATGGAGCCGACCGCCATGATTAAGAATCCGCACGCCGCGATTAACATTCCCAATCCGATTTTACGAGGAGCGGAAGGCTCTTTCTTTTTCTTCGCCAGATAACCGAACAAGGCCAATGACACCGGAGTCAGGACAACGACAAAGAACGGGTTGAATTGCTGGAACATCTGCGGAAGTACCGTGAGAGGGTCGTCTCCCATCGCCATGTATTTGACACCCAGAACGACCAACGCGAGCACGGTGACGATTCCCGCGATCGTTTTGCCTTTGCTTGTCGTGGATTGGGCGATCGCGAAACCTCCGTAAATGGCGATAGCCAGAAGCGTCAGGTTAATGACATCGAAACCGATGCGGTCCAAACCGTTCACTTGGCCTGCCGTATAGTCGCGGGCGAAGAATGTCAGGGTCAATCCATTTTGGTGGAACGCCATCCAGAAGAATATGACTACGGCGAATACCAGCAACAACGCCACGATTCTCTGTTTGGTCTCGGCGGGCGATAATTCCTCTTGAGCGATATGGGTGGCTTGCGCCTGCTTGGTGTTGATGTCTGCGTGTTTGAACGTGGAACGGAATCCCACGTAAATCGCCATGGAGATAATCAAGGAGATACAAGCCACGCCAAATCCGTAATTGTAGGCTTCGGACAACTTCTCGATATAGGTGGAGCAGAACGTCGCCGTGTCTCCCGCGAAGCCTTGGGCGTTTTGCAGGTTGGCCAATATGGTGTTGTTTTCCGCCGTGATTGTCCCGTTCAGGAATTGATGGGCGAGCGCTGGTATTTGGGCGTCATAAAAAAGATTGGATTTGCTCAGCATCCAGTCGGTCATCTTCGTGGCGGCCGTAGGCGCGAACATGGCGCCGATATTGATGGCCATATAGAATACGCTGAACGCTTGATCGCGTTTGTTCTTGTATTCGGGCGCGTCATACAGATTGCCTACCATCACTTGCAGATTCCCCTTGAATAATCCGGTTCCGCAGGCTATCAACGCCAACGAGCCGAACATCATGATTTTGCCGGATTCCGAGTCGGTCGGAATCGCCAATAATAAATAACCGACAAACATGACGATGATACCGGTGGTCACCATTTTCCCGTATCCGAACTTATCGGCCAGCATACCACCTATCAAAGGCATGAAATAAACGAATGCCAGGAAACTGGCGAAAATAGTGGAAGTTTCAGCGGCTGTATAACCGAACTTGGCTTGCAGATATAACGTGAAAATCGCAAGCATGGTGTAATAACCGAAGCGTTCGCCCGTATTGGCGAGCGATAACGCGTAGAGACCTTTTGGTTGTCCTTGTAACATGTGTTTTAGATAATATTAGTTTGTACTATATTTGTTTATTGAATAATCTGTTTGATAGCTCCGGTTTCCGGATAGAACCACACTTTGACGGGCGCTTTCTTGTCCTCGAACATTACGGGAGCCAAGCCTTCCCTCGTCCCGAATTGCGTGATTTGGGCTTCGCCCTTAAACAGGTTCCTGCCGCTCATCCGGATTTCCACGCTCGCCTTGCCGGGGATGTTGTAGACGATCCCTTTCAGGGACTTCTCTTTCTTTTCCGCCTCTTTGGGCTCCAATACGGGCGCTTTCTCTATCGCCTTCAAATCCATGTAGATAGGTTCTCCCCCTAAATCGTCTGCGTCCACGATTCCCAGTCGTTTGGAAAAGCGGAAGATAATTTCTTTCTCCAAATCCTCTTCGGGAATGATGGAAACCTCGTAATGCTCGGTCTCTTTCGTCAGCACTCCGGTGAAAAGATTGGTCAAGGCCGCCTCCTGTTCCTCCAGTTGCTGGATGACGAGTTTCATGGCGTCGCCATCGGGCGGCAAATTATCCGCCTCGCCCGTCAATATGTTCAGGCGGCTCTCCCGTATGCGGTAGATTTGTTTCGCGGCCACTTCGGCTTGCCGTGCCGTGGAGCCCGCCATCAGCAACTCTTCTGAGAATACGGACGCGTCCACCACCTTTTCCTTGGGCCTTTGCCTTTTCGTGGCTTCCAGCTCGGACTCGGTCGGCGTATATGGCGCGTTAATCGAGCACAACAACCCCTCTTCCGTCAAGTACGCGTAAGGAGCCACCGTACCTTGCTTGAACTCTATAATATATGTATGGTCCGGGTCGGGCAGCCCTCGATTGATGAGGTTGATTTTCCCAAGCTCGAAATAGATCTTGTCTTCCGTAACGACATCTTTCACGCCTAAATATTTCTCCGCGTATTGATAATACGGGCCGACCTTGCAGGTAACTTTCGTCACCTCCGCGTCGACGACCAATGAGGTCTTGGGCAGCGAATAGGTGATTCCGAAATCGTTCGCTTTTACGGCGTTCTTTTTTATCACTTTTGTTTGGGCCGTCAATGGCGTTCCAAGGAGGAGTAAGCCAGTGGCGATGACTAATAAATTTTTCATGTTCCAGATTTTTGAAATCTTAAATCTCTTCGCGAATCTATAAAATATTTCGCGTAAAAACCAATGTATCTAAAAAAAGATGGCGAAATGAGCAAAATGATAGTTCTGACACTTTGTATTTTAAAGTCCCGGAGAATCGATTTTTTCGGGCCAAGGGACGGAACGTTCGCGAAAACGAGAAAAAATTTTCATAACATATTGACATTTAACCGGATGCTGAAAAATGGCCTTTCGAAATAGGATGAAAAGAGACGCGAAATCCGTTCGAAATGGACGTTTCGCGGAAACATGGTCGTGTTTTTCTTTGGACATAACGATATTTTCTTCCGAACATAACGATGTTTACCTTCGGACATCGTTATGTTTTCCTTCGGAGATAGTTATTTGAGCCTTTGAGAATGGCCGGATTTTACCCGAAACATACGCATGATTTTTGGGGAAAAGCCATTTCCGGGGCCTTTTCCGCTTCTATTTCGCGGTTTTTGATAAAATCGTGTGTTAGCGAAAGGGGAATATTCGAATCTTTTTGTCGGCGATATGCGGTATTCGCTGACGTTCGTGATGTCATGATATGGCATGGGACCCGATGTTTTTGGGGCGGTTTTTTCCAGTCGGAAAGCGAGAGGGAATCCATTGGAATCGTGTTTATGTTAAAATAAATAAAAAAGCGCCTTTCCGGTTACGTACACCGTCGATTACTCTTGTCTTATAAATAAAATATCGCTAAACTTGTATTAACAATATAATCACATTATATATGAAATTATTAATTTTAACATTGGCGATGGGCGCGACCTTGAGTTTTGTCTCTTGCGATAGCGCTAAACACAACACTTTGACGGAGCAGGAAAAGGCGGAAGGCTGGGAACTCCTTTTTGACGGAAAGACCTTGGACGGTTGGCGGGATTATAATGGAACCTCGTTGACGGGCCCATGGGAAGTGGTAGACGGTATGATTCAAGCGGATGGCGGTGGAAGCGACGCCAGCGGCTATATCGTCAACGATAAGATTTATGAGAATTTCGAGCTTTCTTGGGATTGGAAAATATCGAAAGGCGGGAATAGCGGCGTTTTGTACCATGTGGTGGAGAACCCTGTCTTTTCGGTTCCTTACGTTACCGGTCCGGAATATCAATTGATAGACGACAAGAACTTCGCGGAACCTATTGAGGATTGGCAACGTTGCGGCGTGGATTACGCGATGTACCTGCCAGACTTCGATAAGATAAAGGTGAATCCGGCGGGAGAGTGGAATAACTCGAAGATTATATTCGATAACGGTCATGTCACCTATTTCATGAATGGCGAGAAGACCATAGAGTTCGACGCTTGGACGGACGATTGGTTCTCCCGTAAGAATAGTGGTAAATGGGCGAACGCTCCGGAGTATGGTTTGGCGCGTAAAGGCCTGATTTGCTTGCAAGACCATGGTTATCCCGCGTGGTTCCGTAATATCAAGATTCGCGAGTTGCCTCGTAAGGCGGGAAAAGAGGTCAACTTGTTTAACGGGGTCGACTTGAGCGGTTGGGAAAAATATGGTACCGAGTTGTGGTATGTCAAGGACGGCCTGCTGGTTTGCGAGAGCGGTCCGGATAAGAAATACGGCTATTTGGCTACTCGCGAGTATTATGATGATTTTGACCTTACCGTAGAGTTCAAGCAAGAGGCCGATGGTAACTCGGGCGTCTTCATCCGCTCTTTCGTGGAGGCTAAGGACGTGAAGGTGAACGGATGGCAAGTGGAGGTCGCTCCTAAAGGAAATGACACGGGCGGTATCTACGAGTCGTACGGCAGGGGTTGGCTGATTCAGATACCGGATGAGAAAGAGAACATTCTGAAATATGGTGATTGGAATACGATGCGTATCCGGGTAGAGGGTGATCATGTGCAAACGTGGCTTAATGGCGAGGCGATGGTCGATATCCAAGACGAGAAAATCGGAGCCGGACAAGGACGTATCGCGTTGCAAATCCATGATGGAGGAGGTATCAAGGTCTCTTGGCGTAATTTGCGTCTGACAACATTGTAAACTTAAGCATTTATTTATATCGTAAAATTTAATAGCGTATGAAAAACATTTCAAGAAGAACATTCCTGAAGACCGGAGCGATGGCGACGGCGGGATTGACAATCATCCCCGGTTCCGTGTTGGGTAAATCTTTTGGTTTTACGGCTCCGAGCGATAAATTGAATATCGCGGGTATCGGCATTGGCGGTATGGGCCGTCGTAACCTGGCGAATATGAGCACGGAGAACATCGTGGCGTTGTGCGACGTGGATTGGGATTACGCCGATAAGACGTTCAAGGATTATCCGAAAGCGAAACGTTTCAAGGATTGGCGTGTCATGTTCGACGAGATGGGGAAATCCATCGACGCGGTGATGGTGGCCACTCCGGACCACACGCACGCTTGCGTGACGGCTCACGCGATCACCTTGGGGAAGCATTGCTACACGCAAAAGCCGCTTACCCATTCGGTCTACGAGTCCCGTCTGTTGACCAAGCTGGCCAAGAAGTACAAGGTGGCCACGCAGATGGGAAACCAGGGGAACTCGTTCGACTGGTGCCGCCAGATAGCGGAATGGATCCAGTCCGGCGTGATAGGCGAGGTGTATGAGGTTCATTGCTGGACGGACCGTCCGATTTGGCCTCAAGGCCTGATGAAGCCGAGCGATACGCCCAAGTGCCCGAAGACGTTGGATTGGGACTTGTGGATCGGTCCGGCGGAGAAGCGTCCTTATCATCCGGTTTATACGCCGTGGAACTGGCGCGGCTGGTGGGACTTTGGTACCGGGGCGCTGGGCGATATGGCGTGTCATATCATGGACCCGCTTTATTGGGCGTTGGACTTGAAGTACCCGAAGAGCGTGATAGGTAGCTCGACGTTGAGCAACCTGTATTCTCCCCCTCACGCCCAGATCGTGACCTATACGTTCCCGGAGCGTCCGGCGAAGGGTAACGTGAGGATGCCGGAGGTGAAGGTTTACTGGTATGACGGTGGGCTGATGCCGCCTCGTCCGGAGGAGTTGAAGGACGGCCAGATGATGGGGGACGAGAACGGCGGAATCATCTTTATAGGGACGAAAGGCAAGATCATGACCGGTTGCTACGGCATGAACCCGACGTTGTTGCCTGTGACCGACATGGACCATTTCAACCAGCCGAAACCGACCATCCCGAGGGTGAAAGGCGGAAACGGGAATATATGGGACACCAACGCGCATGAGCAGGATTGGATCCGTGCTTGTAAGGAGTCTCCGGAGAACCGTACGGAGGCCTCCTCGAACTTCCAGTTCTCCGGCCCGTTCAACGAGATGGTCGTGATGGGAGTCTTGGCCGTTCGTCTGGCCGGGTTGCAAGGCCTGCACCGCGAGTTGCAATGGGATGGCGAGAACATGCGTTTCACGAATATCTCGCCGACCGACAAGATCAAGATAGTCACGGTGGACGATTTCAAGGTAATCGACGGAGACCCGCGCTTCGATCGTCGTTTCGCGGAGTTCAACGC
>CASEGC010000103.1 GCA_949287365.1 uncultured Parabacteroides sp.
GGCGGGTGTAAATATCACTACCGTGAATGGTTTGCCGGGAGAGAAACCTACATTGTCCATCCGTACCACCACCTCTTGGAAAGAGAAAAAATACAATCCTCAACCGGTGACCTACGTTATCGATGGTGTCGTACGGGACGAGCGCGAATTCAATAACTTGAGTGCGAACGAGATTGACAATATCTCCGTTTTGAAGGACGCGGCTTCCGCCGCTATTTACGGTTCCCGTTCATCAGGTGGTGTCGTTATCGTGACAACCAAGAAAGGACAGACCGGCAAGCCTTCTATCAATTATTCGTACGGTTTCTCCGTGGATGCGAGAACGAAAAGCTATGACTTGACGGACGGCGTACAGACAGCCTTGATATTCAACCGAACTAATCCGGAAGCCACCAATAAATGGACACAAGAGGAGATTGACCATATCGCCTCCATCAACGGTGGTTACGGATATAACCAATTGGATGAGGTTTGGAAATCTCCTACCACGCAGACCCACAATTTCAGTATATCCGGAGGTAGCGACAGAATCCAATATTTCGGTGCGGCTTCTTACATCAAGCAAGAAGGCTTCTTGGATCCGTTGACTTACGATAAATATAATATCCGTATGAACGTGACCGCCAAGATAACGAAAGATTTCGAGTTGTTCACCGGATTTGCGTTGAATAATGACAAGAAAGGATTAATCGCCAGCGATGGTACGGACTGGAAATACGATACATACGGGAAGTTACGCATTTGGCAACCCGAGCAACCGGTATTCACCGATAGTGGAAAGTTTATCGACTATGGTTGGATAGGTAACGTGGGTGCCCGTGTGAAGGGAGCCGATGGTTATCGCCATGACAAACGGTTAAGCCCCTCTTTCATCGTGAAAGGTACTTACAACATGCCATTCCTAGAGGGCCTAAGCGCCAGCTTGCAGTACAGCAAGAGTTGGACACATGAGACCGTGAATGGGTACTACACGAATTACGACATGTATGTGACCGAACATTCGGGTGCGAACGGGCGTATCATGTCCACACGCGACGAGGATATCGTTTCCGTACAACGTGCGAGACAATATAACAGAGATTATATCCGGAAAGATTCCAAATGGGGCGATACGCAACAATTGAACTTCTACTTGAATTACCACAACACGTTCAATGACGTACACCGGGTAGACGCGGTGGTCTTGACCGAGTGGTCTGAGAGTTTCACGGATAACGTGTACGGTTTACGGGAGACCTTCCCATTCTATATGACCGACCAATTCTGGGCGGCAAACGGTTCACGCGAATATACGGAAGGCGGTGGAGATCCTTCAGGAAAGACCGGACGTATGTCTTACGTGGGTCAGTTCAATTATGCGTACGCGGACAAATACCTCTTGTCGTTCTCGTTCCGCGAGGATGGTTCCATGAACTTCGCGCCCGGACAACGTTGGGGTTTCTTCCCCGCCGGCTCTGTGGGTTGGGTGTTGTCTGAAGAGAACTTCTTCAACAAGAAATATATCCAATTCTTAAAACTGCGTGGTTCGGTCGGTTTGACTGGTGACGATTCGGTCGGTGGTTGGCAATGGCAAGAGTCTTATATCGCGACGGGCGATAAAATCAAATCCGCTTATTTTGGGAAAACTCCTACCCGTTTGGCGGGAATGGGCTACGGAACGGTGATCAACCCGAACCTGACATGGGAGAAGGCGTTGAGCTACAATGTCGGTCTTGATGCGAACTTCTTGGACCACTGGAATCTTTCGTTGGATTACTGGTATCGTAAGTCGTATGATATCTTGGACAATCGCATGCAGACCTTGCCGACTACGTATAGCCGCGAGATGCCGGCGGAAAACTACGGAAAAATGCGCGCGCAGGGTGTCGACCTCCAATTGGGCTATCGCGGACAAAGCAAGGATTTCTCTTATTGGGGTAACTTGACGTTATCTTACGGTTGGAACGAGATCCTTTATAAGGATTACGCGGAGAACGCGCAATGGATTGATATTCCTGTCGGTACATCCACGAGTCGTTTGGTTGGTCTGGACGCGATCGGAATCATTCGCACGCAAGAGGAATTGGACGCGTTCAACGAGGCGAACCCGAATTACTCCTTCAACGGTATCAAGCCGGAGTTAGGTATGTTGGTTTATAGGGATCATTCCGGCCCGAACGGTACGCCTGATGGCATGATTGATGATTGGGACCGTATCGTATTGCGAGCGAAGAACTTCCCAGTAAATTATGGTTTGAACTTAGGCGCAAGCTGGAAAGGCTTGAGTATCGACATGATGTTCTCCGGTAAATTGGGCGAGAAGAAATCGTTCCGCGACTTGGCGGGTAACGTGGAGTGGAACCGTATGTGGTCGGAGTGGTATGACAACAGCTGGACTCCGGAGAATCCGAACGCGATGCTGCCGAAACAGGTATCCGCCAACCTTCCGAGCACCTATCGGGATAAAGACAGCCAGTTCTGGTACAGAAGCACCAACTTCATGCGGTTGAAATACTTGACCATCAGTTACGATTTGCCGAAGAATCAGTTCTACAACAAGATATTTGACAATGTGCGTGTATTCGTGACGGGTTCGAACCTATTCTGCTTGAGCCATTTCAAATATTATGACCCGGAACTTGAGAATGGAAACGCTTATCCGATCATGCGGTCATTTAATTTTGGTATTGATGTGAAATTTTAAATCTGAGGAAAACAATGAAACGATTCAAAATATTAACAGGTTTATTTTGTGGTCTGCTTTTACAAGGGTGTAGTTTGGACTATGAGAACCCGGAGTCAATCACGCCGGATGCCGTATGGACGGATGTCAACATGATAAATTCTTACCTCGCGAATATTTACGGAAATATCATGCCGGGGTGGCCTATCGAGGCGAACAACACGGACGAGGGCATGAATAACGTACAAGAGATGAGCCAATTCGTGCGCGGCGAATATTCCGTGGAGAATGACGGGCAAGGGTTGGATTACTCCCACATTGACCGGATTAATTTCTTCCTGAGCCATATGGAAGAAGTAGGTCCGGAGGTAATGAGCGAGGAGGAGAAAAACCGGAATATCGGTCAGGCGCTCTTTTGGCGCGCTTGGGATTATTGGGATAAGGTGTTTCGTGTAGGTGGCGTGCCCCTGATATTGGAGGAGCAAGACGTGTCGAACACGGAATCATTATTCCGTCCGCGTAACTCGACCAGCGAATGCGTGGCGCAGATTATAAAGGATTTGGACGATGCGATAGCCCTGCTGCCCGACAAGTGGGACGACAATAACTATGCGCGTATCGATAAAGGCTGCGCGATGGCGTTCAAGGGACGTGTCTTGCTGGCGTACGCCAGCCCGTTGTTCAATCCGAACAATGATCAGTCACGGTGGGAAACCGCTTATCAAGCCAACAAGGAAGCGGTGGACTTTCTGGAAAGCATGGGATTTGGATTGTACGAGGGAGACTTCGCGGATATTTGGTACGACGAGCAAAACCGCGAGGTAATTATGGTAAACCAATTCTACGGGCCGGATCATTATTTGGACCAGAAGAATATTCGTCCCTTACCTCTGACAAAGGATATGGCGGAGCAGAATCAAGCTATCTTGCCGCTACTTATGGCGTTCCCCAAGGCGGATGGAACTCCGCTGGAGCTGGACGTGAACCGTTTGGCTACGGATATGGAATACAACAAGCAATTCGTGAACGATTTCTATGCGAACCGTGACCCGCGTTTCCACGCCTCCATATTCTGCCCGGGAATGGAATATCCATGCGATAACATATTAACTGATGGTCAAAAATATTGGAACGCTTGGAAAATAATGGATGATGGTTCTTATAGTACTTTATATCAAGACCAAAGAGATGGGAATTCGGGTGTTAGTTCGAATTTCTACCAACGCAAAGGCTTGGATCCTGACGTTAACACAGCGACCGTTTATGAGGCTGACGTGGATTGGATAGAAATCCGTTTCGCGGAAGTCCTGATGAACTATGGAGAGGCGGCGAACGAGACCGGGCGGACCGGTGAGGCGCTGCAAGTGTTGTACGATATCCGCAGGCGCGCCGGCATCGAGTCGACGGACGGACGATACGGCATCACGGCCTCTACACAGAACGATATCCGCGAGGCGTCTATGAACGAGCGTTACATCGAGTTCGCTTTCGAGGGCAAACGCTGGGACGATTTGCGCCGCTGGAGACGCTTCGACCTGATGAACAAGCAGGTGTATCGTTCCTCCTTATGGCTGGTCATCGATGATTACAGCGTAGTGGA
>CASEGC010000104.1 GCA_949287365.1 uncultured Parabacteroides sp.
ATATCCTTTAACCTGTCCGTATGTCAGACGTAAGGTAGAATTCGCGTCAGGGAAGCTGGCCTGTTCGCCATACATCTCCAAAAGTCCCTTCACATACGTACGATGCGCGATCGCATATCCGGCATCAAAATCCGCCAACGCTTTCTTCAATGCCTTCCCCTCCTCTTTAACGGATTGGGCGAACAAGAGCATCGGGTCTTCCCGCAAAGCTTTCACGGATGGACGCGCCTTGAATTTATTGAAATTCTCTTCGCTTCCGTAGATAGATACCTCAAACAAATAATCCACGAACTTATCCACATCTCCTTTAAACTTCGTGTCAATTATCCTGAAATACAAAGGTTGAGATTCCGGAGCGACCAAACGCCGATACTCTTTCAACATCACCTTCGCGATTTTCTTGTCCACCTCCGGGGCGTAGTCCTTATCCGCGAAACGTTTATAGGCACGTTCCAAAATCTCAACCTGTTCAGTTATTCCCGTCCGGTCTTTTTTGTCCAACGCCTCGCATAAAGGCTCGATATCTGTCGGGACTTTAGAGAATTCTATGCCCCGGTTCAACGCCTCATCCAGCATCCAGCTACGAAAACGCAAATCTTTCCTATCGCTGACGATTTTCTCCAAAGTCAACAACGCTTCCGGATAGGCGGGTTCACACATTTTCTCCGACCAAGCGATCAAGCGTTCCTGCTCCTCGCCTTTCACCCGCTCGAAATCACGCTTATTAATCGCCCAATTACTCCCGATCGCGTTCTTGTAAGCATTGGTCGAGCTCGCGTATTTGCTGGCGTATTGGATACGCACTTGAGGATTTTTCAACATCTCTTCCAACATCGCCTCCTGGCGAAGGTTCCGGATATTGATTCGCACGGCGTTGTCGATATCCCGACGTTCGGCGACTTCCCATGAGGTATAATATTTGTTCGTACGACCGGGAAAACCCATAATCATGGCGTAATCGTTCTCCTCCACTCCCTTGATGGAAAGTTTAAGCCAGCGTTTCGGACGAAGCGGGACATTATCCTCCGAATAAGGAGCCGGATTCCCGTTCACGTCCGCATAAACACGGAATAAAGAGAAGTCTCCCGTATGGCGAGGCCACATCCAATTGTCCGTATCCGCACCGAACTTACCGATAGACGAAGGCGGAGCGCCCACCAAACGGACATCCGAGTAAACCTTCTTCGTGAACATATAATATTTATTACCACCATAGAAAGCCTTTATCTCGACCTCCGTCCCCGGATTATTCTCCAAGAAGCTCTCTCCCACTTTCTCTTTCGCCAAGCGATTCAGATACTTCGCCGAAAGGAACTCCACGCTGTTCGGGTCCTTGATTGTCTTCAACTTCTCCATCACATAATCCGTCACGTCATCAATCTTCTCGATAAACGTAACGGTCAGGCCGGGATTCGGCAATTCCTCTTCCCTCGACATCGCCCAGAAGCCATCCGTCAAATAGTCATGCTCCAAGGAGCTATGGGATTGGATATACCGATAGCCGCAATGATGATTCGTCAGCACGAGGCCTTCAGGAGAGATAATCTCTCCCGTACACCCGCCTCCAAAACGCACGACGGCGTCCTTCAACGACGGGGCGTCAGGACTATAAATCTCATCGGCTTCCAAACGCAGCCCTAAAGCCCGCATCTCCGGGTATTTTTGTTGTTTCAACAACGGGAGCAGCCACATGCCCTCGTCCGCCGGAGCGGGAAGAGCAAGCAAAAAGGCCGCCACGGATAAAAAAAGTCTCTTCATGGATTCCATTTATTAAAAGGTTGTTTCGTTAATGTCGAATTATAATAACGCCGGTCGCCAGTCACCTCCTTGCCTAACCAAGAGGGACGTTCGAACGGCTCATCCTCCGAGGAAAGCTCAATCTCGGCGAGCGTCAATCCCTCGTTCGCCCCGTGGAACACGTCCACTTCCCACGTATGTCCGCCATGGGGGACCAAATAACGCTCCTTCTCGATAACTCCCGGCTCGCAAAGCGTCATGAGCCGTTCCGCGTCCGCTAAAGGAATCTGCCACTCAAACTCCTGCCGGCTCAAGCCTTTCTCATCGGACGCGCCTTTAACCGTAAGGAAACCCTTCTCGCCCCGGACGCGCACACGGACGGTCCGGCCGGGTTGAGAGCAAATATATCCTTGCACGATGCGGGTGGAACCGACCGTTTCCGGCATGAAATCGCCAGCCACCAAGAACTTACGCTCTATCTCTATCGCCATGGGCTACCGGATTGTCACCATCGTCGCCCCGAAACCATACTCGCGGAACGAGGCGTCTTGAAAATAATGTTGCTTATAACGGGTATTCAGCTCCTTCTCTATCGCCTTGCGCAACACGCCATTGCCTTTACCATGTATGAAGACTATCTTCTGCCCCTTATGGGAGGCGTATTGTTCCATCACCTCGCGGAACTTGTCCAACTGATAATTCAGCATATCCGTATTGCTCAGCCCATTCGTATTGTCCAATAACTGCCCGATATGGAGATCCACCTCCAGCACGGCGGTGTCGTTCCTCTTCTTCTTCACGATAGATTGCGGGACATGCCTGTCTTCACGCACTTTTTGATACATCGCCTCTTGGAGGTCGGTGGCGGAGACCAACAGCTCCCGCTCCGGCAGGTCGTTCCGCACGACCGGACAAAGGAGGGCGTCCTCATCGAAGTAATCGTTCTCCATGAAGCAATGGAGCTTGTAGAACTTCACCGTATCCAAGCGCAACTCCACGCTGACAGCGTTTTTCAGCGCATAAGGTTTATCCTTCTTAAAAGCGATGAACTGCACGCAGACACGCTCCAAGTCGTTCAACACGGCCTTGTCGAACTCCTCCATGAAAATCTTCGTGTTTGGCTCGACCAACCCGTTATAACGACTCGTCCAGCTGTTGTTCGAGCGACTCATATAATTAAAGAGGAGATAATAATTGCTGTCGTTCACGAAATAGGCCTCGTAGCCCGTCCGCTGGAACGCTTTCGGGTCGACCGGCAGATAAGCCAAATAGATATTCAGGCGCTCGCCCTCGGGCGTCTCCTCCACCTTCACCTCCTCCGGCTCCTCTTTCCTCGGAGTGGGTTCCTCAACGGGTACCGTCACCCTCGGGCGATTCGCGCTACGCACCTGCATCGGGTCCTCGCCCACCACGACGCACTCCCTTATGAAGGCCGGAATCTCGAATCCGTCCTCGTCCTCCACCAAGACTTGGTCTTTCCCTTGAAAGCCCCGCACGATACCGCCTCCCACGCTATTCAGGAAACGGACTTTATCTCCTATCTTCATCTTTTTCCTTTCTTTATACTATACATTTATATATCAAACGCGAAAATAACAATAAAGAGGATAAAAGGAAACGTCCCGCCACGCCAAAGGCGAAGAAAAGGCCGGAGAGAACGCCAAGCCAAAGGGGAAAAACTTGTATCTCCCCCAAAAATAGTTCTTTCCTTCCCGGAGAAAAGTTCCTTTTCCCTTAATAAAATCTCTATCTTTAAGCTAAAGATATCTATCTTTAGGTTAAAGATATGTATCTTTAGGCTGCAGATATGTATCTTTAGGCTAAAGATAGAGAATTGTCCGGTATGTGACGAACTTTTTCCTATAGGGTTCGAGGTTTTTTGCCCCTTCTTTTCCCTTTTTCCTTATATCGAACGCACGTTATTTTCTAATCCGTGGTAACTTAAAAACAACTTTCCACGGAAAGAAAAACACTTTTCGAGCTCTTAAACTCAAAATTTAAACAGGCGCTTATTTCAGTTTCTTTAGAAGTTCCTTCGCTTTCTCGGCGTAGAAGCCATTTTCATTGGCGATTCTTTGTAATAAAGGCGTTACCTTTTCTTTTTGGTTGGTTTTCAGGTAAGCCATAGACAGATACCATTCCGCGGATTGGTAATATGGATTCCGGTCGCCTTTTTCGACCAAAGAGCTCAATAGGGGAATCGCCTTCTCCGGAGCGTTCAATTCCATTTGGCAAATAGCGGAATAGAAAAGGAT
>CASEGC010000105.1 GCA_949287365.1 uncultured Parabacteroides sp.
AACACGCCGGCTAAACAGGCGCGTAATCCGAAAAATAGTATTACTTTCGCGTAATGATTTAAACTTTGACATCCCGTGAGCACAAGAGTAAAATTAAAGGTACAAGGATTGGCGAACAGCCAAATCCAATCCGGAGCCTACGCGTTGATACTGGCGGAAGAGGACGGCCCCAGACGGATTCCCATCATCGTAGGAACGGCGGAAGCGCAATCGATAGCCATCGCTCTGGAACACATCGTCCCACCCCGCCCGCTGACCCATGACCTATTCGCCACCTTCGCTCACGCGTTCAACGTCCACCTCAAGGAGGTCTATATCTACAAATTCGAGGATGGCGTTTTTTACTCCGAGCTAAGGTTTTACGATGGCGAGCGTACGGTGGCTTTGGACTCGCGCACGTCCGACGCCATCGCCATCGCGCTACGGGTGCATTGTGACATCTACACGTCGGAGGAAATCGTCAGGGAATGCGGTGTCGTACTGGAAGAGACGGACGATGTATCGAGGGACGACGAATCCGAGGAGAACGAGAGGCTACTCGAACTCGAGCCCGAGGAAATCCAAGACGAGGCCCAATTACGGAAATGGCTCAGCCTCTTGGATACCGAGGAGATAAACGAACGTCTGGAGGATTCCATCAAGGAGGAGAACTACGAATACGCCAAAATGTATAAGGACGAGTTGCGTAGGCGGGAAGAAGAGGATAAGGAATTATGATAGAGGGAGAAGGATTCGGGATAACGTCCCTGTTAAGAGGCTTGTTGGGAATCTTCACCGTGTTGGGCATAGCCTACGCGATGAGTTACGACCGCAGGCGTATCGACTGGAGATTAGTGGGCGGAGGCTTGTTTCTCCAAATCCTGTTCGCCCTCGCCGTGTTGTATGTCCCGTTCGTGAGCGACCTGTTGGAGGGTTGCGGCAAGATATTCGTCAAGCTGATGGGATTCACCGAGGCGGGACTGGCATTCCTGTTAGGTCCTTACGCCTCCAAGACGGCGGGTTTCAGCTTCCTGATTCATTCCCTTCCCATCGTCATCTTCTTTTCCGCCTTGGTCTCCTTGTTCTACCATTGGGGAATCATCCAGAAAGTGGTCAAGGCCTTCGCGTGGGTGTTGCGCAAGTTCATGAACGTGTCCGGAGCCGAGGGATTGGTGGCCGCCGGCAATATCTTCCTCGGGATGAGCGAATCGCCCGTATTAATCAAGAATTACCTGCCCAAGATGAACCGGTCGGAGCTTTTCCTCGTGATGGTCTCCGGCATGGGAACGATAGCCGGCTCGGTGATGGGCACTTATATCGGTATGTTAGGCGGCACGGACCCCGCCGCGAAAGTCATGTTCGCCACCCACTTGCTCTCCGCGTCGGTGATGGCGGCTCCCGGCTCGATTGTCATCGCCAAGGTCCTTTGCCCGCAAACGGAAGAGGCGACCGACCGCGTGACAATCCCCGAACGGATAGGTTACAAGTCCAATGTCCTCTCCGCCATCTCCTCCGGCACCGCCACGGGAGTCAAGCTAATGATTAATATCGCCGCGATGCTGTTGGTCTTCATCGCGCTCGTGGCTTTCGCCAATTACATATTGAGCGATATCATCGGCCGATATACGGGACTGAACGAATGGATTACGGAAATCACGGACGGGAAGTCACGGGGGCTGACCTTCCAATTCATACTGGGCCTCATCGTCTCACCGCTCATGTGGTTGATAGGCGTCCCCAGCCAAGACATCCTGCTCACAGGCTCCCTCTTGGGGCAAAAGACCATCCTGAACGAGTTCGTGGCCTATTTCCAATTGCAGCAATGGAAAGACGCGGGATTGTTCATGTACGACAAATCCATCCTGATGTCCACCTATCTCTTGTGTGGGTTCGCCAACATCTCCTCTATCGGCATCTTGCTGGGAGGATTGAGCGTGCTGGCCCCGGAGAAGCGGGAACTGGTCTCCCGCATCGGCGTACCTACGATGATTGGCGGAGCCTTGGTGTCGGTGCTTTCCGCGACAATCATCGGAATGATATTGGGATAAGGAAAACCATGATTTATAAACTTTAAATTTCAAATCTCGAATTAATAAAGATGCAAATATTTTACGCTCCAGACATCGCCACGAATCCGGAATTGCCGGAAGAAGAGGCGAACCACTGCGTACGGGTACTCCGATTGAACGAGGGGGACGAGATTTTAGTGACTGACGGGAAAGGCACGTTCTACAAAGCGGCCATCCGTCGGGCGAACACCAAACATTGCGAAATCTCAATCCTCGAAAACTGGAGACAACCCGCGCTTTGGAATTTCAAGCTGCATATCGCCGTGGCTCCCACGAAAAACATGGACCGCATGGAATGGTTCGTCGAGAAAGCGACCGAAATAGGAATCGACACGATTACCTGCCTGAACTGCCGTTTCTCCGAACGGAAAGAGGTAAAAACCGCCCGGCTGGAGAAAATATTGGTCAGCGCCATGAAGCAATCCCAAAAAGCGACCTTGCCAAGGCTCAATGGCATGACCGATTTCAAACGGTTCATCTCCGAGCCTTTCGATGGCCGGAAATTCATCGCCCATTGCGAGGAAGAAGAGAAACCTTTATTGAAACACGTTTATCATCCCGGAGAAAACGCCTTAATCTTAATCGGTCCTGAAGGGGATTTCAGTACTGAAGAGATTCGATTGGCGGAAAAGAATGGATTTGAAGCGATATCGTTAGGCGAAAGCCGCCTCCGCACCGAAACCGCCGCATTGGTGGCTTGCCATACGATACATGTATTAAATCAATAGATGAATCTATAAGTTATTATTATCAATGTTATATACGTGTATGATAGTCCTTATACGGAAGGACTACAGTCCTTACGCCGAAGGATTGCAGTCCTTACGCCGAAGGACTACGGTCCTTATACGGAAGGACACGGCCTTCGCATGGAAATCATTCCGCCAACGGGTCGTATGTAATTTGTAAAATAGGGAGAATCAAGGAAACATCTCGGAAAAGAGCGCGCGAAGCCGTTCCTTGGCCAGCGCAAAGTCTTGCGGAGCACCCAACTCCCGCTCCAGCGAGGAGACTCCCTTGTCCACGAAGCCGCAAGGATTGATCAACGAGAAATAAGAGAGGTCCGTGTTTACGTTCAACGCGAAACCATGCATCGTGACAAAGCGGCTGCTCTTCACCCCTATCGCGCAAATCTTCCGCGCCTTGGGCGTATCCGCGTCAAGCCATACGCCGGTGGCTCCCGCCATACGCTCGCCTATCAAGCCATAAAGGGCGAGAAAGCGGATGATGACCTCCTCCAGCCTGTCTATATACCGTTTCAAGCCGATATGCCAACGCTCCAAGTCGAAGACGGGATACCCCGTTATCTGTCCCGGACCGTGAAAAGTGATATCGCCTCCTCGGTTGATATGGAAATAAGGGATGCCGCGAACCCGCAAAAGCTCCTCCGGGACCAGCAGGTTAGAGTCTTTCCCGCTTTTACCTATCGTAAAGACCGGCTCATGCTCGCAAAAGAACAGGTGACTATCTTCCTCCCTGCCTTCCATCTTGGCCTTCAATAACGCCTCGAAAGCGGAGGTCTGATGCGCCAACGCATCAGCGTAAGCGACTTGCCCCAAATCATGATATACGAAACCCATAATCTCGACTTTTTACAAGTTCCCGCTTAATACCCCTCTCATCCGTCCCTCCGGCAATCCACGTCGGGACGCGTAATCAGCGAGCTGTTCTTCGCTAATCGGGCCAATCCTGAAATACCGAGAGGCGGGATGCGCGATATACAAGCCACTCACGGTAGCTGCCGGCGACATGGCTCCGTTCTCCGTCAGCCGTACCCCTATCCGGGACATACCCAACAACTCGTCCAGCGACTCGTTCAAAAGCTGATCCGGCAAGGAGGGATAACCTATCGCCGGCCGGATACCCTGATATCGCACCTTATAAAGGTCCGGAATGGAAAGGTTCTCGTTCGGAGCATATCCCCAATAAACCTTACGGACCTTCTCATGCAGATATTCGGCCGCGGCCTCCGCCAGACGGTCCATCAAGGTCCGCGCCAACATCAACTTATACGTATCGCCTTCCGCCTCATATCTCTTCTCCAACCCTTCGGAACCAGCCCCGGCCGTGACAACAAAAGCGCCCACGTAATCGGTACGCCCCTCCGAGAGCGGCATCACGTAATCCGACAAACATTTGAAGACGTTCTCCTCCGTCCTCGTTTGTTGCCGTAACATAGGCAATGTCATCTCCCCCAAGCGAATATTGTCCCCCTCGCTATTCGCCTCGAAAAATCCGTAAATCACCTCGCAACACTCCATTTTCGCCATTATCCAATCCTCCAGCATCCGCACGGCATCCTGATAAAGACGAACGGCCTCCCGCACTTTCGGGCGGTCTTCCTCCGGACGATTGGCCACCCACGCGGCAAGACACGACTCGCAAGCATGCACGCCCACGATCTCGGCGAAACGCCCCGGCATTTTCCAAGCGTTGAAAAAGAATGTCCAATGGATATAGGGGATAAGCTCCTCCACGGGGATATAGGGAATCACATGAACGCCCGGGCGGGCGGGCATCACGGGTCGATACGCTTTCCAGTCCACTCGCACGGGAGATTTCCGAGCCTCGGCCAAAGGGACCAACGACTCTTTCCTCTCCCCGACGGACGCACGCAACGCCTCTTGCTCTCGGGTCAGTTCCGCTATATAAGCGTCACGCGTATCCGGATTCAATAACTTGGCGGCTATCAACGGGTTTTGGGAAGCATCCGAGACATGAATGACCGGATAGCCATAACGTGGAGCTATCTTTACCGCGGTATGCAATTTCGAGGTGGTGGCCCCTCCTACCATGATAGGTATCGTAAGCCCCGCTTTTCGCATCTCATCGGCCACGTGCGCCATCTCTTCCAACGAGGGGGTGATCAAACCCGACAAGCAAACGATATCCGGTCTCTCCTCTATCGCTTTCCTCACGATTACCTCCGCCGGTACCATCACGCCAAGGTCTATCACCTCATAATTATTGCAAGCCAACACGATAGAAACGATATTTTTCCCGATGTCATGCACGTCACCCTTTACCGTGGCGAACAAGACCTTTCCCTCCCTCGCGGAACCGGAGGCCTTTTTCTCCGCCTCGATAGCGGGACGTAATATGGCCACTGCCTTTTTCATCGTCCGGGCGGTTTTCACCACTTGCGGAAGGAACATCTTGCCGGCACCGAACAACTCTCCCACCTTGTTCATACCTTTCATCAACGGGCCATCTATGATGCCCACCGCACGCGGATAAACCCGCAATGCCTCCCGCAAATCCTCCTCAAGGTACTCGCCAAGCCCCTTGACCAATGCATATTCCAATCGCTCATCCAAAGGTAGCTCCCGCCAAGCCTCGTGCCTCTCCTCCACCTTACCTGCCTCGCGGGTATGTACGTTTTGGGCGTATGCGATCAACTCCTCCGCGGCCTCCGGGCGACGCGCCAAAATCACATCCTCCAGCAAAGAGCGAAACCTGGGCTCTATATCCTCATAAAGGACAGAGGCGGAAGGGTTCACTATTCCCATATCCATACCCGCACGGATGGCGTGATACAAGAACACGGCATGCATAGCCTCCCGGATATAATTATTCCCCCGGAAGGAAAAAGAGAGATTACTTACGCCCCCACTCACCTTCGCTCCGGGCAAATGTTCCTTAATCCACTTCACCGCCCGGATAAAAGCCAAGGCGTAGCCATCATGCTCCTCCATGCCGGTGGCGATGGCCAATACGTTAGGGTCGAATATAATGTCTTGAGGATTAAAACCTACTTTTCCGGTCAATAAAACATAGGCCCGCTCACAAATATCTATCTTGCGCTCGTATGTATCGGCTTGCCCTCTCTCGTCGAAAGCCATAACCACCACGGCCGCACCCAGCCGTTTGATACGGGCGGCGCGCTCAAGGAACATGGTCTCTCCCTCTTTCAAGGAAATCGAGTTGACGACACTTTTCCCTTGCGCGCACATCAACCCCTCCTCTATCACTTCCCATTTGGACGAGTCAATCATGACCGGGACACGGGCTATGTCCGGTTCCGCGGCGATCAGGTTCAAGAATGTCCGCATCTCATACGCGGCATCCAGCATCCCATCGTCCATATTGATATCGATAATTTGGGCACCATCTTCCACCTGCTTACGAGCAACGCTTAAAGCCTCCTCGTAATTTTTCTCCTTGATTAGGCGCAAGAATTTCCTTGAGCCCGCCACGTTACAACGCTCTCCGATATTCACGAAATTGTTCTCTGGTTTCACTTCCAGTGGCTCCAACCCAGAGAGCCATAAGACATCCGGTTTCGAAGCCGGGATATGCGGCCTAACCCCTCTCACCAAATCCGGATATCGGGCGATATGCGCCGGTGTCGTACCGCAACATCCTCCTATGATATTGACCAAGCCCTCATCCACGAAAGACTTCACGTGTTGGGCCATCGTATCCGGTGTCTCGTCGTACGAGCCGAAACTATTGGGCAATCCCGCGTTAGGGTATGCGCTTATATAATATGAGGCGTATCGGGCCAGCTCCCGCAAATAGGGTTTCATGTCGGCGGCCCCGAAAGAGCAATTCAAACCGACCGAGACAATATTCGCGTGTTGGATGGAGGCCAGGAACGCAGACAAGGTCTGTCCCGAGAAAGTCCGTCCACCTTGAGCGGACAGGGTCAAAGAGACCATGATAGGCAAGTCTTCGCCCTTTTCCTCCAAAACAGATTCCGCCGCGTCCAATCCCGCCTTCAAGTTCAACGTATCGAAAACCGTCTCGAAAAGAAGGATATCGACACCCGAGTCCACCAAACCTTCCACCTGCTCCTTATAAGCCCCATACAAATCCCTATATGTCACGACACGATAGGCAGGGTCACTCACGTCCGGGCTCATGGAGGCCGTCTTGTTCGTCGGGCCTATCGAGCCGGCCACGAATACCGTACGCTCCGGATGTTCCCTCATGTACGAGTCCGCCAAATTCCTCGCCAACCGCCCCGAAGCCATATTCATCTCCCGAACGTAACCTTCCATCCCATAATCGGCCATGGAGATAGCGTTCGCGTTAAAGGTATTCGTCGTGAAAATATCCGCTCCCGCGTCCAGATACTGACGATGGATAGACGCGATGATATCCGGACGTGTAATAGACAATAAATCATTGTTTCCTTTCAATTGTCCGGGGAAATCGGCGAAACGCTCCCCTCTATAATCCCGCTCGCCGAGACCGAACCCTTGGATCATGGTACCCATACCCCCATCCAAGATCAAGATACGCTCACGCAAGAGCCGTAAAAAACGTTTCTTTACCATAATTCATCTCTTGAACGCGCGATCCATTTCCCGCCGGTCATCCCGTTCCCGGATAGAGTCGCGCTTATCATATTCTTTCTTGCCTCGGGCGATAGCGATAACCAGCTTCGCCAGTCCTTTCTCGTTAATGAACAAACGGGTCGGTACGATAGTGAATCCTTTCGCCCGGATCGTTCCTTCTATCTTCCGTAGCTCTTTCTTGGTCAAAAGCAATTTCCGGTCTCTCCGCGCGTTATGATTATTGTACGTCCCGTAAAAATATTCGGCGATATACATGTTCTTCACCCAAAGCTCGCCTTTCTCCACGATACAAAAGGTATCCACCAGACTCGCCTTTCCCAAACGGATGGACTTGATTTCCGTACCGGTCAACACGATCCCGGCGGTAAACGTATCGAGCAACTCATAATCGAACGTCGCCCGTTTATTCTTAATCTGTATGTTGTTACTTATTTTCTCTTTCATCGCTCAATCACTCAAAATCTCAGGCCGGGCATCAACATGGAAAGCAAAACCTCTATAAACACTGGAGTCAATAATATCACGGCGGTGGTGAACCCGACAAACTTCAATCTCGCCTTCTCTTCCACCCCCATATAAGGTCCGGCGCCCTCCCATACGATATAGAACGTATAAAGGACGAATATCCGCAAGAAGAAGAATTCGGGGAACAATGTCAAGACGATATGTAATGCGAACATCAACGAGGAAGAATACCCCACGAAACGCAACCATAGCCTCAAATCCTTTTCCCTTTTGAAAAGGCCTTGCCCTATCTCGTTCATCAGGTACGCTCCCAGATAAAATCCCCCGAAGGCGGAGACCAAAGTCCGGATAGAGGTCTTCAACGCCAATTCCAAATCAAACTCCTTATGCGTGAGCAAAACGCCCAGAAAAGCGACCACGGTAACCAGTCCAATCAATGGATACACGAACCGAGACAAAAACTCCTCCTGCTTTTCCTCCCTTTTCGCCAACCAATTCCAAGCTCTTCCCGGTTGGAATATAATGGCTATCACCTTCTTAAATATCTCTTTATACATTTTTCGTCCTCTTTTAGGTAACAAAAATATATATTTAATTCGTAAAACGCAACGTGAATACCTCCGTGTCATCCCAAACGCAAGCGGTAGTGTCCGCGTTGAAACCCGATGGGTAGTTTATCTTGAAATGGATGGCATCCTCTCCTTTCCCCGACTCCACCTCTTTAGCCCATTCAAGGAAATCATCGATTGCGAACGCGGTAGTATTGACCCAACGGGACGAATCGCCGGTCCCTCCCTCTTGAGTCACACGAAGATAGAAATTATAGATAGTCCGTCCCTCCTTATCCTGTTCCGTCCTCAACGCCGGGTCATACGAGAGGTCGAAGATATCCTTCTGATCCGTCTGATGATTCGTATGCCGGCTTTGCAAGAAGAAACGTCCTTCCAAATAAAGGCTTTTTCCGAAATCTAACGTCACCAAACGCTCGTTCTCCAATACGATGGTCGTATCGGTCAAGTTATCTTTCAAAGGCCAAACCGCCACGGAATCATATTTATAAATATCGGCGTCATAGACACCATCCGCCAAAGTCTCGGAAAAATTCGTCTCGAAATCGACCACGCAACAATCCCCGTCCTTCACGTCCGTCCGGTTCTCGAACTCGGCGGATGACACGACATATATCCGGCCTTGGTCGTCCGTGGTGTAAATACACCGCATGGGACTCTCCCGAATCACGCCGACCCGGTGATAATTGACCATACCGCTCCCGTCACCCATGCACGATGTCACGCCACATAACGCCATCAGGCACCAACCGGACCATAGAATCACTCTTCTCATCTGTCTCTATTTTATAAATAAAGGTTCCGTCACACCCCAAGCGAACCGGGTACTATCCTCCGGATTTATCTGGTTGACATAATGGAGGCGCACGTACATATCCGCCTCGCGGTCTCCCCCCGCGCGCACCATGTCGATAAAACCGGACAGGTCGAAAGCGTTGATGTAAGCGTAAGGCATCTCCTCTTCCTCTTCCGGTTTACCCGTGGTAGCCGCCACCCGAAGATACAAGGAATAAACCGTCCGTTTATCCTCTATCTCCGGACGCTGGGCGGGATCGTAGGTCAATTGCCACTCCAATGTCCGACCTTCCGTCGTACGACACACGGAGGGAAGGAACAAATAGTTGTCCAACAAGACGCAAAACATGGAATCCGCTGGATTCACCGCCCACGGGATAGGTTGCTCATTGGGCAATAACCGGCCGATATCCGTCAAAGGGCTTTGGGCTCTCGATTGGGACACGGAGACCTCATCGCGCAAGGTCACCGTATAATATCCCGCGCCCTCCGCGTTCCCGTTCTCCGGCAAGTTCGGATCGTAATCGAAACTCACCAACAAGCACTTCCCCTCGGAATAGGAGCTCAGGTCCTCCGAATAAATCCATCCATACCGCGTGACGGCCATCATCCACGTGCTATCCCCATGCTCGCGGACCACCGCCGGCGTATATCCCGGGTTATAGACATTCCCGATATCCTCCAAGCAAGAGGTAAACGCGCCCACGGCGACCATCGTCCCTATAAGCCCAAACAAACTCCCGTGTCTTAACATCACTCCATAATTCTGATTCGCGGGAACAAAGATAATAAAAATATAAAATCCGGAAACACGAGAAAGGCGCATGAGGAAAAATCCCCATACGCCTTTCCGCGAATATCATCATACCGTCCGCGTTTAATTCTCGCTTTCGCTGATCGCGGCGAAAGGCACCGTGAACGACTTCCACGTCAAGTCCGTGCTGTCTTTCTCGTTGATAGAGCTCAGGTAATTGATTTTCAGGTTAAAGCTCTTCGCGCCCTCCCGACCTTCTCTCCGGGCGATGTTCTCTATATCGTTGCCGATGTTGAACGCGCTATATTCCGTGAGGGCGGCCGTCGTACCGGCTCCATCCCTTTCCTTCGCCACGCGCAAGGACAAATGATAGGTCGAGACATTATCCTCCTTCGTTGGCTCCTCCTGCGTATCCCAATACAAGGTATATCGGTTCACCTGCTTATCGTCTCCATCATAAGCGATACCGACGAACAAATTACCATCCACGTACGCTCCGCTATACACGCTTACACCCGCGTTCGTCAAGGCGAACTCGCCCGGGAGCAACGCGCTCGTGTCCGATTGGGCATAGCTGAAAATACCGTGCGGAATCTCGTCCAAGATAGTCACGTTCGCCGTATAATACCCATTGCTGCTCGCATTAGCGTTCTCCGCCGAGTTGAAATCTATCTCATACGACACCGCGTAGCAATCGCCCGTGACCAGTTGAGAGGCATAAGCGGGCGAATACAAAGGTCCATAAGTGGCCGTGTTGAAGACCGGCACGTACGACCTCTCCGCGACACCCGCCACGGCGAAACTCGAACCCGACGCGGTATTGTTCCCATCCCCCAGACAAGATGTCAAGCACAAAGTAGCGGCCACGACCGCTCCCATCCATTTCAATGTTTTCATTTTAGTTTTTCCTTTTTTATTTATTCATACTACAATATCATCCTTCCCTCAAAACCCGAAGCGGAAACCGAATTGGAGATTCACGTTGAACGGTTTCTCCGAATGGATAGTCTCTATCGCGCTCCCGTTATCGAAATAATAGCTCGCGCCTACCTCCCCGAAAGCGCTTACGAAACGGATAATCGGATAGCTCACTCCCACCCGGGCGTTCACGGACCATAACCATTCCTTCATCCGCACACGCTCGCTCTGGCGTAAAATCTCCACGTCATCCGAATATAGCTTCATCCGGCGTTTTCCCGCCACGTTGACCTCCGCCATCCCGCCCGCCGAGGCGTAGAACATGAACCGGTTCCACTCCGCTATCTTATAGACCACGGACAAGGGTATGCCCAAGAAATGCAACCGTTGGTCGTTATCTATATGATAGGTGTTGTTCGTGCTCCATTCCGAGCGTAAGAACGAGTAGGTCAAGCCCGTCTGCAACGAGAGACGCTCGTTCAGGTAACGGCTGACCGATACTCCGAAACCGATCGGGGTCTTATGACGGATATCCGTCTCCGCGGGATCCGCCATCGAAGCGTCCAACGCGTTCAGGCTCGTCAGGTTCTCGCTTTTCAGCACGCTGCTATTCGTCACGTATTGCGGCACCAGATTATCCGCCCCTATCGACATTCCGCCTCCACCCATGCCGAAGCCCCATTTACGGGTATTTATCCTGGCGGGCTCGCGTCGGGTCACCGGAGCCGCGTCCGCGATAAACGTCCGGTTCCGTACGGACACGGGGACACGTATCCCCTTCTCCGCGCGTGGCACCTCTATCCTTATCTCATCACTATCCTTTATCTTCTCCAGAGGTATGTTTTCTTCCTCCGAAAACATACTTCTATCCGAAACGGGACTTATCTTAACGGACAGAGCGGAAACGGCCCGTTCCGTCTTCCGTACGCTTTTCCCTTCCGTACTCGCCAAGACGGATGTCCGGTCCGGAAGGAACTTCCCGGGGATGAGCGGCTCCTTCCCTTCCTCCTCAAGAGAAGGCCAGGATATCTCCCGCGCTATCGGGGGCGTCTCCTTCCGCCCCTCCCCATAGCGATCATAAAGGAACTTGCCCGCCGGAACGAGCGATAACGCGATAACGGCCGCCGCGGCCCAATAACGCCATGTCCGGCGTAACGGTACCGGGGCCTTGCCCGGCAAACGGTCGGCAATGACCTCCCAATCGCCGGGATCCGTATCCGCCTCGAAATCCTTCAATCTCGATTGGAACAGGTCATCCCATATATCTCGTTCCTTATCACTCATCTTACATCATCTTTCATATAACGCGTTAATCTTACGTTGCAGCATTTGCTTGGCGCGTGTATATTGAGAGCGCGAGGTACTCTCCGTGATACGCAACATCTCACTGATCTCCTTATGCGAATAGCCCTCTATCGCGAACAGGTTGAACACCGTACGGAAACCGGCGGGCAAGGCTTTCACCAAACCCATCAACTCTGCCACCGACATCTCCGATATCACCGAGCTGTCCGGATAGGCCAATTCCGCCGTGCTATCCAAATCGGTCGCCTCGCGCAACACGTCCGATTTCCTCAAATACTCCAACGCGCAATTGACAAAGATCTTCCGCATCCATCCCTCGAACGAGCCGCTCCCCGTATAGGTGTCCATATTGGTGAAGACTTTCACGAAACCATCCTGCAACAAATCACGAGCCGTTTCCCTATCGTTCACGTAACGCAGGCAAACCCCCATCATTTTCCGGGAATATGTATCGTACAGCTCCTTTTGAGCCCGTCTCTCCCCCTTCCGACAACCTTCTATCAGTTGTTGCTCATTCATTCGTCATGCCTTGAACGTCTTTTCTCGAAGACGATACATTCACTTAGATGTAAATAATTAAACAAACGCTGCATCCCGAGAGTTTTTTTACGGACGAGACGTGATTTTCCCTCATCTTCCTCGCGGAACATCCGCGAAGATAAGACGTTCTCGCCAAATATCGCGCCCAAAAAGAAAGTATATCTTCGTTCCTCCTTATTTCACGAACTTGGACTGGTAATAATAAGTCTCGCGTGAAGGCGCGCTCTCTACCCGATAACGGGTAGACGCGGTCACCACGAAAGTATATCCCCGTTCCCTATCCGCCTCGACCGGAAGGTAAAGCTCATCTCCGTGAATGTTCGTGGCCAGGATGGAACGCGCCGAATCCAAATCGACCGAATCCGTCAAGGAATAATAGACCGTATAGGTCAAGTCCTGCGTCTCCGAGGCCGGTTTATCCCAACTCAACCTCAACTCATCCCCTATCCGTTCCACCCGTACCTCGTCCGGAGCCGCGGGGAGGGAGTCGTTCAGCCATGTCAAGGAAGGTAATCGCGCCGGATACTTATAATAATGGTCCCTCAGCTCCTCATACAGGTCTTTATTGTCAAGGACGTTCCCGCACCGGAAAAAGGCGCAACCGGCCCCCCCGAAATAACGGCTATAATCAATCTGGTCCGTTATGTCGTTCACGGTCCATCCCGACTCCTCTATCCGATAAGCGCCCAAGCCCGGCACCACCAGGCGTCCACCATCATCCTTCACCCAATCGTCCAAGAAAGGGAAGAAATTATCGTGCAGGTAATACATCATCGGTACGATCATATCCTGCTTACCCTCGCGCAACCATTTCTTAGGGTCTTGGTACACGTTTCCGTACGCGGTCCAACCCGCGTTCGGGACACGCTCGATACGATCATATTTCCCCAATGGAGAGCTGCTGACCTGCACCCAAGGCTTCACACCCTTCACCCAATCGTAGATTTGGCGGACCATCCGGTCGATATTCTCCCTGCGCCAATCCGCCAAAGGACGTTTCCGTCCGTATTTCTTGTATGAAGTCCTGTCCGGAAAGGCCTTCGCGTGCTCCGGATAACGGATATAGTCGAAATGAATGCCGTCGATATCATAGCCGTTCACGATTTCCTTGACCAAAGAGAGGATATAATCGCCCGTGCCCGCCGCGCCGGGGTCCAAGTACCATTCTCCCCGATGCCTCTTGCAAAGCTCCGGACGCTTCTTGACCACGGAGAGCCGCCCCCGTTCCCTCACGCTCTTCTCCGAGCCCAAGGGGAACGTGACGAACCACGCGTGACACTCCATCCCTCGCGCGTGGCACTCCTCCACGACGAAAGCCAAGGGGTCATATCCGGGCGATTTCCCGCATTTTCCGGAAAACACCCCGCTGAACGGCTCTATGGCCGAAGGATAGATAACGTCTCCCCTCAAGCGGGTCTGTACGAAAACCATGTTGAAGTTAGCGTCTCGCAAGCGGTCGAGAATCGAGCGTAAGGCCTGACGTTGCGCCTCTCTGCCCTCCTCGGTCGAAGCAGGCTCGCTCGGCCAGTCCAATCCGTAAACCGTAGCCAGCCATACCGCCCGGATTTCCTCTTTAGGAGGTTCGACCGCCCATACGACATGGCAAACAGGCAAGAAAGCCAAGAAAAGCGCCAAGCTCCATTTCCTCATCTCGCCACGCTATATTACCGAGACCGCCCCCTCACCAATTCCAGAGCCTCCTCGGGCACGTCGGTCGTGATAAAATCCACTCCCAGCCCGATCATCTCCTTCATGACCTCAAGGTCATCCACGGTCCATACGTTCGAGGTCAATCCCAGCTCCTTGCCCTCTTTCACCCATTCCGGATGAGCGCGCAACACGTTATAATGGTAATCCAAGCCGGTGATGCCCAGTTCTTTCAATTCCATGGGAGTCAAATCCCCATTCAAATAAAAGACCTCCGAGTCCGGGCAAAGACGAACAAGCTCCTTGCAAGCGTCCAGATTGAACGAGATGTAATCCGTACGTTTCTCCAACCCCACGCTCTTGACCATCTCCACCGAGAGCCGGGCGGCCTCCCGGTTCCGCTCCGGCGTGGCATGGGATTTCAACTCGAAAATCAACCGGATATCATCCAACTCGCTCGCGCGCTCCAGATATTGCCGTAAGGTAGGGAGTTTCTCCCCGTTCTCCAGCTTAAGGTCCCGCAACTCCTCGTAAGCGCTTGTCTGTATGTTCTTACCCTGTATCTCATTATCGTGGAATACGACCAGCACGTTATCCGCCGTGAGGTGTACGTCGAACTCCGCTCCATACGCGCCAATCTCGCTGGCCCTCTCCAAAGAGCGAATCGAATTTTGGGCGGACCCTTCCGTTTTCCAATAACCGCGGTGGGCGATGACCTTCGGTCCGTTCCCCGCCACGAGGACCTGCGCCAAGAACAGGCAGGACAAAAAAGGCAATACGAATCTCAATCTCATGATATCAAATGTTTTTAAGGATTATTTTCCTATCTCCGACAAATAACGCTCCGCCTCGATAGCCGCCTTGCATCCGCTCCCCGCGGCGGTTATCGCTTGCCGATAATGCGGGTCCGCCACGTCTCCCGCGGCGAATACGCCCGGTATCCGCGTGCGGGGGGTTCCGGGTATCGTTTGGATATAACCTACCTCGTCCGTATCCAGCCAAGGCTTGAAGATATCCGAGTTCGGCTTGTGGCCGATAGCCAAGAAGAAGCCATCGATGGCGATATCCACCATCTCCTCGTCCGGCTCGCCTTTGCGTCTCACCAAATGGGCGCCCTCCACGCCGTTCTCCCCGAACAAGCCTACCGTATTATGCTCGAACAGGACCTTGATGTTCGGTGTCGAGAAGACACGCTCCTGCATCACCTTCGAGGCGCGTAAATAGGGCTTGCGGACAATCAGGTAGACCTGCTTCGCCAAGCCCGCCAGATAAATAGCCTCCTCGCAAGCGGTATCGCCTCCGCCCACCACGGCCACGTTCTTCTTGCGATAGAAGAAACCATCGCACGTGGCGCAGGCCGATACGCCCATCCCCGCGTATTTCCGCTCGTCGGCGAGCCCCAAGTACTTGGCCGAGGCGCCCGTGGCGATAATCAAGGTCTCCGTCTCTATCACCTTCTCTCCATCGATGGTAATCTTATAGGGAGCCGCGCTCAAATCGGCTTCCGTGGCGATACCGGCGCGGATATCCGCCCCGAAACGCGAGGCCTGTCTCCGCATGTCGTCCATCAACGCGGGCCCGGTCACGCCTTCCGGATAGCCTGGGAAATTCTCCACCTCCGTGGTGATGGTCAATTGCCCACCCGGTTGAATACCCTCGTAAAGCACCGGCGACAGGTTCGCCCTCGAAGCGTAAATGGCCGCCGTATATCCCGCCGGTCCCGAGCCTATGATCAGGCAACGGACCTTCTCTCTTGTCATCTCTTCCATATCTTGTAAGTTTTTTAGTTTTTTAATTCTTTAGTTTCCTTATCAACGAAGGTCGATAATCTCCGCGTCCGGATAATCCGCCTCGTCGAAGACGAAGGTGTCATCCGGCAGGTTCACGCCGGTCTCCAGCCGGTTAATCCGCACCGTGGTGGAGACACCGTTCTTCGCCACCACCGTGATACTCGCCGGGAGATTGGAAAATTTCTCGACCAGCAAACCGACCCTCACGATATCCTTCTCCCTCTTGCCCCGAGGCGCCAGCTCGATATCATACGCCGCTTTCCCGTTCGGAGCCGTGCTCTCCCCCTTTAGCGTGGCGGAGAAGCCCTCCCGATAGCTTTTAAGCAACAAGACCGGGTTGGTTTGCCGAAGCTCATCCCCGCCGGGGTTCGTCACGTTCACCTCCCCGTTCCGTTCCACGTAGCTCCATTGCGTCACGCCATCGAACCAAATAAGCGTACCCGGCACCGTCAGGACGAATTTCTCGCCCTTCATCCGCGCCGTGCCCTCCTCCTCGCCCATGAGCCGGCCATTCGCGCGGGTCTCCAGCGTGAACGAGACCCGGACGCCATTCGCGCCCTCATAAGCCGAGGCCGCCTTATCCAATATATCCTCCGCGTCCTGCGCGCGAGCGTTCACCCCAAACCCCAACAAAAGGCTCAAGAGAAGCCCCACGAAAGCGATAGAACGCCATATCCTTATTTTCCGTTCCCTCTCCATCATTTCAACGTATTCAATAATTGTTCCAAAGCGTACTCGTCCGCTATCAATACCTGCCGGGCCTTGCTGCCCTCGAAGGGACCCACGATACCGGCGGCCTCCAGCTGGTCCATCAAACGTCCGGCGCGGTTATAGCCTATGGCGAACTTACGCTGGATTAACGAGGTGGAGCCTTGTTGCTGGATTACGATAAGGCGCGCCGCCTCGTCGAACAGGGGATCGCGGTCCGAGAGGTCGACAGGCCCGGAGCCTCCCGCCTCGCCTCCTTCCGGCACGTAATCCGGCAGGAGATAAGCGGTGGGGAAAGCGGGTTGCGTACCGATATAGGCCACGATATCCTCCACCTCCGGCGTGTCCACGAAAGCGCATTGCACGCGCACCGGTTCTTGCCCCGCCACTACGATTAGCAGGTCTCCCCGCCCGATAAGGCGATTGGCTCCCGGAGCGTCCAAGATGGTACGCGAGTCGACCATCGAGGCCACCTTGAAGGCGATACGGCTCGGGAAGTTGCTCTTTATCGTACCGGTGATGACCTTCGTGTCCGGACGTTGCGTGGCGAGAATCATGTGGATGCCCACCGCGCGAGCCTTCGCCGCGATACGTGAGATGGGAAGCTCTATCTCTCGGCCCGCCACGGCTATCAGGTCGGCGAACTCGTCCACCACCGCCACGATATAGGGCAAGAAACGGTGCCCCTTCTCGGGGTTCAAGCGCCGCTCGATGAACTTGGCGTTGTATTCCTTTATGTTACGCACGTTGGCGCTCACCAGCAATTTATAGCGGTCCTCCATCTCGACGACCAGCGAGTTCAGCGTGGCCACCGCGTCATCCGGCTCCGTCACGATGGGTTTGTCCGCGTTCGGGAGCTTCGCCAGGTAATGCCGCTCTATCTTCGAGTAGATGCTGAACTCCACCATCTTCGGGTCCACCATCACGAACTTCAGCTCCGAGGGGTGTTTCTTGTAGAGCAGGGAGGTGATGATGGCGTTCAGGCCTACCGACTTACCCTGTCCGGTGGCTCCCGCCACCAAGAGGTGCGGGGTCTTGCAAAGGTCGAACATGAAGACATCGTTCGTGATGGTCCGTCCTATCGCCACGGGCAGCTCATACCTCGACTCGATGAACTTGCGCGAGGTGACCACCGAACGCATCGACACCGTCCGCGGGTTCTTGTTCGGCACCTCTATGCCGATAGTCCCCTTACCGGGCATCGGGGCGATGATACGGATTTGCAAGGCGGAGAGGCTGAGGGCGATATCGTCCTCCAGGCTCTTTATCTTGGAGATGCGCACGCCGGCCTCCGGCACGATCTCGTAAAGCGTCACCGTCGGGCCTATCGTGGCCTTGATGGACGCTATTTGTATCTTGAAATCCTCCAACGCCCGTTTAATCAATTGCTGGTTCGCCTCCAGCTCCTCCCGGTTAATCTCCATCTCCCCGTTGTCATACTCTTTCAGCAGGTCCACGGTAGGGAACTCGTAACGCGAGAGGTCCAGCCGCGGGTCATATTTGCCCAGCTCGGAAAGGTCGCCCTCTCTCTCGTCATCGGCCACCGCTATCGTGAATTTCCCCTTCTCACGTTCCTCCTCGATAATCTCCGGCTCCTCCTCCTCAGGGGCCACCGTCACCTCGAAGGCGGGCTCTTCCGGCTCCCTGTCCGGCTCTATCTCTTCCGGAAGCTCTTCCTCGGCGGGGACATCCACCTCATCCGTCGCGACGGGCCGTTCCTCCTCCGGGACGGAGACCGGCTTCCTTATCGTCTCCGGCTCCGCGGCGTCAGGCGCGGGCGTTTCCGGGGCCACGCTTACCTCCTTCCCTTTCCGTTTCCAACGAATCCGTCCCATCCATCCGAACGAGAAGGCGCGCCGCAGGAAGGGAATCGTCCGCTTGCTGGCGAACACGGCGATAACCAAGAAAGCCCCCAGCAGGAGCAAGGCCGTGCCGGGCACGCCCACGTTCGCTATAAGCTCCTCCGAGAGGTAATACCCATGTCGCCCGCCTAAATATATAAAGGTATCCTCATACCCCCGGATAAAGACGAAGGCGAAAAACAGGGAACCCCAAACCAGCGTGGCGGCGCAAAAAAGGAAACGCCTCAGCACGGAAAGGCGGGTGAGGTTCATCAACCGCGCCCCCAAGGAGGCGAGGAAAAACAGTATCATGAAAGAGGAGACCCCGAACCAGCGGTTCATCAAGAGGTCGGACAGGTAAGCGCCCCGCACGCCCGTCCAGTTCTCCACGGAGCCCCGGTTGGCCAGCAAGTCGCCGATAGGCACGTTCTCTATCTTGCTTTGGTCCGCCGCTCCCGTGAAGAAAAAGGAGATCAGCGCCAGCCCCACGTAAATGGTCAATATACAGATAATCAATCCCGTGATAAAACGGGTCCGCTCGCTACAAAAGAAGGATTTCAAGGCCGTGAGCCATCCTCCCCCCTTCTTGTCGCTATCTTGTCTCGCTACACTCTTTTTCGCCATGCCATTCTATAAATCTATAACACGCGAAAGTACACACAATTCCGAAAAGAACAAAACGAGGGGTTCGATGATTTCGCGAATAAAAAATATCCTCTTTTTTTGTGGAATAAAAAAAAACGCTTATATTCGCGATAGAAAATCATAGCAAAAAGGTTTTTTGGTTAGATTTGCATAGTTAAGGTTTTGGTTAAATTTTTTTCATAGTTAAGGTTAGAGAGGGGGCGTTATCGTGAGATAATTCCCCCTCGTTTTTTCGCGCGGGCCTCAAGCCATGCAGCCCGTCACGCCCAAGGTGGTCCCGATCGCCGTAAGGATGGTGATCAGCGTCTGGATGATGATTTTCCAAGTCTCTTTCTTCATATCGGATTTCAGATTTATGATTTATGATTTTAGGAGTTAGAGGGAGTTAGAAGAAGTTATCACTCCGCTTCGCTCCGTTCAGGAGTTAGAAGCCGATAGCTTTTTAGTGTATCTTGACACAACCCTGCCCCCTCTTGGGGAGGGGAAAAGGAGAGTATCGGCCTTTAACTCCTAAGCCCGCGAAGGCGGGCGATAACTCCCTCTAACTCCTTTTAACTCCTTTATAAATACACTCACACCGTGCCGGGGGTCTCCTCCTCGTTGTCCGTCCCGCCGGAGGTGGAGGTGTCGCCACGGTCGTAGTCGGTCAGCTCGGAGAAGCGCACCCGCTTGCGCAACTCGGCGTTGCTCCAGCTCTTGGTGTTGCGCACGTTCAGGTGCACGTCGTTCACCATGTCGGCGGTCCAGTCCGCGCGGTTCTCCGCCCCGTCGCCGGAGATGCCGAGGGAGAAAAGCCCCAGCTCGCCCAGGCGGACCGACTTGCCGTCGAGCAGCAGCTCCTGCAGGCAGGAGAGCATGTCTATCAGCACGCCGTGTATCACGCCGCGGGAGTAGGGCGAGTTGTGCGCCGCCATGTGCGACACGAAGTCGTCGAACTCCACCGTGCGGTCCTGCACCGCCCTCGCGTACCACTTCCGCGGAGCGTCCGGCTCCCGCGGGTTCTTCACCTGTACCAATTTGAATTTCAAAGTTCCGGTCGTCGCCATAATCTATAATTTTTAAGGGTTAGTGATTTATTATTTTTGATTTATGATTTATAATTTTATAACGCGAATATACGACTCTTTTTCCACGCCTCCAAATAATAAGCGTCGCTAAGATGTAAAAATATGTTTATACGGTGTAAAATTTTGTTCTCTCAGTCTCGCGGGCGGGAAGTCTTACTCTCGCGAGAAGGAGAGCTTGGTTTCACGAAATCCAACAGAAAACGCGTGTGATCGTTTTTACGCGTTCACGCCATTACAATTACAGTATTACAGTTTATTTTTTTGAAATCGGCGTGATGTCATAAGAAAATTATATTATATATTTATATATATATATATAAATAT
>CASEGC010000106.1 GCA_949287365.1 uncultured Parabacteroides sp.
CGACGCGGCAAATAAAATCCACTCTATTTTGTCTTTTATGTTTTCAAACATATCTCAACTCTCTTATGTATTGGCTTTTCTTCATTCTTTTGGCAACTTGTACATGGGAGGATCGATTCTCTTATATCGAACTCACGTTAAAATAGCGTTGATAAAAGATCCTAAACTGTTCTGCGACGCGACATTCTTCTTTATAGAGAACGTGTTCGCAGACATCTATACGGCCGCCCTCGAAGCGGAGGACGAATAAGCGCACTTCCCTACTCGAGTCTCAAATAACACCACAATGGATAATGATCCGAGTAGGGAATCTCATCCACCGAGCAATTTATCGATGTCATATTTTGGGAATGCAAGATATTGTCGATACGGAACCAAAAAAAGTTCTGGTTATAAGTAACTCCCATTCCTCTACCGGACTCAGCGAACGCATCTTTCAAATCACCTTGAATAGTACGATGCGCATATGATATCGGCGTGTCGTTAAAATCTCCACAAACCAACACATAATCGCCATTCGCTTTCTCTATCTCCTTCGCCACCGCTTCCGCCTGTCTCGCCCGAATGCGGAAAGCGGGTCCCAGTTTCCGGGTAAAAGCGCCTTTCAAATCGCTTAATCCTTCCGAGGAGAAGTTCTTTATCAACGAAGAATAACGAGTCCGGTCTTCCATCGTCAGCTTGAATGACTCCAAATGATTATTAATCAATATCAATTTCTTATCTCCGATTCTCAACTCATGAATGGTGGAACCGTTAAAATCGGACTTGTACTTAATTTGGCGGGAGTTCGAGATCGGGAATTTAGAAAACACCGCGATGCCTTGATCCTGATATTTCGCAGAGTTCTGATAGAAAACGGAATGATAAGGATACATCTTCAACGCCTTGTATATCTTCGAGGCCGTTAAATTCTCCTTCACCTTCGCGGCGGCATATTCCTGCAAGCAGACAATATCCGCGTCCGACTCCGCTATATATCGGATAATTGGATTGGGGAGATTCTCCGTATGGTTCTTATATCCGAAAGACATCACGTTATAAGTCAACACTTTCAACACTTTCTCGCGAGAGACGTCTTGAGAAGCGTGCAAAGGGAAATAACGTCTCACCGGACTCCAACACAACAAAAAGACGAACAAACCAATCAGCGAAAATTTCCATTCCCTCAAGCAAAGCCAATACAGCATAAAACACAGATTAGCCACGCACAAAAGCGGGAACGCCAATCCCAAATAAGAAAAGGTCAAGCTAATCTCCGGCGAGATATGGTCTGAATAAGCGGACATAATCAACAAGAGGGCGGTAAGCACGTTTGCCGCGCCAAACAAGACCCGAAGAAAAATCCGCAAAGCATTCATATCCTATCTCTATTTCCCGCTCGCGTCGAAAAGCCGCTTTTTCTCCTCCGCGGATAGGCTTTCATAACCGGAACGCTTCAACTTATCCAAGATAGCGTCCAATTCCACCGTCTCCTGATGTTTCCGGGCGTTATACTCATAATCCGTCTCGTTCCGTTTATAGGTCACACGCATCTTCGGTCGTCCCGGCCTCCGCTTGAACAGGTTCACGCACCAATCGACCAAACGGTTGATCGACGTGGTCAAATCCTTGCCCGAAGACATCCGAGAGGCGAACCATATACCAAACAAGGCTCCGCCGATATGCGCGATATGCCCACCCGCGTTTTCCGAGGTGATAGCCAGCAAATCAATCGCGAGCGTAAAGATAGCCAAATAAATCAATTTTATCCTACCTATAAGGAATAAATTAATCTCCAAATCTTTCCGATAAAACGACACCGCGAAAACGACCGCCATCACGGAAGCGGAAGCGCCTATCAGGTAACTGAAAGAGACCACATCCTGAAAATAAGGGAAAATATTGTATGCCAACAGGAAAAAGAACGCTCCCGCCAAGCCACCCAACAGGTAAAGCCCCCCGAGCTGCCGCTCGTTGAAAAACTGGAGGAACAACCCGCCAAACCAATACAACCATAGCATATTGAACAGAAGATGCAGGAAGTCGAAATGGGCGAACATATAGGTGAACAACGTCCAAGGACGGCAAAGCAAAAGCTCCGGAGAAGCCGGCAATTGCAGATAGAGCAAAAACGGAAAGTCGTCCATCTTGAACAGCATGAGCGTCACGCTTATCAGATGCGACAAGACAAACACGCCCACATTCACGAAAAGCAACTTCGTAAGAATACTTCCCGAACAGAACTTCCGCTTCAGATTAATAAAAATACCGTCCATTGCCCACGTCTTTCTTTTTCCAATAATGAATCAAGATATAACCAAACAACATACCTCCCAAATGGGCGAAATGGGCTACCGTATCGCCACCGAAGCTGGCCACGCCCATAAACAACTCAGCCAAGCCATAGAATATCACGAAATATTTAGCCTTGATAGGTATCGGGATAAACATCAGATAAAGAGGAACATTAGGGAACAGCATCGCGAAAGCCAGCAAGATACCGAACACCGCGCCGGAAGCGCCAATCGTCACGAATAAGTTCAGATACTGACTTTTGCTGATAATCTGCGCTCCATTCAAGTTAATCATCTGCTCCGGAGCGAAAAGCACGTCCCGCAAATCGAAAAACCACACCAACTCCTGTATCAACCCGGCACCGATTCCCGTCACGAGATAGAAGGTAAGGAAACGCTTCGGCCCCCAAACGTTCTCTAACACCCGTCCGAACATATAGACGGCGAACATATTGAAAAACACGTGCGCGAACGAATGGGTATCGTGCATGAACATATAAGAGACAAGTTGGTACGCCTTGAAATCGACGGCTCCGGGAAAATGAAGCCCCAGCAAATCGACCAAATCGATACCAATCTTCGGCAAAGCGAGGCTCGCCAGCCAAAAAAGCGCGTTTATAATGATAAGATTTTTCGTCACCGGCGGGATACTATTCAAGAACCCCGAATTTGTCTGATTCATCATATATTACGTTCTATTTGGCGGCAAAGGTAAATATATTTACTTGTTTTCGCCTCTAATAATACTAAAACATACGTAAATCAATAAAAAATCATTTTTTTCTTTTGCGGTCTATCAAAAGAAAACTATATTTGGAGGCATTATAAAGTCTTCATTATTCGTTTAATATATTAACAATCAAACCAACATGAACAAAACAAATTTTATCAATTCGGTCGCTGAGAAAGCGGGTCTCAGCAAAACGGACGCAAAGAAGGCGGTAGACGCTTTCGTCGAAACGGTCTCCAACGAACTAAAAGCGGGCGGCAAGGTCGCTTTATTAGGATTCGGAACATTCTCCGTCACGGAAAAATCGGCGCGCAAAGGCATCAATCCCCAAACGAAGGAGACGATTGAGATAGCGGCTCGCAAAAGCGTGAAGTTCAAGGCCGGAACGGAATTAAGCGAATCGATTCAATAAGAGACATCGTTATTCCCGATAAAAGTCGCGAGGAAAGTCAAGCGTTCTTGACTGGCTCGCGATTTTTTTTTCGCGGTTGACAAATTGACATATTTGACATTTTGTATTCTAAAGTCTCGGAGAATCGATTTTTTCGGGCCAAAGGACGAGTCGTCCGGAATTTCACGTTAATAAATATTTAAATAATTAATATATAGACATATACCAAAAAAACACCCGTTTATTTTAGAGCGAGATACAAGGACAAAAACGCCGAAAAAGGACGTTTCATCAAAACACGACCCTGTTTTTCTTCGAACATAACGACTTTTTCCTTCGAACATAACCCTGTTTTCTCCCGAATAAAAGGATTTTTTCCTTCGGAGATAACACTTCCCGACTCCCAAAGCGACTATCTTTTACCCCAAACACGACTATCTTTTCGAAAGAAAATCCTCGCGAAGGGGCTTTCCCTTTTCTATTTCGCGATTTTCACGAAAATCGCTTGTCACGAAAACGGCCCTATTCCCGCCAAATAGTTCGCCCAAACGCCTTTTAGCTTACACTTCACTATCCCGTCCGCTCTTGATTCGCGCCGATGTTCGTGGTTTTCTCCTAAATTATATATATATTCGCGTATGAAAAATTAAACGATATGGTCATCGAACGACAGATTTCCGAGGCTATCAAAGCCGGCATCAAAGAATTATACGGCGCGGACGTGACCGCGGACCAAGTGCAGTTGCAAAAAACGAAAAAAGAATTCAAAGGGCATTTGACATTAGTCGTGTTCCCGTTCCTTCGTATGTCAAGGAAATCGCCGGAACAAACCGCCCAAGAAATCGGAGAATATTTATCGAGCCACGAACCCGCGATCGCGGAATTCAACGTAATAAAAGGTTTCCTGAACCTGACGGTCGCTTGTTCCCGCTGGATTGACTTATTGAACTCGATTAACGGGGAGCCTGAATATGGAATCATCCCCGTAGGCGAGAAAGCGCCTTTGGTGATGATAGAATACTCGTCGCCCAACACCAATAAGCCGCTTCATCTCGGACACGTCCGCAACAACCTTTTGGGATACAGCCTGGCCAATATCCTGAAGGCGAACGGTAACAGGATAATCAAGACCAATATAGTGAACGACCGCGGCATCCACATTTGCAAATCCATGCTGGCATGGAAAAAATGGGGAAACGGCGCCACCCCGGAATCCACGGGAAAGAAAGGCGATCACTTGATTGGCGATTTCTATGTCTTGTTCAGCAACAAACTGAAAGAGGAGGTTAACGCCTTGGAAGCGAAAGGCATGAGCAAGGAGGAGGCGGAGGCCAACTCCTCGTTGATGGCGAAAGCGCGGGAGATGCTTCGCAAATGGGAGGCCGGCGACAAGGAGACGCGCGACCTTTGGGCGATGATGAACAATTGGGTTTACGCCGGATTCGACGAGACCTACAAGATGCTGGGCGTGGACTTCGACAAGATTTATTACGAGTCTCAAACCTATCTGGAAGGAAAGAAAAAAGTATTGGAGGGACTCGAAAAGGGGATATTCTATCGCCGCGACGACGGTTCCGTCTGGGCGGACCTGACCAAGGAGGGACTCGACGAGAAGTTGTTGCTTCGCGCGGACGGCACTTCCGTCTATATGACACAAGATATCGGCACCGCCAAGTTACGCTTCGACGATTATCCTATCGACAAGATGATATATGTGGTAGGCAACGAGCAAAATTACCATTTCCAAGTGTTGTCCATCTTGCTGGACAAGCTCGGATTCGAGTTCGGAAAAGGGTTGGTCCATTTCTCCTACGGAATGGTGGAACTGCCCGAAGGAAAGATGAAAAGCCGTGAGGGAACCGTAGTGGACGCCGACGACCTGATGGCCGAGATGATAGACACGGCGAGAGAGATATCCAAGGAATTGGGTAAAATAGAAGAGATGACACCGGAGGAGGCCGAAGACATCGCCCGAATCGTTGGCTTGGGCTCCCTGAAATATTTCATCTTGAAAGTGGACCCGCGAAAGAACATGACCTTCAACCCGAAAGAGTCCATCGACTTCAACGGGAACACCGGTCCGTTCATCCAATACACTTACGCCCGTATCCGCTCCGTCTTGCGAAAAGCCGCGGAACAGCGTATCGAATTGCCGGAACGATTGCCGCTTACGTTTTCCATCTCCGAAAAAGAGGAAAACCTGATACAGATGATAGCGGACTACGCGGAAATCGTGAAAGAGGCCGGCAGATTATACAGCCCGGCATGTATCGCGAATTATACGTATGACTTGGTAAAAGAGTACAACCAGTTCTATCATGATTTCTCCATCCTCCGGGAGGAGAATATGGATTTGAAGAAATTCCGGCTGGTTTTATCCGCGAACGTCGCGAAAATCGTCAAATCCGGAATGGGATTATTGGGAATCGAAGTACCGGAAAGGATGTAATAAATAAGTAAAGTAGACTATTTTTCATCACGAAGAGAAATTTCTCTCTTACAGGTTTTGGTTTATATACGTTTTTCAATCGAGTAGGAAGAGAACGACCGTTTTCTTCCTACTTTTTTCGTTCCTATCCTTTCTTTCTCCTTCGTGAATTAGCGTGAGTTCAATACGTCATGTCCACAAAAAAGGCGTGCCAACACGATATAGACACGCCATCTTTCTTTTCTCTCGGTTTCTTATTTCTTTTTCACCGTCTTTTTCTTGGAGTCCGTCTTTCCCTCCGCTCCGGAAATAATGGTTCGGCACTCCTCCAAAGTCAATTTCTCCGGCATTACCACGGTTTTCGGGATACGATAGTTTTTGCCTTTATATGCGATATAAGGACCAAAACGACCGTTCAATATTTCCATCTCCGGCTCCTCGTCAAACTTCTTTACGAACCGCCGCTCGTCTTTCAATCTCTTCTCCTCTATTAATTTGATAGCCTCACCCGGAGTTATAGTCAACGGGCTCATCTCTTTCGGAATAGAGATGAACTTACCATCGTAACGGATAAACGGCCCGAAACGACCTATCGCCGCTACCATGACTTTTCCGTTATACTCGCCTACCGTACGCGGCAGGTCGAACAACCGCAAAGCCTCTTCCAGCGTGATTGTCTCAATGGACTGGCCTTTCATCAAGGTGGCGAAACGAGGTTTGACCGACTTGTCGTCTTGACTCGCCACACCAATCTGCGCGACCGGTCCGTAACGACCGATTTTCACGAAAACGGGCTCACCGCTTTTCGGGTCGATACCCAATTCACGCTCCCCTACCTTATGTTCCGTACGGACAGCAAACGCCTTCTCCACGATTGGATGAAACATCTTATAGAACTTATCGATCGCATCCGTCCAAACCATTTTTCCTTCCGCCACGGAATCGAACTCCTTTTCCACGCTTGCGGTAAAATTATAATCCATGACACCAGGGAAATATTCCATCAAGAAATCATTCACCACGATACCGATGTCCGTCGGCATCAACTTATTCCGGTCCGCCCCGACCATTTCCGTCTTACGGATTTCCTTTATCACGTCTTCCTCCAACGAGATGACATCATAAGCACGTTCCGTCCCTTCCTTATCGCCTTTCACGACATATTGTCGGTTTTGGATGGTCTGGATGGTCGGCGCGTACGTAGACGGACGTCCAATCCCCAACTCCTCCAGGCGACGCACCAGGCTGGCTTCCGTATAACGAGGCGGACGTTGCGTGAAGCGTTCCGTAGCCACGATATCTTTCCGGAGCAACACCTCATCTTTCGTCACGGGCGGGAGCAAACCGTTTTCCTGCTCTTTCTCGCCCTCGTCATCATAGCTCTCGCGATAGACTTGCAAAAAACCATCGAACGTGACCACCTCGCCCGTAGCCACGAATTTCTCCTTACGCCCGTCGATAGCCACGGATATCGTCGTACGCTCCAACTCGGCGTCCGCCATCTGGCAAGCGATCGTACGTCTCCGAATCAGCTCGTACAATCTCCTCTCTTGTGCGGAACCTTCTATTTTCTCGTGAGCGATATAAGTCGGACGAATCGCCTCGTGCGCCTCTTGCGCCCCCTTACTTTTCGTATGGTATTGGCGGAACTTGTAATAACGCTCGCCATACGTCTCCAGAATCGCCTCCTTCGCCGTTCCCAACGCCAAATCGCTCAGGTTCACGGAATCCGTACGCATATAGGTGATGAATCCGGACTCATACAAACGCTGGGCGATCATCATGGTCTGAGACACCGAATAACCCAACTTGCGGGCGGCCTCCTGTTGCAAGGTAGAGGTAGTGAACGGAGGAGCCGGCGATTTCCTCACCGGCTTCTTGACGATATCGTCAATAACGAACCGCACGTTCTCGCAAGATTTCAGGAAAGCGTACACCTCCTCTTTCTTCTTCAAACGATGATTCAGCTCAGCCTTCAAAACCGTCTGGCCGTCCGGCAAGAGAAAGTTTGCCGTCACCCGATAGGTCGCTTCCGGGACGAAGTCGTTAATCTCACGCTCCCGGTCCACTATCAAGCGTACCGCCACGGATTGTACGCGGCCGGCGGACAAGGCGGGTTTCACCTTCCTCCACAACACCGGCGACAGCTCAAATCCCACGATCCGATCCAAAACCCTACGGGCCTGCTGAGCGTTGACCAGATTGATATCTATATTCCTCGGAGTCTTGATGGCGTGCAATATGGCGTTCTTGGTAATCTCATGGAAAACGATGCGCTTGGTATTCTCCGGCTTCAATCCCAACACCTCGTACAGATGCCAAGAGATAGCCTCTCCCTCGCGGTCTTCATCAGAAGCCAACCAAACCTGATCCGATTCCTTCGCCTCTTTCTTCAACTCCGTTACGAGCTTTTTCTTATCCGCCGGAATCACGTATTGAGGAGCGTAACCATGCTCAAGGTCAATACTGAACTCATTCGTTTTCAAATCACGAATATGACCGTAGCTGGACATCACTTTATAGTTCTTACCGAGAAATTTCTCAATTGTTTTCGCTTTGGCGGGTGACTCCACTATTACCAAGTTCTTCTGCATATTTCTTTCGCTTGTTAAAATCGAGTGCAAACATACACAAATAATTAACGTAATAACGTATCGCTCGCTAAAAAACTTTCCCGACGCCTTCGAAGAAGCGGGAAAAAGGACTTCCATCTCCCCAAGAGGGAAAAGTTTTTCGCCCAATCGCGGGAACGGCGTTTTGCGGGCATCCGTTTTATTCCTAAATTGCGCCGCTAAATAAACTCATCATGATGGAAGAAATACAACGATTGATTACGGACGGAAAAACAAGCGAAGCGATCCAGCGATTGAACGCCTACATCGAGACGAACCCCGGCTCGGACGAGGCGTGGCACCTGCTGGGGAAAGCCTATTACAAAACAGGGGAAATCCGGCTCGCCCTCAACAGCTATCTGCGGGCTATCGAGCTGAATCCCGACAGCCCCGCGCAGAGCGCGTACAACATGGCTATCCGGATTCTGGACTTCTACAATAAAGATATGTACAACCAGTAAGCCAAGGCACATGAGAACCCTATTCACCATTTGCGTCCTGACGGGCGCCGCCTCTCTCGAGGCGTATGCGCAAGACTCGCTCATCCCGATGGTAGACATTCCCGCAGGAAACTTTTACATGGGCGGCTTGGGCGAAGGCGAGGACTATGACGAGGCGCCCGTGCACGAGGTAACGATTTCCAAGCCTTTCCGCATGGGCAAAACGGAAGTGACCAACGCCCAGTTCGAGGCGTTCCGGCCGGAACACCGGGCGCTTCGGGGCAAGGATGGCCTGTCGGAAGCGGATGACGAGGCCGTCGTCTACGTAAACTACGCCGACGCCACGGCCTTCTGCGAGTGGCTCAGCCAAAAAGAGGGAAAAACCTACCGCCTCCCCACCGAGGCGGAATGGGAATACGCCTGCCGGGCAGGGACCTATTACCCGTTCTATACGGGCGACGGGCTGCCGGAGGCCTTCCTCAAGAACCAAAAGACGACACGCGATTACGCACCGGTCTCCTTACGGGTAGGGCAAACCCCGCCAAACGCTTTCGGGTTGTACGACATGCACGGCAACGTGGAGGAGTGGTGCCTCGACTGGTACGGCCCTTATACGGCCGAGAGGCAGACCGACCCCGCCGGATACGAGCGAGGCATCTTCCGGGTCACTCGCGGAGGCAGCCACAACACGCCGGTACGATATCTGAGAAGCGGCAACCGCATGGCGATGATTCCGGAAGACAAACACGCCCTCACGGGCTTCCGCGTGGTGCAGGCCGATTATCCGCCCCAGCCCGAGAAAACCGACGAGACTGTCCATCTGAACGCGGACAACGTAAGCCAAGAACGCCTCGCGTGGGCGACCGGCGCGGAGAAGCCCCTTTTCGACCCGCCGGTGCCCTACGTCATCGCCCCCGCTTGCGGTTCGGACGAGCCATTCTTCAGGCATAACCACCAGCCCGCCATCACTTGGTGCGACAACGGGGACTTGCTGGCGGCATGGTTCTCGGCGGACGAGGAGAACGGGCGCGGCATGGTCGTGCTCGCCTCGCGGAAACGGGCGGGAAGCGACACTTGGGACGAGGCCTCGCTCTTCTTCAAGGTGCCCGACCGTAACATGACCGGCCTCGCGCTACTCAACGACGGCCAAGGACGGCTCATCCACATCAATGGCGTGGAGGCCGCCGGCGATTGGCAGAACCTGATTATGGTACAACGTGTCAGCACGGACAATGGGCGAACATGGTCGGCGCCGCAGATTATCGCGCCGGAGCATACGAAACGCCACCAAGTGATAGCGGGGACCATCCGCACCCGCGAGGGATGGCTGGTACAAGCTTGCGACGCCGGGCCGGGCAGCCATGACGGAGCGGCCATCCACATCAGCCGCGACAACGGCCAGACTTGGCGGGACCCTTGGGACGGCGCGCCCCTGCCGGACTTCCGAGACGGCGGTTCGGGCAGCACGATAGCCGGCATTCACGCAGGCATCGTACAACTGAACGACGGCAGCCTGATGGCTTTGGGACGAGGAAACAGCATCCGCGACAAGCGAGGCGAACTCCGTATGCCGATGAGCGTCTCCGAAGACTGGGGAAAGACGTGGACCTACCACGCCACCGAGCTTCCGCCTATCGACGGCGGGCAACGGCTGGTCTTGACACGGCTGCAAGAGGGGCCTCTCCTGCTTATCTCCTTCACCGACCATCCTTTACGGACTCCCGAGGAAGAACGGGGAATGCTTTTCCCGGATAAGGAAGGGAAGAATTACCGAGGCTATGGCCTTTACGCCGCGCTCTCGTACGATGAAGGGAAGACGTGGCCCGTGCGCAAACTACTGACAGATGGCGAGACCCGCTTCCTGAACGGAGGAGCGTGGACCCAGTTCTTCCTCATGGATGCCACGCACGCCGAGCCGCGCGGCTACATGGCCGCCACCCAAACGCCCGACGGCACGATTCACCTTGTCAGCAGCCGCCTTTATTACCGCTTCAACTTAAAGTGGATAGAGAGCCGATAGCCCGAAGAACCGGTTCCGCGACACCGCCAACCGCTTGGACAGCTTGAAGAACCGGTTCCGCGACACCGCCAACCGCTTGGCCGGCCCGAAGAACCGGTTCCGCAAGGTCGCCAACCACTTGGACAAACCGAAGAACCGGTTCCGCGACGCCACCAATCACTTGGACAGCCCGCAGAACCGGTTCCACGAATAAAAAAGGGAGATTTAGAAGTTGATGTTCACGCCAATCATCGCGTTAAAGCCCTGCATCGGGTAGCCATAATAAAGCTCATACTTCTGGCAAAGGATGTTGCCCAACTTCGCGTACACCCCGAAGGTGTCGTTGAAGTTGTACGTGGCGGTCAGGTTCAGCTCGTTGATGTTATCCATCTTATATGTCTCGGCACCACCTACCGGCGTATATCGCCCGGTGGCCAAATAGTAATTCAAGGCTACCTCAAGCGGCCGGATGGGGCGAACGGTCAGGCCCGCCGTCAGTTCCATCTCCGGCTTCCCCCAAGCGTGCTCCAGCTCGGCGTTCGGCTCGCCACCGACCCATGTGTCGCCGTAGTTCGCCTTCCAGTTATTGTAAACGCCTTTCAAGGTGATATCGAAGAGCCGCTGATAGCTGTATTTCAGGTTCGCGCCGACGAAGAGCCGCTTGGTATCGACATCGCCCATCGCCTCGCTAAAGTTCCCGAAGTGGTCATCCATGAAAGTCCTCGACGGCACGAACAGCACGTCGCTATTCGTTATCTTGTATCCGGCGAACACGTCGAACCAAAAGCCCGGCGCCACGCCGCTCTTGATGCCCAACACGGCGTCCAGCCAATTGCGGGAAGGAGCCAACTCCCTTGTCGGGTTCACGTAACGATTCACCAAGGAGGTCTCGTACATGCTGTTGGAATACAACTTACCGCCGGCGTTCAGATAGAGTTGGGTCTTCTCCGCCACCTCCACGTCGGCGGCGATGTTCGGCGAGGCCATGAACTTCGTGTCCTCGCCGGTCGCCAGCATCACCTTGGCGCCCAGCTTCACGTTCCAGTTATCGCCCATCACCTTATAATAAGGGGTCAGCATGATTTCCGCGTGGTTCTCGAACTCATAGGTATAATAGGAGCCGTCCACCGCCCGCGTCTCATCCGGCAAACCGTAATTGAAATACTCCACCTGTCCGCCCAAGCCGACCCGCATATTGCCATTAAAACCGGCGTTCAAGTCGAACTTCACGTCGAAGGTATGTTCCGTAGGCCCTTCCGCGGGCTCGCCCAATCCATATTTATGCGAGAAGTTGACGTAACCTAAATCCAACAAATAGCCAAACGCGGCGCCCTCTTTCGACTCAAACCCGATATTGGCGGCTATCGTCTGGTTCACTTGCTTCGTGTTCCTATCCGCGCGCTCCAGGATGGACGCGTAATCGGCGCTGGACACGGCGTCTATCGGCATACCATAATAATTAAACGCCGAATAACCATATTTCGCCCCGATAGAGAAGATGGTCTTGTCGAAGGCGTGCTTGAAATCGACGCCGCCCAGATTGTCGTTAATCTTCGCCTTCACTTTCTCGTCCTCCAACTGGATATATTTCACGTTCCCGTTCGTGGAACGATGCGAGTAGAATATATTCAATTTATCCTTTTCCGTATTCAAGATATGGTATCCCAAGTCCCCATTTATATTCAGATGAGTCCCAATCCCGAAATTCAAGTATCCGCGACGTTTGTTATAATCCATCCGTGTCATGATGTCGCCGGAAGGGAGCAAGCTGATTTCCTTCTCCGGTTCCGTCGCGATGGTATAATCCGAATAATCTATCGGTATCTTACGGACTTCCGGCTCCTTAATCGCGGGAAGCGTATTCACCTTATTCGCATCTTGGACAGAAGGATCGTATTCCCGTTCCAATGTCATCTCACGACTCAAGTCCTGCTTTTTCGTGGCATCCTCCTGAGCTCCTACGGTTACCGCGGGAGCCAACAACATCGTTACACACAATATCTTCGCGCTATATATCGTTCTCATTATCTCTATTTCTTTAATTTACCCAATCTGTCCTCTATCATCGCGTCAATCTCTTCATCCCCTTTATAATTGTTCCGCAAGCTGGTCAAATACTGGCGAGCCTGGAAGTCATCCCCTTGCCGGATATAAATATCCGCCAACAAAATAAAACCGCGCGCCAGCCAGTATTGATGCGGCGTTCCGTCCTCGATGAAACTCATCAAGACTGCCTCGGCGTTCTTATCTTCTTTATTATCATAATACAGCTGGGCCAGCAGATATTTCGATTCCGCGCCCTGCGCTGTCCGGGTATCTTCGCTGAGTTCTTTCAAATCAGCCAAAGCTTTATTCTCCTGCCCTAAACCGATATAAGCCTTCGCGCGTACATAGCGCGCCTCAGTCTGTACCTCGGGCGAGAGCTTGGATTCTTTCAATAAATCATTAGCGGCCCGCAAGGCCTCCTCGGGTTGTTCAGTCAATACGGCGCATCGCATCAAACCCAATTTAGCGGCCTCCTTATTCTCCGGAGTCTCCGCCACGGACTGAAGCCGCTTAAAACTTTCCATCGCCGCGGCATAATCTTTCTCCAAATACTCAATTTCCGCCTTATGCGCCCAAGATTCCTCTTTGAACTTCGTATCTCCACTCTCTAACACGAGCGAGAACAAACGTTTCGCCTCCTTATATTCGCCTTTGGAATAGGCGATACTCGCCAAATAAAAGTTCGCGTTCGAGCTAAACGCGCCATCGGGGAAGGTTCGCAAATAATTTGTCAAACTCTCACGCGCCTTATCATTCTCTCCCTTCATGAACAATTTCTCCGCCGCCATGTATGTCAAAGAATCCTGCTCGCTTACCTCAAGATGGATATTGCCTCCCAAGGAATTCACGTAAGCGGCAAACGAATTGATATCATTCAGCTCGATATAAACAGACTTCAAATCCTGCAAAGCGACCCTCGCCTCCTCGCTTCCCGGATAATTACCGATAACCGCCTTGTACGCCTCTACCGATTTGTCCAACTGATTATCATTAAAATAAATCAGACCTAATTGCACTCCCGCTTTACGGGCCAAACCACTCTGCGGATACTCTTGTATAAGCTGTTCGAAGTTAACGGCCGCGGCCTGATTATTTTCCAGCATCACGAAAGCACGTCCTTTCTCAAACAAGGCGTCGTCCACGTATTGCGACTCCGGGAATTCACGTATCAGGCGATCCATCTCTTCTATCTTGCCTTTATAATCTTTTTGCAAGCCTAACAAGAATCCCTTCTGATAAATCGGATAATCGCCCGCGGATGGACTTAACTGAGCCGCTCGCGCGTAATTCTCCTCCGCTTGAGCGAACTGACGGTCGTGATACAAACAGTCCCCTATACGATTATAGGCATCCGCGTAAGATACCGCCTCTTGATCTTTCTCCAAATTCACATACTGTCTGAAACGCCTTAACGCCTCATCATAATCCTTCAGCTTAAAATAACCATATCCTAAATTATAGTGGGCCAACGCATACATATCCGTACTACGCTGACGTGTATTGTTCAGATAAGTCTGATAATCCGAAATCGCCATTTGATATTCACCTTGGCGATAATAAGATTCCCCTCGCCAAAAATAGGCGTCATTACGAGATTCAGAGTCATACGCACCCAACGAAATCGCTTGGTTAAACAAAGCGATCGCCTCATCAAGTCTCATATTGGTAAAAGCCTGAGTCCCTAACTGAAAGAGAATCTTTTGTTTCGCTTCCAAGATTTTCGTACTCGGACGTTGGATTTTCTCTATCGAAGCCAAGGCCGCCTGATAATTCTTCGTCGTCAAATAGACCTCCACCAAATAATCATTTACCTTGTCCGCATATTTGGAATTCGGAAAATCGTTCAAAAAGTCCTCGAAAATCGTCACGGATTCCCCAAATCCCGTAAAAGCCGTCTCATGAATCAACAAAGCGTAATTATACATCGCCGCTTCCTTGATTTGCATATCAAACGAAGAGGTCGCGGCCGCCTCGAAAGCCATACGCGCGTTATTCTTGTCGTTCAAGCCCAAGTAGCATTGCCCTAAATACATATAGGCATTTTGGGTAAGCGCGTCATCCTCACTCACGGTTCGTCCCAAGACATTAGCGGCATCGCTATAATCTCCAGCGTTGTAATAACATACGCCCAAAATATACAAATCACCTCTCAACGGGGTCTCCGCGGTATCCAAATATTCGCTTAATGAACGAATGGCCTCCCGCTCGTCACCTAAATGATAATACGCATTTCCCATGATGCGGTAAATCTCCGCGTTATCTTCGTTATCCGGATATGAGGAGAGCAACTCTTTCCCCTCACTGACTACCTTCTCATATTTATTTTGGATAAAATAGATTTGCGTCATATAATATAAAGAACGCTCCTCATAATCCGCGATTCCCTTCAACCGCTTGAATTTCGACAAGGCTTTATCGTATTTCCCTGTCGCGTAATCAATATAAGCGTTATAATAGGCTGACGCCTCTCTATACTTCGTCCCGATTTGCTCAATACGCGAGAAATAGCCACTGGCCCTCTCCATCTCTCCTGTCCGCAGCAAGGAATAAGCCAAACGAAAGCTATAAGCCTCTTGCCGCTCTACGCTCAGCATATCTATATCAGACTCATTCAACCAGAAAATCGCTTTCTCATACTCCCCTTTTCCGAAATGGGCGGAACCTATCAGGAAACTCACCTCATCCGCATGACGGGAAGAGGGATACATGGCCAAATAATCTTTCAATAATTCAGGAGCGTTCGACCAGCCTTGCTCATAAGCGGAACAAACCAGCATATAATCCGCCTCCTGTATCAAATCGGCATCAGAGGCACATCGTTTATACGCTTCCAGCTTATCAATACAACCTGAATAATTCCTCAAGTCGAACAATTCCTTTCCCTCGACAAACAAACGGTCCCCCGCATCATATTGATACGACCTCTGCCCACTCGCTACATGGCTGCCCAATACAAGACACAGCGGAATAAGTATTCTTTTCATCTCGCGTTCTCTTTTTTAATACAAGCGTTTACGCTTATTAATTCTAAATCGCAAAGATAAAGAATATGTGTCAAACAAGAGGCAAGTTGTAATAAGATATTTATTTCCCCGATGTCAAACCCGCCAAATAAAGCGATACGCCTTTTCGGACCGAGCGCAAGCCAAACGCCTCCGGAGAAATCCGCTCAGGAGGAAGAATCACGATATCGGCGGCATCATCTTCCGCATGCGCATGCTCAAAGTTATCCACCTTACATTCGTAAAACATATCCAACGTGTGCACCTCAAAACCCGAATACAAATATAAATTGGGTAAGGAAAACAGGTAATGGCAATCCGGGATAATCAAACCGGTCTCTTCCCTCACCTCGCGCCGAGCGGCTTCCTCGCCCGTCTCAAACATGTCCACGAAACCTCCCGGCAAATCCAAGGTCCCTTTCGCCGGCTCTTTCCCTCTACGGACCAGCAAGAGCTCTCCTCTCGCGTTCCGTATAAAACAAGCGACCGCCGAGGAAGGATTAAAATAATAAACGAAACCGCAGGCTTGACATTGTTTCGCCTTCGGATTACGCTCCACGAAAGCCTTCGCCCCGCAAATAGGGCAATATTGGAACTGATATAACGGATGCCTCATCCCCTTAATACATTTATCAAATAATAACGATAAGCCGCGCCTAAGAAGTTAGACGCGGCCTATTTCTTTCTTCGTTCAACGTAAGATAAATCAAACGCTCAAAGCCGGATTTTGTTCTCTTACCTCCCAGCCTAAAGCGCTGGCGCCCAATACGGCGGCGTCGCTCTCTTTCAATTGGGAGAACAAAAGTTTCGTCTTACCCGCGTAAATCTTCAAGATATTCTTGTCCAACGCGCGTCTGATCGGGTTCATGAGTAAATCGCCCGCTTTCGTCAATCCGCCAAACAAGATGATAGCTTCCGGACTCGAGAACGCGATGAAGTCGGCGAAGGCCTCACCCAACATCGTACCCGTAGCCTCAAAGATTTCCAAAGCGATCTTGTCATTCTTCATGGCCGCGTCATACACGTCTTTCGAGGTAATCTCGGCCGGATCCAAATCGCGAAGCACGCTCTCGTCCTTACGGATTTCCAAATACTCGCGCGCCGTACGCGCTACACCGGTAGCCGAGGTATAAGCCTCCAAGCAACCCTGACGGCCGCAACCGCACAAACGGCCATTGTTACGACGTACGATAACATGCCCGAGCTCGCCCGCGAAACCATCATGGCCATACACCAAGTTACCGCCAATCACGATACCGCTTCCTACACCTGTACCTAACGTGATCACGATAAAATCCTTCATACCACGGGCCGCTCCATAAGTCATCTCGCCGATGGCCGCCGCGTTAGCGTCGTTCGTCAAAGCGACAGGTATGCCACCCACGCCCTCGCTAATCAACTGAGCCAAAGGAATCTTTCCCTTCCAAGGCAAATTCGGAGCGAACTCGATACAGCCGTTAAAGAAGTTCCCGTTAGGAGCTCCCACACCTATACCTTTAATCTTATCCGGACCGCCCGCCTGATCGATGACCTGTTTCAAGCCTTGTGACAAGGCCGATACGTAATCCTCAATCTCCGGGTATTTTCCCGTCTTGATCGATCCACTGTACAATACTGTACCTCTCGCGTCAACTACACCGAAAACGGTGTTGGTACCACCTATATCGATACCTACTACATAAGGTTTCTCCATGATTTTATATTTAGGATTAATAATGATTTAGTCTTAACTTTCGGGTAGCAAATATAAGAGGTTTAACACAAGTTTCAATACGATTCATGGAAAAATTTACGATTTACTATCATTTTATTCTTCTTCCGCTAAAACTTATGCTAAGCAACATAGCTATACAATAGCAAAAGAGGTTCTTCCGGCGGGAAAGACATCGCACGCCATAATCCCCGACATACGCCATCAATCAAAAACGCGAGACGTGTCCGAAAACTTGACGAGCCGCCGAAGAAAAAATGGATATCACTCAAATAAAAGTCTATCTTTAAGCTGAAGATATATATCTTTAGGTTAAAGATATGTATCTTTAGGCTTGCGATATGTATCTTTAGGCTAAAGATAGAGAATCGTTCACCATATAACGGTTTTTCCCTTGAGGAAATGGGAAGTTTTTCTCTCCGTCGCTTTTTTATCGGAATGAATCCACCGATTTTATTCGATTATTCCAGCGATATGTCGTATTTTTGCCACACTTTAAATCATGAGCCATGAGACACGAGCGACTACTTTACGGAATAATCCTTTTTTCCCTTTTAGGGATTTTCTTGCAAGTCACCAGCAAATTCCACTTTTTCTATATTGAGCAACTCCAGTTGTTCCAATTCACTTCCGACTATTTAGCGGACAAGATAATCTATCCCGGAGGCTTGTCCCTGATTATCGGAGAGTTCCTGACCCAATTCTTTATCTTTCCCTACGTCGGACCAATCATTCTCGCGGCATTATTGACACTCGCGACAGGGAGCATGGGAAGCCTGCTCCAAGCGATTCGCCCGGAAAAGGCGCTTTATTCGCTTTACGCTTTGCCAGCCTTGGCCCTTTTACTGATTCAATATGATTTCAACTATCGCCTGCAAGGGACTATCGCGTTCTTGCTCTGTTTGTTTTGTTTAAATGGCTGGACACGGATTAGGCGATTCAGATACCGCCTGCTCGCGGCGTCGCTCGTCACGCCTCTGTTATTTTGGGCGGGAGGCCCCGTCGCGGGCTTGTTCGTAGCGAGCATGACGATAATAGAGATATTCGGGAATCCCAAGCGAGGGATTTATTCGCTTGCGATAGTGGCGGAATTCATATCGATTGGCGCCGGAAGCGTATGGGGCCTTATCGTACCCGAATATCGCCTCGCTTTCTTACCGGACGCTTACTATCACTCGACTCTTGAGACACCGTTTACGCTTTATTTGGCTTGGCTCGCCTTACCCGTATGCTTATCGCTTACTTTTATCTGCCCTAAAACTAAGTTCCGCTCGAAGAGAAGCATAGTCCTGAATCATGTCTCACACGCGATAATCATACTCATCCTTTGCTGGATTTGTATCCCGAGATACGACGACCGGAAATCCTACACGTTGAAGGTCTTGGATTATTACGCTCGGACCGGCCAATGGGAACAAATCATCCGGCGTTGCCAGGGAACGATTTCCAATTATTTGTACCTGACCCATCTGAATATGGCTCTCGCGGAAAAAGGCGAACTGGGAGAACGGTTATTCGCGTTCGACCAACACGGTCCACAAGGTTTATTGGTCCCTTGGAACAAGACCTTCGCGGTTTCCACGTTGTTAAGCGACGCCTATTTCGCTATCGGAGAAATAGCGATAGCTCAGGAGATGGCTTTCGAGAGCTACATGTCCGTGCTTGGAGATGGCAATCCAAGGAACCTTCAACGCTTGGTACAGACCAACTTGATATTCGGGGCTTATCCTATAGCGGAAAAATACATATCTATCTTGGAGAAGACATTCGCTTACCGTGATTGGGCCAAACGGCATCGTGCCTTTCTATATAATGATGAGGCGGTAGAGAAAGACCCCCTTTTAGGTCCTAAACGGAGAGGTTTGCCCAAGGAAAATTGTCTCGCCGGAATCGAAGGCATCGACAAGGACTTATTGAGACGAGCGGAACAAAATCCGGAAGACCAACTCCCGATACAATTCGCCGGTGCCTTTTATCTGCTATCCAAAGACATGAAATCTTTCCGGACGATACTTGAGAAATACTACGGAACATCCGTGCTGCCCTCGCTCCCGACCTCTTTCCAAGAAGCCGTCATCCTATTGGAGGAGCACGACGAGACCTATTGGAAACGCTTCAACGTGTCGGAGCCGGTCATACGGCAGTTCGCCTTGTTCCGCGAACAAATCACGCGAAACCGGAATAATCCCCAATTAGCCCGGCTAATCCAAACGACATTCGGAAACACGTTTTGGGCTTATTACCTATTTAAATAATAATATAATGAATCACCATGAGAAAAAACATTCGCCTTCTTATTATCTTATCAAGTATATGCGTCATCATGAACGCTTGTTCGGACAAAATCCCGCCAAGCGAGGAGACACAGGAGCAAGCCGACATATTTCCGGACTATACGGAAGTCACGATACCTCGCAATATCGCGCCATTGAACTTCCAAATGAGAAATCCGCACACGGAAGCATTCGCAGTATTTACCGTAAACGGGAAGAGTTTACAAATCAAAGAGGAAAAAGGACAATTCCGAGTTCCGATTCCCGATTGGAAAGAGCTGGTGGAGAACGCGGGCGGACAAACCTTGCGAGTGAAACTCTACGCGAAGAGCGAGAAATGGCTCGCTTATCCCGATTTTTCCCTGTTTATCGCGCCAGAGCCCATAGACTCTTATTTGGCATATCGCCTAATCGAACCCGGATACGAACTTTGGAACCAAATGGGTATTTACCAACGTTGCTTGGAGAACTTCGAACAAAGCCCAATCATGGAGAACAAATACAGTGGACGGAATTGCATGAATTGCCACGCCTTCTGTTCACGGAATCCGGACAAGATACTCTTCCACATGCGAGGGAAATACGCCGGGACTTATTTAATCAATGGGCATCAAATCGAGAAACTGAACACGAAAACAGACCAAACGATCTCAGCGTTAGTCTATCCGTCATGGCACCCATCCGGAAATTACGTGGCCTTCTCGGTAAATGAGACCAACCAGGCGTTCCACTCGAACGACAAGAACCGTATTGAAGTATTCGATAACCAATCTGACATCGTGATATACGATGTCGGGAAACACGAGATTGTCAGCGCTCCTCTCTTACGTTCCCCGAAAGCGTTCGAGACCTTCCCTACATTTTCTCCCGATGGGCGAACGCTCTATTTCTGCTCCGCGGAAGCTAAAAACATGCCTCAAGAATACGCCGAAGTAAAATACAGCCTATGTTCGGTCGCCTTCGACCCGGAAACCCGACAATTCGGAGCGCGAATAGACACGTTATATAATGGAAAGGAAAACGGGAAAAGCGTCTCTTTTCCCCGGGTTTCTCCCGACGGGAAATTCCTGTTATACACGTTATCCGATTACGGCAACTTCTCCATCTGGCACAAAGACGCCGACCTGTACCTGCTCGATATCGAAAAAGGAACATCCGAGCCTTTACGGGCGGTAAACAGCGCCGACACGGAAAGTTATCATTCGTGGAGCGGGAACAGTCGCTGGATCGTGTTCAGCAGCCGAAGGATGGATGGCTTATACACACGTCCTTTCATCGCTTACATCGACAAGGAAGGAAAAGCATCCAAACCATTCCCGCTTCCTCAGGAAGAGAGCGATTTTTATCACAAATTCATGAAGTCTTATAACATTCCGGAGTTTATCTCGGGGAAAGTCCCGTCCCACATCCGGGAACTTCGTTCCTTAGCGAAAGAAGATAAAGGAATCGATGTCTCTTACGCGAAATAAGAGACATCGATTATAAAATCATAAATTCACCCGCAAGGCATCCATCATCACACCGGTCTTGCGACGGGCTTCGGCCACATCCTCGCCACGGGCCAAAAGAACGGCCATACGACGATGTCCATGCACCTCCGGTTTCCCGAAAATACGCATCTGCGTATCCGGCTGTTCGAGAACCTTATCCAAATTCCCAAACGACACATGGTCGCTTTCGCCTTCCACCACTACCGCACGCGACGCGCCCGCTCCATGAAAAGCGATATTCGGTATCGGCAAGCCCAATACGGCACGTGCGTGCAACGTGAATTGGGACAAATCCTGCGTAATCATCGTCACCATTCCCGTATCGTGCGGACGAGGCGACACCTCACTGAAGATAACCTCATCGCCTTTCACGAACAGCTCAACACCGAAAATGCCTCTTCCACCCAACGCGTCCGTAATCTTACGGGCAATCTCTTGAGCCTTCGCTTTCGCCACCGGACTCATCGCTTGCGGTTGCCACGATTCCCGATAATCGCCGTCCACCTGTACATGGCCGACCGGCTCCAAGAAAGAGGTTCCTCCAATATGACGCACCGTCAATTGAGTAATCTCATAATCGAAATCCACGAAACCTTCCACGATTACCTTACCCGCTCCGGCGCGTCCGCCCTCTTGCGCGTAATGCCAAGCCGGTTCGATATCCTCCTCCTTACGAATCACGCTTTGTCCATGCCCGCTCGAGCTCATGATCGGTTTCACCACGCACGGCATGCCAATCACCTTCACCGCCTCCCTGAACTCCAGCTCCGTCTCCGCGAAGCGATAAGGCGACGTAGGCAAGCCCAACTCCTCGGCAGCCAGCCGACGAATCCCTTCCCGGTTCATCGTCAACCAAGCGGCACGGGCGGTCGGTATCACGTGATAACCCTCTTTCTCAAGCTCCACCAACGTTTGGGTAGCGATCGCCTCCACCTCCGGAACGATGTAATCCGGTTTCTCTTTCTTGATAATCCGGCGCAACGCCTCTCCGTCCAACATGGAAACCACATAAGAACGATGCGCCACTTGCATCGCCGGCGCGTTCGGGTATTTATCCAAAGCGACAACCTCCACGCCATAACGTTGCAACTCTATCACAAATTCCTTTCCCAGTTCGCCCGAACCGCAAAGCACCACTTTGGTCGCTGTCGGTGAACTTGGCGTACCTATTGTTATCATAAGCCTGTCATTAAAAATTTTACCGCGAATGTACGAGTTTAAACGGTGATAGCCTAACACTCGCCATTGTTATCTCTAATCCGATAACGACAAATCATTGAATGTCTATCAGCTGTTAGACAATCGTCCATCACATGGTAGACAGTTGTCCAACGGATGTTAGATATTTGTCTAACAGTTGGTGGACAATCTATTTTACCCAAAGGAATCATCAATTTTCCTTCGCGTGCCACACTGAAATCGTCATGTAAACGATGATGAATCCTTAAATCAAAAAAACAAACACCTTAGCATCACAAAATATTTCCCTAATACATATCTTCGCGGCAAAGAGAGTAAAAAGAAGCGACCATGTATAAAAATATCGTGAAACATGTAACGCAAAACACGCATGGCTCGTCTATATTAAAAAAGATAGGATGATTCAGCTCAGGGACATAAATAAGACATACTTCAACGGCGCTCCGCTACACGTCTTGAAAGGTATCAACCTGGATATAGAGAAAGGCGAGATGGTCTCGATTATGGGGGCCTCCGGCTCCGGGAAATCTACCTTATTAAATATATTAGGTATATTGGATACGTATGATTCCGGTTCTTATACCTTGAACGGGCAATTGATTCGGGACTTGAGCGAGACCCGTGCCGCGGAGTTGCGCAACCGGATGATCGGGTTCGTCTTTCAATCGTTTAATCTGATCTCTTTCAAGAACGCGGTGGAGAATGTCGCCTTACCGTTGTATTACCAGGGAGTCAGCCGTAAGAGGCGAAACGCCATGGCGCTGGATTACCTCGATATGGTAGGCTTGAAGGATTGGGCGGAGCATATGCCCAACGAGATGTCCGGCGGACAGAAGCAACGGGTGGCTATCGCCCGGGCCTTGATTACGAAGCCGCGGGTGATATTGGCGGACGAGCCGACCGGCGCGTTGGAT
>CASEGC010000107.1 GCA_949287365.1 uncultured Parabacteroides sp.
CTTCATATCCTTATTGGCCTTATCCAAACCGTAAGCCAAAGAAGCGGCAGTCGGTTCGTTTACAATACGGCGGACATTCAGACCTGCAATTTCACCTGCTTCCTTCGTAGCCTGACGCTGAGCATCGCTAAAGTAAGCCGGCACCGTAATAACAGCTTCAGTTACTTCCTGTCCCAGATAATCTTCAGCCGTCTTCTTCATCTTCTGAAGAATCATCGCCGAGATTTCCTGCGGGGTATACAGACGACCGTCGATGTCTACACGCGGAGTATTGTTGTCGCCACGCACTACCTTGTACGGTACGCGGGAGATTTCTTTCTGTACCTGATCATACGTTTCACCCATGAAGCGCTTGATTGAGAAGACGGTCTTCTGCGGGTTTGTGATGGCTTGACGCTTTGCGGGGTCGCCCACCTTACGTTCGCCACCTTCTACAAATGCAACGATTGAAGGAGTAGTTCGTTTACCTTCGCTATTTGCGATTACAACCGGTTCGTTACCTTCCAATACGGCAACACAAGAGTTGGTCGTTCCTAAGTCGATTCCTATAATCTTTCCCATGATGTTTATATTTTTAATGTTATTTTATTCGTTTATTTCTCGTCCCTTTTTCAAGGAACTCATCAACTATTTATCAAATGCTATGCCAAATAGATAGGAGAGGCGAAAAAAATAAAGCATGTCAGTTTTTATGACAATTTGACGGTGCATAAAAGGAAGAAAAAGACAACCCCGGGACCATTGAGGAACCGGGGCTGTCTGTGTAAGAGTAGGTTATTTCGTTATCTCCTTTTCTTCTTTCATGTCAATCTCATGCCTGTCAGGGCCGATGAATTTATATTCAAGAAATGCTAAACTTTGGTCGGGAATAACTTTCAAACCACGAGTGTACTTCATTTTCCATTTCATGCTTAAAGGGAATAACCCTTTGTGCACGTATGCCGCTACATAAGGATGTACGTGTAGGGTGAATTTCTTCACGTGATGCTTGTTTACCAAGCAGTCTATTTTTTCCTCCAGATTATCGGTGAATAAGATGGAGGGTTTGACCGTCCCGGTCCCAAAACAAGATGGGCAATTCTCAGATGTGTTGATATCCATGGCCGGGCGTACCCGTTGACGTGTAATTTGCATCAGACCAAACTTGCTGAGAGGTAGAATATTATGCTTGGCTCTGTCGCTGGCCATTATTTGGCCCATGTGTTCAAATAGCTTTTGCCTGTTCGCCGCTTCCGCCATATCGATGAAATCTATGACAATGATACCTCCCATGTCCCGTAATCGAAGTTGACGGGCGATTTCGTCCGCGGCGGCGATATTGACGTCTATCGCCGTTTTCTCCTGGGCATCGCTACCTTTTGAACGATTCCCGCTGTTTACGTCAATTACGTGCATCGCCTCCGTGTGCTCGATAATCAGATAAGCGCCACTTTTGTAAGTGACAGTCCGTCCGAACAACGATTTGATTTGTTTGGTCACGGCGAAATTATCGAAAATGGGGATTTCGCCTCTGTATAGTTGAACGATTTCCTCGCGTCCCGGTGCGATAGAGCTCACATAATCCCGTACATTCTTATAAACCTCCTCGTCATTTACATAAATGTTTTGAAAAGATGGATTGAAAATGTCGCGCAACAATACGACCGTACGAGCGGTCTCTTCGTAAATCATTGATGGCGCTTTTTGCTTGGGCATTTTCGTTATACAATCTTCCCATCTTTTCACCAATGTCTTTAACTCATGATCAAGTTCGGCGACGCGTTTACCCTCCGAAGAGGTACGTACGATGACTCCGAAATTCTTCGGTTTTATACTTTGGATTAGTTGCCGCAAGCGCACCCGCTCTTCGCTTGATTTGATTTTGGAGGAGACCGAGACCTTATCGGAGAACGGTATCAGAACGAGATATCTTCCCGCGAAAGAGAGCTCTGACGTCAAACGAGGTCCTTTTGTCGAGATAGATTCCTTGACTATTTGAACCAATACTTCCTGCCCGCCTTTCAGCACGTCGCTGATACTTCCGTTCTTCTCTATCTCAGGCAGAATGGAGAGCTTGGATAGAGGCGATGCTTTTTTGGGGTCGTTCAGCAACTGCTTCAAGTATTTTTGTTGGGTATTGAAATTAGGACCTAAGTCTAGATAGTGAAGAAACGCATCCTTTTTATACCCTATGTCAATAAACGCGGCGTTCAAGCCTGGCATCAGTTTCTTAACCTTGCCTAAATAAATGTCACCCACGGCGAACGATACGTTGCGAGCCTCCTTCTGGAGCTCGACAAGGCTTTTATCCTCCATGACGGCGATAGATACTTCTTGAGGCTGTACGTCGATTACTACTTCACTGACCACGTATAAAGAATGTGTTATTAATGAATACTTAAGACTTTACTAAATACATAAAAGAACAAACTTAGAAGGTCGCTTATAAGTTTGTTCTTTAAAGTTGTTTTCTTTGATAGACTTACTTTTTCTTATGTCTGTTCTTTTTCAGTCTTTTTTTACGTTTGTGCGTAGACATCTTATGTCTTTTTCTTTTCTTACCACTAGGCATACCTTAAATTTTTAAAAATTAGACGTATATAACTATTGATTACTTAACTTCGCTCAAGAAAGTTTTCGCCGGTTTAAACGAAGGAATGTTATGTTCCGGAATGATAATCGTCGTATTCTTCGAAATATTCCGAGCCGTTTTTTGGGCTCTCTTTTTAATAACGAAACTACCGAAACCTCTCAGGTAAACGTTCTCTCCTTGGCCTAAGGAGCCTTTTACGATCTCCATGAAGGATTCGACGCTTGCCAACACTGTTTGCTTATCGATACCAGTGCTTTTTGAAATCTCGCTAACAATATCTGCTTTAGTCATGTCTACTATAATTAAATTTGGACCTATTAATTTTTTGGAATGCAAATATATAGCTTTTTATTGAAGTGGAAAAAGAATTAAGATTCATTTTTTAATAAAAAAGATATTCCGGGATTTGTCGGATATGTGTATGTTTGCGGTAATCAAATAGTTATGGAATCGAGATGTTTAAATGAGGGGGAATCGTCATGCCGTGGTTTGATAGGGATTTGGAGATGAGCCGGTTGTTGATTGAATGGTATCGGGTTCATAAAAGGGAGCTTCCTTGGAGGGAGACGACGGACCCTTACGTGATTTGGGTGTCGGAGATTATGTTGCAGCAGACCCGGGTCGTACAAGGGCTGGAGTATTTCAATCGTTTCTTGAGGCGTTTCCCGGATGTCGTCTCTTTGGCCGAGGCGGAGGAGGATGAGGTCTTGAGGTATTGGCAAGGTCTCGGTTATTATAGCCGAGCGAGGAATTTGCGTGCCGCCGCCAAGTGTATAGTGGAGAGGTTCGGAGGAGTGTTCCCTTCCACATATGCGGAGATATTGTCGTTGAAAGGCGTGGGTGAATATACCGCCGCCGCAATTGTCTCTTTTGCGTGGAATCGGCCTTTTCCGGTTGTTGATGGAAATGTCTACCGGGTGCTTTCCCGTGTGTTTGCGATAGATACGCCGATAGACACGGCGGAGGGGAAGAGGCGCTTCGCCGAGCTGGCCGAGGCCTTGATGGACGAAAAGCGCGCCGGGGAGCATAATCAGGCGATTATGGAATTCGGGGCGTTGCGATGTGTCCCGAAAAATCCAGATTGCCCGTCTTGCCCATTGGCGGATAGATGCGAGGCGTTTTCCTTGAACCGCGTGCTGGATTATCCGGTGAAACGGCATAAGACGAAAACCCGTGACCGCTATTTCCATTTCCTTCATATATTATATGAGGGACGGACGTGGCTGAATCGCCGGTCGGATAAGGACATCTGGGCCGGGTTGTATGAGTTCCCGTTGATAGAGACAGAGCGGGCGATGGATTTTTCGGAGCTGTGCGAGACGGAGGCTTTCTCTCGGTTGCTGGGAGACGCAGGTGTCCTTTCTTTGCTTCGGGAGGTCTCCGGTGTCAGGCACGTGCTTTCCCATCAAGTCTTGTACGCCTCGTTTTACCAAATAAGGATAGAGCGTGTTCCGGTCTCCTTGGGCGACTATATCCTCGTGCCTCGTGAGGGACTTGGCGATTATGCCTTCCCTCGTTTGATCCATATTTATATGGATAAATTGGCGGAGGCGGATGTGCGGAAATGAATTTTTCTCTTGTAGTCTTAGAACGTGAATCGGATAAATGGGATGAAAACTTGTAAAAGTAATTGAATTCGCGTTTCTTTGTGTGGTTAATAAAAAATAGAGCTATGTCATTAAATAAGGTTATATTGATAGGGAACGTGGGTAAGGACCCGGATGTCCGTTATTTTGATAGCGGCTCGGCGGTGGCTAATTTCCCCTTGGCGACATCGGAGCGAGGATATACTTTATCGAACGGGACGGTCGTCCCTGAGCGTACGGAATGGCATAATGTGGTGGTGCGCCGCGATTTGGTCCCTTTCGTGGAGAAATGGGTGCGTAAAGGCTCCGGCCTTTATGTCGAGGGCAAGATTCGGACGCGCAGCTACGATGACCCCAATGGCGTGAGACGTTATATGACGGAGATTCACGCGGACCGTGTCGAGTTTTATAGCACGGGCTCGCGTCCAGCCGACGCGAGTCAAGGCAACGACGTGCGGGCCAACTTGGGGCAAGGACAGACGCGATCGGATGCGTCGGCGTATCAGCGGCAGGCTGAGCCTCGACCGGACACGTTCTCCGATTCGGACGCGTCGGATGACCTTCCATTTTGATATTGTTTAACTAATGCTGTTATTCCTTGGACTTGGATGATTATTTTTCGGGTTTGTTCGAGAGCGTGACGACGCGGGATTTGGCGACCGCCCCGGCCGTGGCGTTGGTTCTCTTTTTTCTCTTGTTGTTCGTGTCCAGCTTCGTGTCGGCTTCCGAGATCGCCTTTTTCTCTTTGACACCGAGTGATTTCAAGGAGGTAAGGGAGGAGAGGAGGAAGGTGGACCGTGTCATTAAGCGTTTGTTCGAGCGGTCGGAACATTTTTTGGCGTCGATATTGATTGTCAGTAACTTGGTGAACATAACGGCGGTGGTGCTTTGCGCTTACGCGATCGATGTCTGGCTCGATTTTTCGGGCGCTCCGGCTCTCGGTCTGATATTGGAGACCTTGTTCTTGATAGCGTCGTTGCTCTTGTTCAATGAGGTCTTGCCGAGGGTGTACGCGCGAGACCCATTGCGCTTTGTCCGTTTCGCCGCTTATGGATTGGATGGGATGGAGCGGCTTTGCCATCCGTTCTCTCGAGTCGTGGTGAGCTTTACCTCGTTCGTGTCGAGGTCCTTGTCGAGGAAGAGGCACGACATCTCCGTGGATGAGCTTTCCAAGGCGTTGGAGTTGACCTCGAACGAGATACCGGAGGAGAAAGAGATGCTGGCGGAAATAATAAAGTTCTATAATAAGACGGCCGACGAGATCATGACACCTCGTCTGGATATGGAGGATATCGATATCAAGGTCAAGTTTCGGGAAATGTTGGATTCCGTGGTCAAGTCTGGTTACTCCCGGATTCCGGTTTACGCGGAGACGGAGGATAATATCAAGGGAATTTTGTATATCAAGGATTTGCTCCCTTATATCGAGAAGCCGGACACGTTCCGTTGGCAAAGTCTGATACGGCCGGCCTATTTCGTGCCGGAGACGAAAAAAATAGACGATTTGCTGGAGGAGTTCCGTACGAATAAAATCCACATGGCTATAGTGGTGGATGAGTTCGGGGGGACTTCCGGATTGGTGACGATGGAGGATATATTGGAGGAAATCGTGGGGGAAATCTCTGACGAGTACGATGAGGACGAACGTCAGTTTATCCGGTTGGCTGACGGGAGCCTTATCTTTGAGGCGAAGATTTTATTGACGGATTTTTTCCGCGTTATCGGTGCCGAGCCCGCTGAATTCGGGCGACTGACCGAGGAGGTCGAGACCTTGGCCGGTCTTTTGCTGGAGATAAAGGGAGATTTCCCGCACCGCAGGGAGGTCATTGATTATCAGAAGTATCGTTTTGAAATATTGGAGGTCGATAACCGCCGAATCCTGAAAGTGAAGTTCTCAAGGATTGGAGGGTCGGGTAAAAGCTCATGAGGGGAAGTCTTTCGGTTGTATGGTGGGTAGGATTGTCGCTGGCGTGTTGCGTCTCTTGCGTCGAGTATACGCCTAAGCCTCGTGGTTATATGCGTATAGAGCCGCCGGAGGCCCGATATCGTCCGTTTGTCGATAGCGGCCTGCCTTTTGGCTTCAGCGTCTCGGACGCCGTCCGGGTCGAGCTTCTCGGAAAGGAGGACGGGACGACTGGTTTGAATCTCGTTTATCCGGAATTGGGCGCGAGGGTGTATTGCAGCTATCTCGCAGTCTCGCCCTCCTCTCTCTCCTCCGTCGAGGCGGAAAGCCGTTCCTTCGTGTTCCGTCAGCTGAGGCCGGAGACGAGATGGGCGGAGAAGGCTTACTCGAATCCGGACGTGGGGGTTTATGGTTCGTTGTTCGTCTTGGATGGCGGTTCGGCGTCACCGATACAATTCACGCTGACCGATAGCGTGTCTAATTTCTTCCGTGGGGCTTTGTATTTCGATTGCCAGCCAAACGCGGATTCCTTGGCGCCGGCGGTGGATTATATCCGGAAAGATATCGTCGAGCTCGTGCGAACCTTTAATTGGAGGAGGTGACGATGGCTTTGTTGTACAAGACCTTCCCTCCGCTTCGCGGGGTTTGGAAAATAGAGGAGACCGAGGAGGAACTGTTGGCGATGTTGGAGAGAAAGGAGGATTATCTCCTTTTCAGGGAAAGCATCTCCTCGGCGAGTCGTAGGCTGGAGCGTTTGGCGAGTCGTGCGCTATTGAGGGAGCTGTTGGGCAGGGAGGAGGAGGTCGCTTATCGCTTCTCCGGCGCTCCGTACCTGCCGCGTTCGCCCCGGTGTCATATCAGCGTCTCCCATACGAGGGGTTTCGTGGCGGTTGTCTTGGATAAGCGGCCGGTGGGCGTTGATATAGAGTATCGTTCGGACCGGGTGTTGAAAATCCGGAGCCGTTTTATGGGCTTGGACGAGGAAAGGCATATCGACCCGGCGCATGAGGTCGAGCACTTGTTGCTCCATTGGTGTGCGAAAGAGACGCTTTTCAAGCTCCTTTCCTTGGAGGAGGTGGATTTTCAGGAGCATTTGCACGTGGACGCGTTCCCGTACGCGGAAGAGGGCACGTTTTTCGCTTGGGAAAGCAAGACTTCCAGGCGGCGCATGTACGAGCTCGCCTATCGGGTCACGCCGACCTATGTCTTGGTCTGGAGCGTGAGGGAGAAGGCGTCACGAACATAAAAACTCAAAAACATAAAAAACTCAAGGACATGAAATTAAGCGACACATGGTTCACGGCTTTCTCGGAAGACGAGGCGGGCCGGATGGTCACCGTCCTCGGACGGGACGAGCTGGAGGAGTTCATCGCCTCCGGCAAATACAAGGAGCGGGTCGAGGTCACTTGGCGGTACGACTCGGATGCGGAGGGCGACTTCCCCGGCGAGAGGCTCGCCGAACGGATGGAGGAGGTGGAGGAGACGCTCCGCTGGGCGATGGAGAAGAAGGACAAGCTCGCCGTCCTCACGGGCGTATATACGGGTGGCGGCGAGCGGGTGTGGGTCTTTTACACCCGTACGGCCCGCGTGTTCGGCGAGCGGCTGAACATGGCCTTGGTCCCCTTCGAGTTGCTGCCTATCTCTATCTACGTGGAGGCGGACCCGGAGTGGGAGGAGTACAAGGATATGTACGAGATGAAGGCGTGGGCCGCGGATTGAGCCGTTTTTTCCTTCGTAAAGTTCGGAATTCTCTCCGAAGGGGATTTTATTTCCCTTCGGGAGAAAATTTGTTTTCCTTCGAAGGGGATTTGGTTTTCTTTCGGAGGAAATTTTAGCGTTTTATCGGATGGATGTATTGGATTTGAATCTTGAACAAAAGAAAAGAAAAAAGGAAAGTAAAGAAAATATGATTACTACTACTTCTACTACTACCGCGCGAGAGGCGAAAATCGAGGAAGCGACAACGGTGGAAGCGGTGGAAGCGAAAAAAGGGGATTACGGCTTCGCGGGATGTCGTGAGCGATTCCGGAAGGAATTGCTCCATAACGAGGATTGGCTCGCCTCCGTGGTACGATGTTCCGGCAAAGGGAAAAACGTCTTGAATGATTTACCGCGAGCGGATGCGCGTCTCCCACCCAAGAGGGGAAAATGAGGGCGTGAAATTTGAATTTTGAAATCATAAATCTTAATTTTGAATTTTGAAATCATAGAATCATGAAAAGAAACAAGACTTTGCTGCCGATAGTGGCTTCCGCCTTCTCCTTGACGGGCTTGGCGGCGGATTATACGAATATCGTGCTTATCAACCTTGACGACGTGGGCTACGGCGATTTCTCTTATAACGGGGCTTATGGCTATAAAACGCCTAACATCGACCGGATGGCGGCGGAAGGGATGCGTTTTACTCATTTCCTCGCTGGGCAACCCATCAGCGGCGCCTCGCGGGCGGGACTGCTGACCGGCTGCTACCCGAACCGTATCGGCTTTGCCGGAGCGCCAGGACCGGGCTCTAACTATGGTATCCATCCGGAGGAGATGACGATGGGCGAGCTACTCCGGCAGAAGGGATACGCTACCGCCATCTTCGGGAAATGGCATCTGGGCGACGCCCGTCAGTTCCTGCCTCTGCAGAACGGCTTCGACGAGTATTATGGCCTGCCTTACTCCAACGATATGTGGCCTAACCACCCGCAGCAGGGCGATTGGTTCAATTTCCCCGACTTGCCCACCTACGACGGAAACGAGGTGGTGGGCTACAACACCGACCAGTCGAGGCAGACCACCGATTATACGACCCGTTCGGTGAACTTTATCCGTAAGAACAAGGATAAGCCTTTCTTCCTCTACTTGGCGCATAACATGCCGCACGTGCCGCTCGCCGTTTCCGACAAGTTCAATGGCAAGAGCGAGCAGGGGCTTTTCGGCGACGTGATGATGGAGATAGACTGGAGCGTGGGCGAGGTGCTCCGTACGCTGCGCGAGCTGGGGCTGGAGGAGAATACGTTGGTCGTCTTGACCTCCGACAATGGTCCGTGGACCAACTATGGCAATCACGCCGGTTCCGCCGGAGGGCTGCGCGAGGCGAAGGCCACCACCTTCGACGGGGGCAACCGTGTGCCTTGCGTCATGTATTGGAAGGGGAAGATAGCGCCGGGCACGACGTGCAACAGGCTGGCATCGAATATCGACCTTTTCCCGACCTTCGCCGAGATTTCCGGTGCGCCGTTGCCCGAGAGGAAGATTGACGGCGTGAGCCTTCTCGCCTTGATGCGGGGAGAGGAGGGGGCCAATCCCCGCGAGTCGTTCGTGTATTATTATAACAAGAACGACCTTGAGGCGGTGACGGACGGGATGTTCAAGCTGGTCTTCCCGCACAAGTACGTCACTTACGGCGCTTACGAGCCGGGCAATGACGGGCAGCCGGGCAAGCTGGCCAACTTGGAGGTCATGAAACCGGAGCTTTACGACCTGCGCCGTGACCCGGGCGAACGTTATAACGTGATTTCCCAATATCCCGAGGTGGTGGCGAAGCTGATGAGGATAGCCGACCAAAAGCGGGAGGAACTGGGTGACGACCTTACCCGCATGAAAGGCAAGGAGCGCAGGGAGCCGGGCTACGTGACCGAGAAATGATAGTTGTCAACGTGATTAATAATCAAATAATAAAATCAGTCATGAGAAAATTCATTTATTCATTTGTTCTCATTTGCTGCGCGCTTTTCGCCGCGCGGTCGGAAACGATGGTGGTCGCCACCTTCAACATGCGTTACGCCAATGCCGAGGATTCCACGGAAGGCAACGGCTGGGGGCAGCGGTATCCTTATATCGCCCAGCTGGTCCAATTCCATGGATTCGATATCTTCGGTACGCAAGAGTGTCTTTATCATCAGTTACAGGACTTGAAGCGGGCGATGCCTGGCTATGACTACATCGGCGTGGGGCGCGACGACGGCAAGCGGGCGGGCGAGCACTCCGCTCTTTTCTACCGTATGGATAAGTTCGAGGTGCTGGAGCATGGCGATTTCTGGTTGTCCGAGGTCACGGACCGTCCGAACAAAGGCTGGGATGCCGTTTTGCCCCGTATCTGTACATGGGGCGAGTTCCGCGACAAGGAGACCGGCTTCACCTTCCTGTTCTTCAATCTCCACATGGACCATGTGGGCGTGCAGGCCCGGGCGGAGAGCGCCAAATTAATCTTGAGGAAAATCAAGGAATTTCCGAAGAAGCTGCCCGCTATCCTGACCGGTGACTTCAATGTCGACCAGACCAGCGACTCTTATAAGTTGTTGGATAGTTCCGGCGTGATGCGCGACGCGTACGCCATCGCCGATTTCCGTTATGCGCCGAACGGCACTTTCAGCGGTTTCCATACCGACCGTAAGACCGACAGCCGTATCGACCATATTTTCCTGACGAAGGAGTTCGAGGTGAAGAAGTATGGCGTGCTGACCGATACTTATCGTTCGGAGGTGACAGGGAGCGAGCTCAAGGAGCGGAGCGGTAACTTCCCGAAAGAGGTGTCCTTAAGCAAATACGCCGCCCGCACGCCGTCCGACCATTTCCCGGTGGTGGCTATCGTAGAGGTGAAATAGGCCTTGTTTATACCGTTCTTAGCATGGGCGATATAAGGAGTTAATGATGCCCGTCATAAGGATCTCACCATGGGGAATATGAGATGCTTATGATGGGCATTCTTTATCTTGCCAGTAGGATGACGGGGTTGTCTTCTTCCGTGAGCTTTTCCAGGGCCTTGATTTCTTCCGGCCATTCCTCGTTCCGACCGTTTCGCTCGAACCATTCTACTATCGTACTCGCGGGGATCAGCTGGGCGAACTCTCCGGAAGGTGAGGCGAAGGATGGCTGTAGCGGCAGGAAATGATGAAGGTCGTCGTATACGCCTTCCTTGAAAGACGCCACTTTTGCCTCCGCGCTTTCCTTGTCGTATATCGCGTTATACACGTCCCATTCCTCTGGATGATGTAAATTGACTACGAACCGCAGCCATAGCAGGCGGTCGCTCTCATATACGTCCAAAGGATAGATGGCCCGGTCTTTCTCCGGTTGATACCGGTCTTTCCGGTCCCAGCGCATGGCGCCGAAGTCGAGACGCTTCACGGGAACCAGCCCGCTCGTCGTCACTCGGTAAATCGTATCGTTGAATGTCTCTCGGAATAGAAGCTCTTCCCCTTTGTGCCAGAAGATTTGCTCCGAGGGTACCAAGCAATTTTGGCGACCGTCCTTATAGGTCATATAAATAGCGTCGTAGCCAGTCTCCTCGTTTTTGCGTGCGTTCATTCGCTGGATATCCGCCATCGCTCCTGATAAGGGGCTGACCGTTTCTCCCCACGAGGGGAACACGCTTAGCAGCGAGTCGCCTTGATACACCAAGATCCGGTCCGGTTTGTTGAGCGTGGCGGGCAGATGGGTTACCAATAGACTATCGTTCAGGTAATCGTAAGTGTCGATGCCATATAATCCGTCGGTCATTTCCCGGTCTTGATGGTCGCCTACGAATCTCCCTGCGGTATCGTAGATGACCGACCGGCCATTTCCCGCCGGAAAATAGATATGTCCCGCCGCGGCGTTCAGCCAGCCGGAAAGGGATAAGGCGCCTCGCGGATCGTTCCCGATATGGCCGATGGAGCATAGGAAGCGTCCGGTGGATTTATCGAACGCCATGCATCGATTCGGCCGCGAGGAGACGATCAGTCTGTCACCCGCGATCCAGACGGTAGGGTTGTCCCCAACTAATGAGGAGTCGGTCGTTTCCAACGGTACATAACGTATTTGCCGGAAATAATCCGAGGCTTTTAAGGAAGAGGGATGCCGATATGCCTCCTCGATAGGGATTATCTCCAAGTCTTTTTCGTCCGCTTCTTCCTTTCGCACGCATGAAAGAAGCCCGCACGAGCATAATAAGGCTATGCCCGCGATGTGTCTCATCGCTATGTTCATGATGTTTAAATGATGAATGGGTTAATATTGAGCGCGTTTTGATTTACGCGTTTTCTTGTGTTTTCGATAAGGAAGCCAATCCGCCGATCGCTCCCAAGTTCATCGTATCTAACGCCGAGCTTGGGACAATCACCATGGAGCCTTTCTCCTTCAGTCCTTCGAACAGCATGTTCATGCCACGCAGGTGCAGGGCGACGGGATTATCGGTGTATTCTTTGCTGGCTTGCGCGAATTTCTCCGCGATCTCTGTCTCGGCGGTTCCGAGGATGACACGCGCCCTTCTCTCTCGTTCCGCTTGCGCCTCCTTGCTCATGGCTTCCGCTAAATCGACGGGTATCGCTATGTCCTTGATGCCGACGGTTTGGCAAGTGATGCCCCATGGGCTCGTATTTTGATCCAATAGTACTTGTAAGTCCTCCGCTATTTTATCCCTTTCTTGCAGAAGCGTGGATAGCTCGTGCTTCCCGATCGTATCTCGCAAGCCCGTTTGTGCGATGTGTTCGATGGCCTCTTGATAATCTTGCACTTCCAAGGCGGCTTTCTCGACGTCCCAGACGGTCCAGTAAACCACGGCATCTACGTTTACGGGAACCGTGTCTTTGGTCAATGTTTGCTCGGCCTTGAATACGCTTACCCGCACGCGCTGGTCGACGTAGGCGGAAACGCTGTCGACTATGGGCCATATAAAAAAGAGTCCGGGGCCTTTCAATCCTTTAAATTTTCCCATACGTAAAACGACCGCGTG
>CASEGC010000108.1 GCA_949287365.1 uncultured Parabacteroides sp.
CTAATTTCCATAATAACCTCCTTCTTTTTTTGCTCTTGGATGAGCTTGATACATTTTTTTTAATTCTTCAAAGGTCGTATGTGTATAAACACTGGTCGAGGCCAAACTACTATGTCCCAATAAATCTTTCACAGCGTTCAACTCCGCCCCATTGTTTAGCATACTCGTCGCGAATGAATGTCTCAACACATGCGGGCTACGTTTCGACAACATGGGAATTTCAGCCAATTCCTTTCTCACGATATCATAAACGCTCCATCCGGACAACGGGCAACCGTCTCTCTTCACGAATAAACTCCCGCCGTTTTTTCCTACCGTACGATCCCGCGTCTCCATATATACGACTATCAATTTTCTCAATCTCTCCCCGAAAGGAATCAGCCGCTGCTTGTTACGTTTACCTGTTACCTTGATTTGCATCGCCTCGAAATCCACGTCTTTATCTGTTATGCCGACCAATTCCGAACGACGCACGCCCGTATCATACAACATCTCAAGAATCAACCGATTCCTTATCCCCTCAAAATTATCTTCGAACCCGTCGCCATCCAATAACGTCTCCAATTCCTCATCCTTAACAAAATAAGGCAAAGGTTTCTTTTTTTTGGGAGCGTTAATCAATCGTAACGGATTCGAGACAATCTCTTTTTGTTTCAAAAGAAACTTGAAATAGGACTTCAAAGAACTCACTTTCCGATTCACCGAGACAGAAGAATATTTTTCCTCCATCAAACAGACAATCCACGCCCTCACCAAATCTGAATCAACCTCCTTCGCGTCAAACACATTTTCCTTATGCGTCTTCACGAATTTCTCAAATTGAATCAAATCCTTTCGATAAGCTTCAATCGTACGATCGGAATAGTTCCGCTCATATCGGAGATAATCTATAAAATCATCAACTCGCATATACCGTCGCATCCACATTCATGCAACGAATATAGGAATAAGAATTCAATAAAACAAATTCCTTCTCAAGAATTATTCCTCTATTTGTTGCAAATGCTGCACATAAATAGCGTGCATGAGCCGCTTTCTCTTCGTTACAGAGGGTTTTTCAAAAGCTTGACGGTTTCTCAACTCTTTTACGATCCCTGTTTTCTCAAACTTTCTTTTAAACTTTTTAAGCGCCTTCTCAATGTTCTCGCCTTCTTTTAACGGTACTATAATCATAATTTAAATATTATATTGTTTAATTATCTACGTTCTTAAATCGATCGGCAAAATTACTGATTGTTTCGAGATTAGCCAAACTTTCAGTGATTATTTTTATAAAAGATACCATTCTCCGTGATTATGGCGGTAATCAACTCATGTGGAGTCACATCAAAAGCCGGATTATAGACTTTCACCTCTTCTGGGGCCATTCGCTGCTTATACCACATCTCAGTCACTTCCTCGGCACCTCGTTCCTCTATCACGATAGAATCACCGTTAGGGCAAGACGGGTCGATGGTTGACATTGGTCCCAGCACATAGAAAGGTATGCCGTAATAATGGGCCAAGACAGCGAGGCCGGAAGTTCCTATCTTATTCGCCACGTCTCCATTGGAAGCGACACGGTCACACCCCACGAGCACAGCTTGTATCCACCCCTTACGCATGACGATTGAGGCCATGTTATCACATATCAGCGTCACGTCGACCCCCGCTTTTCGCAACTCATAAGCTGTCAGTCGGGCACCTTGCAACAAGGGGCGCGTCTCATCGGCGAAAACCTTGAACCGATAGCCTCTCTCCTGCCCTAAATAGATAGGCGACAAAGCCGTCCCATACGCGGAGACAGCCAGATGCCCCGCGTTACAATGCGTGAGAATACCCATACCCGGACGAAGCAAGCGCAAGCCATTTTCCCCGATTCGCAGACAAGCGGCCGCATCCTCTTCCCGAATAGAGACCGCTTCCTTATATAATAGCTCTTTCCATTCCCGGACCGAGGCGAAAGGGTGTGCCACCAAGACGCTCTCCATACGGTCCAAAGCGGCGGTCAAATTCACCGCCGTCGGCCTTGAACTCGCCAAATAGCGTTTTATCTTCCCGAATTCATTCATAAACACGGAGTTATCCAACGTGTCTATCTTGCGGACACAAACATATATGCCATACGCCGCCGCCACGCCTATTGCCGGAGCGCCTCTCACCTTTAACTTATAAATAGCGTCCCAGACAGCCTCCGGCGACGATAATGTCACATAGACCTCCTTCCCAGGCAATTGGGTCTGATCCAAAATCACCACGGTATCGCCCCGCTCGTTAAGGCATACCGTTCTCAACTCAGACAAAGCACGTATCATTTTTCCTGTATTTTCCCTATTACATTATTATCAACGCATCATTCTCAACAATTGTTGTATTCGCTCCTCATAAGTCCGAATAAGCCTCCATTGCGCGATAACCAACTGGCTGGTCGATATGGAAGGGTCTTTCTCATTCCAACGTTCATACATACGCAAGCTCCTTCTCGCGTCCCGAATCTTATACTCCAACTGGCGTATCTCTTCTTGGATAAGCATATTATCATAATACGAATCTCTTTGATTATCGTACGGATCGGGACGTACCGGAGCCTCATAGGAAGAATCGGGTCGGTAAGTCCAATAAAGCATCCTGCCATCGGCGAGCGTAACGAACAGTTGCTCGCCGGGACGCCATGTCCATCCATCGGCGGGACCGACCATGAAAGTCCCGTCCGGCTCTAAGTAATCGACCCTCAAGTCATATTTTTGCCCAAGGAAACCGTTCACGCACAATATGCTCAAATTACGTAGAGCCTGCCCGGATACATTCCGCCCTCGAAAATAGACTTCCCCACCATCTTCCAAGAAATCACCGGATACTTGCGCCGACACAGTAACGGAAAACAAGCAAGTTACCAAGACAAATAAGATAAAACGTTTCATAGCGCTTGACATGAGCTTTAAGAAAAAAGAAAAACGACGCTTGAAAAAGTCCGCCGCGACCAGAGAAAAAGTCCGCCGCATACTGGGATATTCTCTATCTTTAGCCTAAAGATACATATCTTCAACCTAAAGATATATATCTGCAGTCTAAAGATACATATCTTTAACCTAAAGATAGACTTTTCATCCGGTGATTCCGGCTTTTTCCCGCCGGCTCTCCAACTTTTCCATGCGGCCTCACGAACTTTTTATAACGGGCGTTACTTTCCTATTCGGCTATCACACCCAAATCCACCAACATCTTGCGCAGATAACTGCCTCTGACACCGTAATTAAAACTCTGGGTAGAGCTGTAACCTGCGTAATTAACGGCCACGACCCGGCCTTTGTCATCGATAACCGGCGAGCCGCTGGAACCTTGCAAAGTAGGTATCGTGTACAAAATCTGATAAGTATCCACTTGGCTGATCGTACCGGAAGTGACTTGCGCCTTCAAACCCTCTTTGGTCTCGCCGATAGTTGTGCTCTTGTTGAACCCGATCATCGTCACGGAATAACGGTCCGTCTCTTTCACGTTCCGCAACGGGTCCTTCCTCGGCACTTCAAAGACATAGGCGTCCTTCGGCGTTTTCTTGTCGTTCAGGCGAATGATGGCCAAATCCAACTCCTTCTTGTCGTTGACCTCCACTACGCTACAAGGATGGAAATCCTTATCATTATTAATATATGTATTGTTGTAAGCGACACTTATCGATGAATGGCAAGTCACCGTCCAATTCTCCGCCGCCACCAAACGGTCTATCAGGTTGACATAACGTTGCAACTCCGATTGGATCCGCGTATAACCATCATAGTCGCTCGCTATTTTCGAATATTTGGGCGAGTCCTCCGGCACGGAGACCAACAAAGAGGACAAAACGCTCAAATAGGCGTTTACCGTATTCAACGAATCGGTAGTCACCTCCTTCTCGTCCAACAGGCTCTTCTTCAAGGCGTCTTTCACGGAACTTTCTTCCACGCCGCTCTCCACCACATGTCGGTTCGTGGCGATCATGCCGTCTTCGGAGACAAAAAAGCCCGTACCTCTCGAAACAGTATAAGGAATCTCCGAACGGTCAAACACCCAAGTCAATTCTCCGTTCTCGTCAAAAGTGCTGAAATAAGCGAATTCCGTCCCGTCCAATTCCACGGCGTGATAGAAGACATCCTGTACCAATACGACACCTTTTCCCATATCTTCCAAAGAGGGACGTTTGAAATATTTGTAAGCCCAACCCGCGAGCAAAGCCAGCACCAAAAAAGAAAGCGCCCCCAAAATCCATTTCCACGGGAAGGGTTTCCTCAGTCCTATCTGGTAACTCAAGCAATCTTTGTCGAACTTCAAATAGGTGGATTTGATACGTTGCCCCGGCACGAAGATATCCACGTCTACTTTCTCCTTATGGTAGAACAGGTCGTACGGTGCGTAAATAGCCCCTTGATTATTCGTCGTCTTGATGAATTTCCCCTTTTTCGCCTTCAACGTCAAAACGCCATTCGGGATAGGTATCTTATTCTCATCCAATAACGTAACGCATACATCCTTCTTTTCCTTAGCTGGCAAACGGAAATAGAACCGGTTTTCGTCCGCTTGCTCTCGTACCTCGAATGTCTCCGAGCGCGACCAATTCGCGTTGTCTATGATAACGAACCGTTCGCCTACATACATTTTCGGCAAATCGACCAACCCATCTTCCCGCGAGGTCAACTCGGTATCGATATCATTCCGCCTGAATGTGACCGAATAGCCAGGCACTCCTTGCCGCGACGCGTTCACGACGTATAACAAGCAAGAACGTTCGTTCGTTTTTTCCTCCACGGGCGGCTCAGGTTTCTTTTCAATCAAGAATTCGTATTCCTTCTTATTACGGATAACGGTATACTTTTTCCGATTCGCCGGTTTGCCAGCGTCCGCCACCTCAAACTCCCGCCCGATTTGAAGCGAAGAAAGGGAGACATAACCTTTCTCATCGGTCATCACCCGTTCCTCTCCTTGTCCGGACAGTACCAACAACTCGTAGTGGGGACACAAGGTCCTGTCTTGGTCGATAACCTTAACTTCCACCTCTTGATATTCAGGCTGAGAAAACATTATCCGATAATCATTACCTTCCATCCGCAAAGGATAGCGAGACCATTCAGAATCACCCGCCTTAATCTCTATTTGCCGATGGGCTTGGTTATAAAGCAAATTATCGACACTCGCGTGTCCCCGCGAATCCGTAACGAGCTGAAATTGCCGATCGCCATCTTTCAATAACAAAGACACACCCGATAGCGGCTCCCCGGATTGATTCACGACAGACACGTTCGCCGAGACCCGCACGGAGAATTCCAACTCATATACCGCCTGTCCCGCTTGCACCGTCATCTTCAACTCCTCGCCGGTCTCCGGACAAGAAACGGAGAATGCGCTTCCTATCAGCAATAATCCCGCCTTGAAACTTCCCCGCTCATCGGTCGTCTTATCGTGTGGCATTCCTTTATAAGAGAAAACGAACGCTTGGTTGGCAGCCAACCGTCCGTCCGGAAGCGAACACACGACACTCACGTTCTGATGGTTGGACTTAACATCACTCACCAAAACAGAGATGACATCCGGAGCCTCGACCACACGCGCCATGCGATATCCCCAGCCGGCCAAGACAATCCGGATAGTGTCCCCCTCATGACGATAATAAATGAAACTCTCGTCCGGTATGGACAACAGGTCGGTGATAAACGGCCGCATCTCGACCGACCGAGAGAGTGCCTCTTTCATCTCTTCTCTCAGTTCTTCCAACTGGGTGATTATAGCGACCTTCTCGTCTTCCGACGCGTCCGAATAACAAGTATAATCCTTTTCATCAGGCGCATACCATATCGTCTCGCTAGATTTCACCTTCAACTCCGCGAATAAATCGGCTTTCTCTCCCAATAGCATCCGCAACCTCGCGTACAAATTGTTATAATTCAGCTGAAGCCGGGATAAGATATCCTTATTGTTTACCCTTACTAATTCTTCCATATCTTTTAATATACACCTGATGAACGTTATTATTTTCCTTGTCTATGACTCATGCGGTTCATATCATTATCGGGATCTTCCTCTTTAGTGGGACTATCCGTCTCCTGCGGTGGAGTCGGCTCCGTTTTTACCGGTTTCGCTTCCTCCGAAGAGGTCAATCGTTTCTCCAAAGCGGAAATGTCGCCTAACGGGTCATCCAAGAGCGTTTTCTCCAAATCCGCGTAAACCGAGGCGAGATAAGGGATAGTCACCAGATTCTCCTCCCGTTCCTTCAACATATCTATCCATGTCTCCTGTATCAGGCCACGCAAAGAAGAAGAGATATCTTCCTTGTTCGCGATATAAGGCGCTCGCTCGTTCGCTAACAACCGGAACAGCTCCACGAAAGATTTTTGCGCGTTCTCATATTTTCCCAACACGCTCGCCAAAGCCTTGAGCTCTTCCTTACGTTTCTCGTTCTCACATTCCGTTTCCAACACCTTGCAAGAACGAATCGCCTTGTCGACACTATCTTTCTGATAAAAACACTCCAGACGCGAACGGATACGCAAATACTCAGCGAACTCTTCCTCCGTCCGCTCACCTATTTTCACCATCTCCAGCATCTCTTTATCGTCCTTGAATTTAGATGCCTGACGGATAATGTCCTGAATCTTCTCCAAGTCCAACTCAGCGAAGGGCAAGGACAAATAATCCTTATTCTTTTTAACGAATTCCTTCGCATAAGCCTCGGCGTACGCACTCAATCCGTCCAGCTCCTTTTGCAACGAATCGCAACGGGCTTCCAAGGACTTCACGTACCTTTCCAAACCGGCGGCGTTATTATCCAATCGTTTGTACCTCGCCAGTTCAGCGGAGTCTTTTTGTAACGCCTCGACCCGTTTCATCAAAGCCTCCCAATCCTCCGCGCCGCCTTGCGCATTCGCAACGAAAACGAACGCCATCATCGCGAACAAGCACAAAAGCGTCTTATGACTCATCTTATAAAAACGTCTCATTAATTAATCCTTTTGATTCTCATACTCATAATACTTATCCTCGAAAGCGTTGAAGACCGTTTTCAGGCAACTGAGATAGCGCGGATAAACTTTCCGGAACTCCGTGATGCCGGAGACGAAGAACTGGGCGGAAGGCCGCACAGAGGTTTTCAGGCAATATAGTTTCGCCGCTTTCTTATCTGCGGTCACGTCGTTGCTGGCCAATACCGCCGGAGCGTAAGAGAAGCAGTTCTCGCCTTCCAACGAATAGCCCGAACGGTACAAGTTCACGAAAAACGGCGCGTCGTCGCCCCCTTCGTCCACGCTAATCCAATAAGTCGAGCCCTCTATCTTGAATTGAATCTCATCGTATTCATTGTAAGAGGGCATGTAGCCTTCCATCTTCAGGAAACTGATAATCTCATCCATAAAACTCTTTTGCGCGGCCGTCTGCGCGTCCATCGATACAATACACAAGCTGCACGCGAAAGCCGCCAACAGCAATCTGAACTTTTTCATACTCCATTATTTTTTAGGTTCTACAAATATTCCTCTATCTCGGACACCCTGTCCTTCCGTTTATGCTCCTCGACGAACTTGCTCATCCGTCGTTCCAACGCCGGGATGCCTCCCGGATACTTCGCCAGCTCTTGCGAGAGGCGTATCTGGTCGCGCACCAGCTGGTCGTTATCTATCTTACCGCTCTTTTCCTCCTCCAGATGGAACTTCTCCATCTCCCGCTCCAAGGCATAAAGGAAGTTATAATGCCCTCGACGTATCTTATCCTCCACGCCTTTCATCTCCTCCACGAGCCGGGCGTTCTTGGAAAAATAGTTCTTATACGACTCCTTCTGGTACCAGCTGTCGCGCGTGTCCAGCCAAGCGTCGCGGTACTTATAGCGGTTATAGCCGCACGTATAGCAAGCCCGCGGCTGGAAACTCTGGCTCAAGAAGCGGTTCAACGCCCGGTAATCCGCCATCAGCTGGCTCGCCTCGCCAAGGTTTGGGTCCTCCGGGGCTATCGCTTTCATATATTCCAACGAGTTTTCCAGCGAATCGACATACGCGCTACTGTACGCCTCCAGCGAGAAGTGCGTTTTCGTCAGCCGGTTCAATGTCTCACAAGAGCATTGCTCCATCCGCGTCTCGAAAGCGTTCCGCTGTCCTTCGTCGATAATGCCATTCTTCGCCATCGCGTTCATCGAGATTAACGCTCGCTCATAATTCCTCGCGGTCCAGCCTGTCGCGTTCTCGCAAAAGGCGGAATCGAGCATCGCGGTGAGCGATGCCTCATCCATGATGACTTCCTCCTCCACCGCCGGTGGCACCGGCTCGTCCGGGTCCATAAAAAAAGAGATACCGACCACGATGCCGACCAATATCAACGCCACCACCAATATTTTTACCTGTTTCATTTCTCCTTTCCTATTTTAAAATTATACATTCTTTTTATCTCTTACTATCGACAAATCCTCTATCGAACGTATCCGTCCTTCCCGATGCGCCTTCTCATAGCGTGTGAACATAACTTCCTTGATGGAAGATGGATAAACATGCTCTTTCCCCGCCTCGTCGTAATAAGCGAAAATCACGCCATATATCAATTTCCGATACTCAAGGCTCAAAGCGTTGATTATCCTCGTATTCGATCTCACCCATACATCCAGCTTCTCGCCCGTGTCCAAAACAGGCAAAGTCTTCTCGAAAGCCGCCACCGCCTCTTCCTGGCTCAGGCTCTTCACTTTTAGGGAAGATTCGCGCGACACCTTTTTATTCCCCGCTCTATCATAAATCACGTCCTCCAAATTTTCGACACGCCTTATCCAACCCCGCTTATGGTACTCCGCATAACGTTTGAACATATCGGTTTTGCTTCCTCTGAACTCTACCGAGCCATCGCACAATCTGATGAAATACACCGTATCTCCCCGCTCGATATAACAGTTGGCATTCTGAAGCGAGATACCTCTAATGAGGGCTTGAGCGCAAGTGGAAAGCTTATAGAAAACCGCTTTTTCCTTCTCTACCCACGCCTCCAGCTTCTCGCCCGTGTCCAAGGAGGGCAAAGCTTTGTTGAAAATCTCCAACGCCCTTTCCGGAGACATTTTCGGAAACGGTATCTTACGCGCGGCTTTCGCCATACTATCCGCTATCAAGTCGCGGTCCGCCGCGGGCACCGAATCCTTACGGACAGGCTTACGGGAAGGAGGAATGACGGATTTCCGCGACTCATGCTTAGCCTCGGCATCCTTCTTCAAGGCGCTGACCTCCCTTTCCAGCGCACTGACCTGCCGCTGAAGCCGCTCCGTTTGCTCGTCGCGCTCCCACGATTTCGGGTCGTGGTAGAACGACACCGCCACGGCTATCCCAACGATAATCGCCGCTATCAAAAGTATGTTCAACAGTTTCATCGTTTCTATCTTAATGATTCTTACCTAACTATCATTCCTAACGCGAATTCGATATAAGGGAAAAAGGAAAAAGCACGGACAAAAAACCTCGAACCCTATAGGAAAAAGTTCGCCTTATACCGGACAATTCTCTATCTTTAGCCTAAAGATACATATCTGCAACCTAAAGATACGTATCTTTAACCTAAAGATATGTATCCGCAGCCTAAAGATAGACTTTTCTCCGTGGGGTTACCGACTTTTCCCGCCGGGTTTACAAGTTTTTCTCCCGGCTACCGAACATTTCCCCCCTATCCGTCTTTTATCGAACCCATGTTATTCTATGTTCGTGCGAAAACGCATGAAGGTAAAGCGTTACGAAAAACAGACCAATCCATCTATCCTATTTATCTCACAATTTTTCCGTATTATCTATTACCTTCTGAAGATCTCCTATAGATTTTACATGGCCCTTCTTATGATACTTTGCATATCTTTCAAACATTGTATTTTTCATCTTTTTAGTATAGTGCTCTTTATTACCCATATCCGGATGTTTCCAAATAATCCCATTTATAAGTTTTCTGTTTTCATCACTCAACTTATTAAAAGCATTTTGATTGTCTTTTACCCAAGTATCTAACTTATCGCCTGTATCCAATTTCGGCAACTCTTTCTCGAACTTCACCAAGGCTTCTTCGGGAGTTAATTCAGGAGACGCAACGTTTGTTCTGCTTCCTTTAGAGCCACTTGCATTTCCCTTCAATTTCGCAACTTCACCTTTCAACTCCTCAATCTGCCCATTCAAGTCTCGAATGGAATCCTCAAGCGGCCGAATCACCTTATCTCTCAACGAATCCATCTCGGTTATCAACAATTCTTGTCCCGGATCTTTACCCGGATCACTCACTTCAGTCGTATCCTTAGTGGAAACGGTTCCGGCGGGAGAGACAAACGGCCGTCCGAAGAATCCCGCGGCGATGCCGATAATGAGACAAACCGCGAGCGGGAACGCTTTGCGAAGGAGTCCGTTCGTCCACCGCGGGACAAAGGTCACGGGAATCTCCGAATTCTCCTCCCTGCTCCAGATGAAGCTATCCACCTCCGTACGATAGCCCGCCAACTCGCATTGATAGGTAAACTCGCGTTTTTTCTCCTTGGGCTTATAGTCGAACGCGGTCTTTTGGAACACGCCCACCTCTTTCCCGTCTATCAACAAGCGGATGGCATGTTCCGCCAAGGCCTCCTTCACCCCTTTTCCGGAGAAGGTGAAACGCACCATGCGCCGCGAAGCGGGTTTCAAGGAGAGCGTCTTTCCCTCGCACGCCTTCAGGTCCGTCAAGTTACGAGGTTCGTAATAATCCGAGCGAATCTCGCAGGTCCAGTCCTCTATGCCGGATTCCAGTTCCACCATAAAATCCTCCCGCACGCCGCGCGCCGTTTTCGGGCGCAAACCCTTATACGCGTTTTTCGGCACGAAAGAAAGTTCCTTGGGCTTGGAAGACTCCGCGTCGAAACGCAAGACATACGGCACCTTCGTCTGTTTGGGCAATACCTCTATCTGGAAATTATAATTTCCCAATGTCTTACCCACGTAACGATTTGGGTCGTAATTCATGTTCCAATCTTCCGGGGCGCCCTTTATGACCACCTTTCCCTGAGTGTCCAAACGGAGCATCTCCCGCCCATTAGTCAAAGTGATATCGCTCAAATAGGGCCGGATGTCCTCTAAGCTTTTCCCCGTACCCGCTTCCACGAACCGGACGTAGCAGACGGTCTCCAGCGGCTCGAACGCGGGAAGTAACTCGATGGTCTCGCGTTCCTCGTCCACCTTCGCCTCGGGCCTTCCCTTCAGCGCCGCCAACGTACCGGAAAAGAAATAGGACTTGCATCCCCTGCGGGACAAGGTGATGTTCAGCAACTCGTCTTCCGCCACGCCCTCGCGATAAACCGCACCATTATAATATAATGTATAGAGGTTCACCTCCTCCGCCGAGATATCCAGCCTGACACCATTCGCTCGAGTGAAGGAGTAGGCCCTGTTTACGATATAAATCTCCTGAAACTCGCGATACTCCTTCCGAAGCGGCGTGGCCAAATAGCGTTCGATGTCTTCCGGTGCGGCGGACACCACGCCATATCTCTTGTTCTGCGGAGAGGCGGGCATTCGTTTCCTCACCGGAATCGGCCGTAGCGGATACATATCCAAGACGCTCTCGAACAATTGAGGGTCCTCCCTCACGTCCGCCCGCATGATTTTCCCCATTTTCGTATAATTCCGGAGGTGAATATCCCGGATTTGGTTCAAAAGCCCATAAACCGATATGCCGCTTGGCTCCATGCCATAGGGAATAGCCAACGCGAATTGCCGGCAATTTCCTCCTCGCCCGCCATCCAGCAAGTAGTATAAGCTATAAATCATCGCGGTGTCCGTAAACCGCAACGTGTATAAGGAAGAGCCCACGTATGGATCGCAGGTGAACAATCCCCGCAGATCCTCCAAGTTAAACATCGGGCCATAAGCCTCCTCGTTCAATCCCAAGATTCTCGCATACCCTAAAAGAGTACCCGTATCATTCGTTCCACTTATAATAAAACCAATCTTCGTTTCCATCATCAAATACCTAACCTATACCTTTATGTAACCATGCTTTTACTTTATCAAACGGAGTCTCATCTTTTTCCGCCATCGTGGAATGCTTGACCACATTCATGAGCACGACAGAGTCCGTGCGGTCATACTCCAGATAATTACCGGGCATGAAACGCCCCAAGCTGAACGGATAGACCCTCGGCTTATATTCGTAATTCCTATTGATGCCATACTTCTTGCATGTCGTTTTTATTTTAGACAACGCCTCTGCGTAATACTTTTCCACGATATCGGTCGCCATTCTCACTCGTTCTTCCCGGCTCGCGGGTCCCATATCCAGCATATCACTCTTCGCCATGATAAAGTGAATCGAGTCTACCAATTTCAAGATAGAGCTATTCTTTTTTTCATTCAACAAATCCAAGATACGGCAAATAATCTGAGGTTGCGACACGGCCACATACGTACCGCTCTCCTGGTCTTGCACGTTTGTCCAGCCATTCCTTGAGGGGTCAATCACGAAAAAGATGTTTTTCCGGTTCTTGTTGGCCAACAATTTCCCGGCACCATCGCCCATATCCTCGAATCCGACCGTGGATACATCATGATTACTCAGTTTGAATACGACCTTCTCGCCCGACATCTCCACCAAGGAGATCGGATGCTTGTTTTCTCGTTCATCCTTTACGGACGCGCTAATCACGTTCACGTAATTCGTACGTGTTCCGATAGGTGAGATACCCATGCCTATACATTGTTGAAGATACTCGGCGTACTTTCCTCCCCATCCCACATGCTTAAACACGAAATTCTCGTCCGCGAGATTTATCAAACCCGCCAGCACGCAAGTCTTTCCGGAAGTCGGTATGCCAAATAAGAAGATATCCGTATTTCCTTCCGGGCTTATCAAATCCGGGATATCCTCTTTCTGCTCGAACTGGCACGAAGATTTGTCTCGCTCCATGATTCGTTCCATCACCCAATCGGTCACGATGCCCATGTCAATAAAATCACGTTCCTCACAAATATTCTTATCGACCAGTTCTTTAATCTCAATCTTGGCTTCCGTATCAAACCGATACCTGAACCTTTCCACCTTTTGCCTCCTGTGCTCGTCCAATTTTTTTCTCGCATCCGCCACATGACGTCCTTCCGGATAAAGCGAGAGATATCGGGCTATCGCTTCCGGACTGTTCTCGTCCACGGCTTGCCACGCCCTATCATCCGCTTCCGCCAACTCCATTTGCCAAAGGATATTCCGAGCCTCTTGCGCATGATAAGAATTTGGGAAATTTTGGATAAAATCATTCAGGGCATTCTTATCCTGCCGGTCCGTCTTCGCCCACGCTCTCTCCTCTATCTCCTTGATTCGGAAAGTATCCGGATAACGACGAATAAAATCCATCAACGATTTTATATCATCGCGTAAAAGCGCATAATCCCGCTCCTCGTATGCCTTAAGTAATTCTTGCGCCTGCGCAATCAAGTCCGGATAACCGCCGGTCTGATACCGTAGGATAAAGTTCCTCAAGCGACCCGCGTCATTCGAAGTCTGGACCTCTTCCCACTCCCGCATAACCTGCGCGGCCTCCATATTTTTCAACAACGTCCTCGCCTGACTCACCCAATTGGCGGCATACGGCTTATTATCATATCTTTGGATAAAATCCCTAAGCTTATCCGCATCAGATGGATTCGAGGCTTCATTCCAATCTCTTACCACCGCTTTCTTTTCCACCTCTTCCTCTACTATCTTATAACGAGGCGAAGCCAAATTCGCGGTTTTTAATTCCTCCAACGTGAGCTCTTTTTTCAATACCAATTGAGCCAATTGAATAGGAGGAATCCTATTCACGTTCGCTAAAATAGATTTTCTATCTTCTTCCGTCATATTCTTTATCCTTATTATTATTCATTATTCAAGGTATCTCCTTTTTTCACCTCTTTTTCCAATACTTTATAACGATGCGGAGCCATGTTGGCTTTTTTCAATTCCTCCAACGTAAGTTCCTTATCCAATACCAATTGAGCCAATTGTTTAACAGCAATCCTATTCACATTTTCTAAAACCATTTGCTTGTCAACCATATCCTTTTTATTGTTATTACTATCAAAATCTACCACCTCCGTCATTAACCACGGTCTTTGAATCTATAATTCTCCTTCGAGAACGAGGTGCCAATAAATATTTCAATAAAATCAACAAATGGATAAAAGCGAGCGTGAGCCACGTACCCGCCCCGGCGGTTCCCCCATTCTCCAACATCGAAGCCAAACGAGACTCACCAAACTCAAATCCGAAATCATAATAACCGTCGATTGTCCAATCATCAAATCCATTCCTCTTCAAGACAGGGAGTTTCGCCTCTTCCATATTTTTCTTCAAACTCCTGTACAAACGCTCGCGGTCATCCTCGAACGCCCTCACGTTTTGCGGCATCTTGAATCGGTTCCAATTATCGAACACCAACTTGTATCTTTCCGTCATTTTAGTCACGGCGGACGAGTCTCCTTCCATCATCAGGAGCGCACGCTTGGCGGAAACTTCCGCTTCTATCGCCGCCTCGCTTGGCGTATTTGGTTTCAACAACTCGACCAATTGAGCATTCTCCACGTTGTCATAAAGCATATTACCCAAATTGGTCTCATAGGCTTGCAGATGCTTGGCATTCTCTTCTTTGTAAGTTTTAACCATCTCGTTCATCTCGTTCAATTCCTCATTCGCCGTACGCCGGATAGCGTCTTTGTCAAATTCCACGAACATGCAATGCGAAAAAGATTGGAACGACAGGAACGCAATCACCAAATAAAGTAGCCCCCCCACACATTCCGAGATTATCCAACCACGCGTCACGACATCTTGCGTCGCGGCGTGAAACATGAACAGAACAACACCATAAGAGCCACCCGCGATCAGTACCGCCTTAATCACGCTTTGGGTCATGTCTCCTCCCGTACTATAATTAAAGCCGAAAAAACAAACCAACCCTAACAATACCACTCCGATCACACATATCAAATCGGCGATCGACATTTTCTCATTCGATTTCATTTACTTTATCCTTATTAAATTAAATACCACTTTCGAAATTCCATCTCTCTGCAAAAGAGCCGTACACTCCAAATTATTTTTCCGGTCAGGTTTGCATGAATAAATATATTTACTATAAGAATCATCAGCCACTTCGCAACGAGCATCATCCAACTGAGTAATATTTATTTCCCCACCCGCATTAGACAATGTCAAAGGTGCCTTGTATGTCTTTCCCGTCTCTTCCACGACCTGCAATTCGCCTTTTGGATAATGGATATTAAAATACAATTCTATTTTCTCTCCCGTAGTCGAACTGTACAATGAACTTGTACTCTTCCAAAGTCCATTCATCGATAAAGGATTATCAACTACATCATCATACTTCAACGTATCCTCTTCCAATCGCAAATCCGGGCACAACTCCTTCAGCCGCTTCAACTCTTCCATCAATTCTTGCGCACGGCGAGCGATGCTGTCACAATCAATCTTTGGGGCGGGCGGCTCAGTCTCTCCGGCGACAGCACGCAACGCCGGGCCCAATTGGATAACATTTCCGATTGGGTCCGGTGTCGACTTACCGGTCGATTGCAATATATATATGATATCATCCGGAGTCAAACTCTTATCCACGCTTTTCAATAGAGCGACCGCACCCGTCACGATAGGAGCCGCCATGCTTGTCCCATTCATACTTACAAATCTTCCATCAGGAGCCGCATTATAGATAGCCACACCCGGTGCCGATACCGTAGAATAAAGGTATTGAAACTCTTGCCACCAGCCGAAATTACTGAAATCCGCCTTTCGGAATGTGGAATCAATCGCGGATACTTGTATCGTATGCCGATTTCTTTTCTGAGGATCCAAACCCGCTAATATATTCTGATTCCCAGCGGCATTCACCAAAACACAATTTCGAGCCATCGCCATTTGAGTAATCCAATTCCACGACATCTCCTCTTCTTTGAAATAATTCAAAGCCATATTCATCTGGACCGAAAGAGGAGACATTAACACATCTTCGTTAAAATATTTCCCAAACGAAAGATTTATCACATCCGCCCCATTATTTATAGCGTACATAACACCTTGGAAGATAGAGGCATCACTCAAAAAACCAAAAGCGTTGGCTAACTGAACGGGCATAATCTTACATTTGGGAGCGATACCCAAACTCCCTTTCCCATTATTACACACACCCGCCGCGGTAGCCGCTACATGTGTACCATGATCACGGTGCACATCATTTACGGGAAATATATCCCTGCTATTCAAACATGCGTTATAAGGATTCACTATTTTCCCAACCAATTCCGGATGATTCAAATCAAAACCATTATCAGCGATAGCGATTACCACATCCTCATCTCCTGTCGTGATATCCCACGCCGAATAAGCGTCAATCGCCCGAAAAGGCCAACTATACCCAGTATTTTCCAATGCCGGATCATTGAACGTAGCGTCCATTCTATGAATACCATCATTTATTATTAAAAAAGAGAATTCCGGCATCTGCCTATTTAAATTTTCCTTGATTTCCAATCGTCGTTCCTTAGGCACCTCCAATCTTATCACACCCGTTTTATCATCATAAAACGAAATCCTGACATTCTCCTCCGGATAGAGTTTCTTGAAAGCCTTAGCGAACGCTTTCACCGTTTTTTTATCGCTATTTTCCAAGAGAATAACCAATTGATTAGACAAGATATACGATACACTATCCTCATCCAAGATAATTTGTGTCGTGTCAATCGTAATCACGTTCTCGTCCGGTCCCGGCAAATCGCCTTTGCAATATTTCAACAACCAAATCAACCCCGCCACCAACAACAAAAGCAAAAGCAAGGAAAGCAGTTTCTTTCCCACTCGCTCAAACCACGATTTCTTCTCCGTGATCTTAGGTTCCTCTCCACCGGAAAGAATGGATGGTTCTTCCGGCTTCTCTGGTTCTTTAGGAGGTTCCGGTTCTTCAGGACTTTCCGGCTCTTGGGGCGGCTCAGGAGAGACAGGCTCATCTTTCGGAGCCTCCGGCTCCGTCGGTGGTTCAGGATTTTTTGGTCCTTCCGGCTCCGACATCGGTTCTTCCGGCTTCTCAGGTCGTTCCGGATCCGACTTTGGTGGCTCAGGAGTATCCTTCGGGACTTCAGGTTCCGAGTCCTTAGCTTTTGGACCAGTTTTTCCCCCTTTAACGCTATTCCAATCTCGAGTGAACACACCATCTTGATAAATCACCGAAGATTGATGATACTCATTCGGATAAATACCCCAATTCACCAAAACGACCTCACTCTTCCCACACATCACATATCGTTCATCCACGAACGAGACTAACTGTTTCAATAACAAAGCGAATGTTTTATCGTTCTCATTACCCTGCTCCAAGGTTTTCACCATGCGATCCCAAGCATCCAAACACGTTTGTAAACGGTCTAAATAATACGCCTTGTTCACCTCCGGCAACTTCGCCAAAGCGGAAAAGCCATCATCCTCAAATACCGGAGAGAACCAAGAGATCGTATCTTTCGATAATTTAGGCCGCGCCAAAAAACACTTGTTCGGAAAATCATTTCGCCCCGCCAAAAAACTTTGGACACGCTCGAAATAATTCAAGACCGAACTACCCTTCCCCATAAAATTCGGAATGGTAAAATCTTGCCTTCTAGATTGATAAATCTCTTTATCCATGGTTACGATACATTATTACATTCTTTATAGTACGCGATTAATTGTCCTAACAGATGGTTCGCCTCTACGTCATAATCAGGTACGTCATAAGCCACCAAAAACGACAAGGTCATATACTCCATCCAGCATTGATAATTCCGATAGGAAGGCTGCGTCTCCAACAAGCGTTCGCTATTCTCTTCCGAGGGCCGTACCCGATCAAATAAGTCAGAAAGCGTCTCCTCATCCCAAACCACATCCTGATTTTCCTCAAATCGATAAGTCAATCCCAAACCATATTTCTCGTTGATTACTTTCAATTCCTGCTTTTTCGCGTCTGATAAATATTCGTACCCCATATTCACGACAAAATTATTCAAGACGGAAGCGGTTATATCCGCGATCATCTCTTCATAAGCGGCGTTTACGTTAAAAGAGTCCACATATTGGCTAATTGAGTTCGCGACCAATTCCTCCAAGCGTACGAATCTCGCGACAGAACGCATATTCTCCAGAAAATCAGCCAAGACGATGCCGTCGAAGTTTCGCTTCGTGAAATAATTGACCGTATCCTCACTCATCAGATACTCAAACCATTTCTCCATGATACCAGATGCCAACTGGCTGGAATTACTGCATTTTTTCTTATAATTACTTGTCACCAAATCCCGTAAGTTGATACCCTTTTTCCCATAATAATCTTTCGTAGCCTGAAGCGTGGGAAAATGATAGACACTTCGCAAGACCTCCCAATTATAATCATCTTCTTTTGAGGCGTCCAATTTGGTTCCGCAATGCAAACGGATTAAATCGTACTCCTTGATATTGCTATTCTCAATCAATTGGGTACTATGCAGCAACTCATGATAATAATTGAAAACCACGTTCTCCTTGATTTGCAACTTCTGGATCATGCGACCAAAGAAATAATTGTCCCTACCACAAGCCACGTCCATCTCACGCCACATGCTGCCGGACTTGGCGATATTCGAACGTAACATATCATCCCCGTTTTCCGAGTGGTAATGCTCGTTCATGATGCGCAACACGGCCCGATACACATCGTCTACGATTCCGGAGAAACGGTACAAACGTGTCTTCTCCGCGTTCGCCGCAGCGATACTCAAGTTCTTTATAATGTATAAAGAGCCATCGTTATTGAGACTGGTCGCGATATCCCATGCGAACTCCGGATCATCAAAAAACTGACGCACGTTCACGTTCCGTATAAACGAATCCCGCAAACTCTTCTTGAAATCCGCGGGGAGCAATTCCTCGGTCTCTTTTCCTGTCTCCACAAAACCGCCATAAAGCTGGCTAGCGTCACCGCTCACTCCCGAATATTTGTAATCCCGCAACAAATAGGTATTCTTAAAAGAACCTTTTTCCGTCCAATTCTCAAACCAACGATACCTCTCCTCGTTTTCCGAGCTCGCATGTAAACACTGTTTATACAAAACATTCGAGAAACGGTCATCCCAACGCTTATCCAACTGCGAATTCGCCGACATAGACGACCGATGTTCCATATCCTTATTGAATTTCGTGGCGATAATAAACAAAGGAGAAACCACGGAATGTCGGATACTTTCGGTCCGTTTAGCCACCGTATCGCCCACATTTTTCAAAACCCAATCCGCCAACAAACCGGGAATCGTCGAAGTTCCCGTGTCCATATAATCATGACATAACAACAATATGTTAATCATATTGAAGGCACAATATTTATTGAACAAGAAAGCCACCTTCCCGCGCAACAACATCTCTGTCAACTTATCTGGTATCTCCGCAGGAGAAACACTTTCCCGCCGACGTGCCCCGGGAAAATCCAACAAGTCGTTTTCCTTCAGCAACTCTTTCTTAATAGGAAGATTCGCCCCTATTTTATCTAAAGTATGTTGACTCGTAATTCCTTCCAAGCAAAACGCATGCTCGTTTTCAAGATACTCAGGTTCTATCTTGAAAACCGCCTCTCCCGTCAATGCGCTCAATACCGATTTATCCACACTTTCTACGAATCGCTTCGTTCCTTCGAAAAAAATAACGACATCCGTACGGTAAGCCAATGGATCATCGCCACGGGAAAGCTCTTTACCCATCAACGCATTCAAACACATTACGCCTAACAGCGTATTATGTTCGTTACAAACTACCGTAATAGGGACATAAACATCCCGAGAAAACTCCAAGCGGCTATACTCGGTCAACAATTTCGCGAACAAAGTGGTCAAATGATTATTGCGGCACCAAAGCAAACGGAAAATCTCTGTCAAAGCGTCCGCATTCAACGGTATTCGGGTAATGACTTGAGCGATCTTGTTAAAATAAGAGGACGCCAAAATCTCTCGCATACCGGCACTTAGATGGGTTTGCGCGTATTCCTGCAAATCGAATATATCATCCTCGCTTAATACGTTATCTATTCCACTTCGCAAAACCGGTGAATCGATATACCGCTGATAAATCTCATCCGTCTCCTGTTCGATTTCTTCTTTTGACAAGGTTTTATAATTGGATACATCCTTGAAATAGCCTTCACAGAGAATCGTAGCCAAATCGGTGATGGACAACAAGCGCAATCGTACCGGATAATCCGGCAGATAAAGCGAAGGATTCTTTCCGTATGAGGTAAAACGCGTGACCACACCAGTCGCCTCCGTATTGGATGTCGGCGGATTAAGTTCCTCTATAAAATTATAGGATTTATAGCTGCCATCCTCGTTTTTCTCCGTGGTCTTTATCATGAACGGCTTCCCCGCGTCCGCCAGCAAATTACTCACCACATACGATTTTCCCTTTTGGCTCTCGCCATACATCGCGATCGCCGGGTTTTCCGCCAAAGCGGAACGCAGGTTCCGAAGTATCCGCCTTTGGTCTACCAATTCCTTGAACGTAGCGAACTTCCGACCGGATTTCAACGTCTTGTCCGCCCAATCTATCGCCTGATTGATACCTTGTATCTGAGCATCTATTCTTGTTTCCATAACTCTCTCCTTTTACACTCTTAATATAAATTCACCTTTATCTAACCAATAGGAATAGCCATCCGCCAAACTTTGGATGCCTACATGCACGTCATCCAAAGACAACTGAGTGCCGTTCTTGTCCGTAACCGACAAGACTTCCAACTTCTCCTTATCCTGTACGTAATTACGCATCACCGTAATCCGAAGTTCCGCATTCATCAAACTATCGCTCGTCACCGTGATGGCATACAACGGATGCGCCTGATAATAGGGAGAGCGAAGTTGCTTGCAGCCGATATAAGTAGGGAACGCTTTCACCATGAACGTCGCGGAATTGATTTCCGGCGTCAACAACGGTTCGTTCACCTTTTGGGCGTTCACGTCATAGAAGCCCAGATACTTGGCGGTAGAGCGCATCCGTTTCCGCATTTGCGACATATCCAAATTGAAATTGCTCAACTTGCCTTGAGAAGCCAAGAACCCAATCATCGCACCCACGGCTACGATAGTTTTCGGGTCATGGAAGAAGCCTTGCCCCGTAGCGAACGGATACCAATTGCCCACCCGATACTCGTTCAGTCGGATTAAACGGTCCGGAGAGACCGGATAGAGCTTCAGGAACAGGTCGGTCACGGCGGTCAACGAGGTCGGACGGCCCGCCAACAAGACGATATCGCAGGCATATGAACTCAAAACCACGGACAACTGACGCATCAACGGCTCGATACGAGAGATAACGATGTCCGAAATCGCTTGCGGGTCGAACTGCCAAACCAAATCCTCGAAACGCACGCCAAAATGCTGATAAAAATAATCCAACAAATAAGCGGCGGGCCTCATCCGGTCGAACAAATCCTCATAACGCAATTCGCATCTCGACCGTCCGCACCGCAAAAACTCCAACATCTTATTACCGAAAGGTATCGCGATCTGCACATTGAATTCGCTCCGCATCATCCGGTCCATGAAAGTCATGGAAGCGTGGTCCTTGTCGAAGAAATCATGCAATTTGTTGGAGGCATCCGTCGCTATACGCCGTATCTTCAAGCGGTCCTCCGGAGCGCACTGCTCCAAATCCGCCACGACACGTTCCATCGATTCGCCATATTCCTTATATATATGTTCCGCACAAACCGCGTTATAAATCGAGCCATACCCACGGAGATAACGTTTCTTATCCGTCCCTTCTATCAACACGCTACGGACAATCTCCAGCAACACGTCATCGCCAGCGAAATAAAAACTGTCCCAAAAGAGCGGAATCGGGGTCAGGTTAGCGCCGGAGCTCTCGCCCGTCTGGTAAGCGCAAATCATCAAATCGGTCGTTCCCGCGCCAATGTCTATAGACCCGATTGTCAATGATTTTTTCCGATAATCGTCATCCAAGAATTCCGGTCGGACATGTCCTTTCCGTTCAACCAAATCGATAGCGTTGCCCTGATAACGTTCGGCCACTTCCGCATACAAGTAAACGAGTTGGCAACAAGATGCCTCATCGTAGCTCCAGTCCATCGTCCGAGGTATACCGGTGACGCAAGAGTGTAACTCCCGCAAGCCATCCACCGAAGGAACTATCGAAATCTTATCCTTCCATTCGTCCCGCTTATACGTATCGAAATACAACTCCCGGTCATGACAACGCAAAAGCGCGACAAAAGCGTCCTCAGCGCACTGGCGCAGAATAACTTGCTCCTCCTCCGACATGGCAGTAGGACAAGTGATAATAATATGGCTCAATTCCCTCGGACGATCTATATTTCCATGTTTACTCCTGAATTCCAACGAATTGATTTGGCAACGAGCCTGCTGGATAATCTCAATCATCACGAAAGTCATCAACGAACGGCGGGAAAAGGAACTGAAAATACCTCCACTGCCTGCCGTCAGCAACGAGCCATCGCTATTGAATTGTTCGGAAAGTCCTTTTATATAAATCAAGTTGTTCACGCCGACCTTTTCCTCATCTTCCGTGACAAGGAATTCCCATTGCCCGTCATATTCCTTATTATCCCACAGATAACGCTTGGGACTCGAATAATTGGTTGTCCGCTCGCTCACGCCATCCGCCTGCCGCGCCTGATAGATTAACTTGGAAGCCTCCTCGCCGACCCGCAGGTAGCTTTTCCATTCAAACGCGTCATCCACGTCCATCTCTCCGAAAGTCGAGCGGTGGAACGCCAAACGCATATCGAAAGGTTCCGCGTAAATCTTTTCCGGCTCGGACAAGTCTCTCAAACGCAATTTCTCCGCCAAGGTAAAATCGGAATTCTCGAATAAGATACCACAAGTCCTCGAATTACCGATATCCAACACCAAATCGACATTCAGCTTCGCCTTCCGCCCCGAATAGAGCTTCAGCTCAGGAGCGACACCCGACATACGAATATAAGTCACGAAATACATATAATAAGCCAAATACCGGAAATAGGTGGGATTTCCTCCCGCGCCTCTCAATTCGGTATTTTCCCTGCCTCCATGAATCAGCTTCGCGAGGTATTCATCCACCCATTTCTCTTTGCCCAAGAAATCCATCAACAACGCCGCACGGTCGCACAAGCCGTACATTCCCTCATCCACGCCCTGAAAGAAAAAAGGTTTCTGGCTGGAAGGATAGCCACTCGTGGTCGTGTCAAACGCCCAAATCAACCGATAACGGCGAGAACCTTTCGTCCTGCCCGGCCCAATCTCTTTCAGCATCAGCCGGCACCATACACTCGGTCCGAAAAGGCTTGTCCCCACAGGATCTTTCTCGAACATCGGCATCGGCAGCCATTGTCCCTCCAGCAGGTCGAACATAGACTTCAACTCTCCCGCCTTTTGGAGGCGCGCCGAACCGCTCAACAACTGCTCCCCATAGCACTCGTCCTGTTTCAAAGGAGTGACGATATCGAAATTAATATCCTTCTCATCCCAAGGCATCGGCAGCCCCAGCTCATCCAGCAACTCCTCCCCCTTCTCGTTGGTCTTGATAAAGGCCATCGATTTCAAATCGGAATAGCCTAAATAACACGCATGATTCGGGAAATAATACGCGAACTCCAACGACCTTTGGTTGTTCGTATAATCCCTGTACTCATGAAACATCATCGAGCGCATCACTCTTCCGTCCGGCATCGCGAGCGGGTTCTCCAAATTCAAATCCGTCTCATGAATATAAAACTGGATGCCAGTGTTAGCGATTAAAGAAAAATCCATAATATCCTCTTTTTTATTATTAACAAAGCGTACCTACCGTTTTAGCAGTATTTTTCAATCTAAAATTAGAAAATAAAGAAGAGCTAAATTCCCGCGTTAAGCCAGTTTGGGGTTATCCGGTCAAAAATCAGGGATATCCGTCCAAAAAACAATACTAAACGAGTTATTTTAGGAAAATCATCGACATGTTTTCAAAGTAAAAAAACACCTTCGGGAAAAAAATCTTGATTTTTCACCCCGCCTTTTAGGTTTATCTTCGTAAATATATTGTATATTTGTTTTATGGACATTCATCGTCCACCAATTGGCGGACGATTGTCCAACGACTGATGGACGAATGTCTAACGGTTGTTGGACATTTGTCTAACAAATGATAGACGATTAAATCATGCTAACGAAATCTATAAATAACCATTAAAAACACGACAAGATTATGGCAGCGAATTACAAGTTAGTCAGGAATCCCAATCCTAACGCGAAGGAACCGGAAAAGACATTGCCGTTGCATCCCCGATTGGTGTCCAGCGGAACCCTATATTGGGACAAGTTCATCGAAAGGGCCAAGGCCCGCTCCACTTTCTCCCCCGCCGACATGAAAGGCATCATGCAACTCTTTCAGGACATGATGGTGGATTACCTCATGGCGGGCTATAACATAGAGTTGGGCGGAATCGGGACGTTCAGCGTATCGCTACAAGGACGGCCCGAAATGGAGAAAAGCAAGATCCGGTCGGAGTCCATCCATTTCAAGACCGTACGTTTCCGGGCGTCCAAAGAGCTCAAGGAACGGCTGAAAGCCATGCCGGTATTCAGGGACAAGGAAAAGGCGAGCGACCCGAGTTACCTGCCCGCCGAAGCGTGCGAAGAGGAGCTTTTCCATTTCCTTGAAACCAATCCATACATCACGAGCCGAGAATATAGGACGATTTGCGGATGTTCCCGGAGCAAGGCCGCCCTCGATCTCCGTAAATATACCCAAGAGGGAAAACTCATACGGAAACGGCTGGGTAACCTGCATCTTTATTACAAAGCGACAGATGGGAAAGGAGAACCGGATTCCGGGATAAATCATTAACTTCGCGTATACACAAGGTTGACTAAATTAAAAGTACGATGAAAACAAATATTCCTGAACGTGTCTCCGCCTTGCGGGAGGCGATGAGGCAACAACAGCTCGACGCTTATATCATTACCGGCTCCGACCCACATCTGAGCGAATATCCGGCGGACCGATGGAAATCGAGGGAATGGATATCGGGATTCACCGGCTCGGCGGGGACAGTCGTCATCACCGCGGACAAGGCCGGCCTGTGGACCGACTCCCGTTATTTCCTTCAAGCGGCCGTCCAACTGGAGAACTCCGGCATCGAACTATACAAGCAGGGGCTTCCCGACACGCCGTCTATCCCGGATTTTCTACGGGCGGAATTGCACGCCGGACAAACCGTCGGATTGGACGGGCAGACTTATAGCGCGGCCGAAGCCCGCTCGCTGGGTAACGAACTGGAACGGAAAGGCATCCTCTTGGACACGACGCACGATTTAATCGACGGGATATGGACTGACCGACCGGCTATTCCGGAGAACCTCATCTTCGAGATGCCGGAGGAATTGAGCGGAGTTCCAGTCCGTGAGAAACTGGACCGAATCAACAACTCGCTCCACGGACAAGGCGCGGATTGCCTGATATTGGCCGCGTTAGACGAGATAGCGTGGACATTCAATATCCGAGGCACGGACGTGGCGTACAACCCCGTGGCCGTTTGCTTCGCGTTTATATCGGAGAATGAAAGCGTACTCTTCATCCAACCGAAAAAACTGACGCTCGATATCGCCGAACATTTGAAAAAAGAGGGAGTCTCGCTGGCCGACTACTCGATGATTCACAAATACATCGCCAAATTGCCGGAGAACAGCAAAGTGCTCGTGGACGCGCGCAAAACGAACGTTTCCCTGTTCGACGCCATCCCGAAAGGATGCGTCATCATGGAAGGACTCTCTCCCGCCAACCAGATGAAAAGCGTCAAGAACGAGACGGAAATCGAAGGCTTCCGGAATGCCGTGGTCAAAGACGGTGTCGCCTTGACCCGATTCTATATTTGGCTGGAACGGCAGATGGAGGAAGGAGCCACGGTGACGGAAATCGACGCCGCCCAAAAGTTGTCCGCCCTACGCGCCGAGCAACCACTATACATCATGGACAGCTTCGCCACGATTTGCGGTTACGCCGCTCACGGAGCTATCGTCCATTATTCCGCCACGCCGGAGACCGACACCGCGCTACGTCCCGAAGGTCTGCTCTTGATTGACTCCGGAGCGCAATATCTGGACGGAACCACCGACATCACACGCACTATCGCCCTCGGCGAGCCCACGGAGCAGATGAAGAAGGATTTCACACGGGTATTGAAAGGAACCATCAGCTTGGCGAAATGCAAGTTTCCGGCGGGCACGAGGGGCTCACAACTGGACATACTCGCCCGAAAAGCCTTGTGGGATTGCGGCATCAATTACTTGCACGGGACCGGACACGGAATAGGCCATTGCTTGAACGTACACGAGGGACCGCAAAGCATCCGTATGGAAGAAAACCCCGTCACCCTGAAACCGGGTATGGTGACCAGCGACGAGCCCGGAATCTACCGGGCGGGAGAATATGGCATCCGCACGGAGAACATGCTGTTGACCCAAGAGGACAGCGAGACCGAATTCGGGAAATTCCTACGCTTCGACACGCTGACGCTCTGTTATATTGACACGCGGCTGGTTATCGTCCCGATGCTTTCCGTACGGGAACACGCTTGGCTGAACAAATACCACCAGATGGTTTACGACAAGCTCAGCCCGCTCCTGAACGAGGAGGAAAAAGCATGGCTAAAAGAAAAAACACGTGAAATTTAATCCGATTACAAATTCTATAAAAACAAGAGATATATGGCACTTATTAAATCCGTTCGCGACTTTACCCCGAAAATAGGGAAAAATACTTTCTTGGCGGACAACGCCACCATCATCGGCGACGTGGAAATCGGCGAAGGTTGCAGCATTTGGTTTGGTACGGTATTGCGAGGCGACGTGAACTCGATTCGCATCGGTAACGGCGTGAACATCCAAGACGGCTCCGTCCTGCATACGTTATACGAGAAATCGACCATAGAGATAGGCAACGACGTGTCCATAGGCCACAACGTGACCATCCACGGAGCGACGGTCCGCGATGGAGCGTTGGTAGGCATGGGTTCGGTCATACTGGACCACGCCGTCATCGGCGAAGGGGCGATCGTGGCGGCAGGTTCCGTAGTCCTCAGCAAGACGGTCGTGGAGCCGGGCAGCATCTACGCGGGCGTTCCAGCCAAGTTCGTCAAGAAGGTCGATCCCGAGCAGGCCAAGGAAATCAACCAGAAAATAGCCAAGAACTATCACATGTACGCTTCTTGGTATCAAGAATAAGCCATCCTAAAACAATAAACACATAATGAGAAAGACGATTTTGACGACAATGCCCTTGGCGGCCTTATTGCTGCTGTCATGCGGGCAAACGACGAGAAAGGGGAACATAGAGTACGCCCAACAAGCGCCGTTCGCTCCTCCCAAGTACGTATGTTACAAGGCTCCGGCTCCAATCAAGGTGGACGGCAAACTGACCGCCGAGGAGTGGGACGCCATCCCTTGGAGCGATGACTTCGTGGACATCGAGGGAGACAAGCGGCCCAAACCATTGTATCAGACGCGGGTGAAAATGACGCACGACGACAACGGCATCTATTTCGCCGCCTTCCTGGAGGAGCCGCACGTATGGGCGACACTCACGCGGCACGACACGGTAATCTTCTACGACAACGATTTCGAAATCTTCATGAACCCGACCAACGACACGCACAATTACCTCGAATACGAGATGAACGCGTTGGGAACGGACTGGGACCTCTACATCAACAAACCGTATAGGGAAGAGTTCGCGAAGGCGTTGAACGGATGGGAGTTCGCCGGACTGGAATCCGCCGTACACGTGGACGGGACGCTGAACGACCCGACCGACACGGACAAGTCGTGGAGCGCGGAGGTCTTCATCCCTTGGGACGCGTTCTATCGGATGATGAGAGGAAAAGCCAAGCCGGACGAGGGCGACCAGATGCGCGTCAACTTCTCGCGCGTGGAATGGACCACCGAGGTGAAAGACGGCTGGTACAACAAAATACCCATGCCGGGCGAGGAGAAGATACGGGAATACAACTGGGTGTGGGCGCCGACGGGCGTAATCAACATCCATCTGCCGGAATATTGGGGCTACGTGCAGTTCACGGAACAAATCGCGGGCAAAGGCGAGGTCGCTTTCGTGACGCGGCCCGAGGAGGAGACCAAATGGCTCTTGCGGAATCTCTATTACCGGCAGAACGAGTACCGCACGAAGTTCGGACATTATACGGACAGCAAGGACGACCTGAAGGTGGCGGAGGTCTGCCCCAAGGAGCTGATATCGAAAATGAAAATACACGCCACGCCTTCCATGTACGAGATTTCCCTGCCCGCTCCCGACGGCACGGTATGGAACATCCGGCAAGACGGATTGGTATGGCAAAATTTATAAGCGTTAAGTTTTTAGGTTTATGAGAAAAAACGGTATAACATTAATCACCCTCGCCCTCGCCATGGCTCTCTCGGCGAACGGGCAAGACAATGGCGGCATCTCTCCGGAGACGCTGTCGAAAATCAAGCGGGCGTATCAAGGCACGCCGACGGACAAGGCGATTCGCAACGCCATCGCCAACAACAACATCAACAAACTGGCGGTCAATTGGGAAAGCCTCAACAACCTCGACACGCATTTCTCCCACAAGGTGGAGAGCAAAGGCATCACCGACCAACAGTCCTCCGGACGCTGCTGGCTCTTCACGGGATTGAACGTGCTCCGCGCGAAGGCGATAGCCAAGTACGACATGGGCGAGTTCCAGTTCTCGCAGAACTACTCCTTCTTCTGGGATCAGCTGGAGAAGGCGAACCTCTTCCTGCAAGGCATCATCGACACGCGCGAGCGGCCGATGGACGACAAGATGGTGGAATGGCTCTTCAAGCACCCGATAGGCGACGGCGGACAGTTCACCGGCGTATCGGACCTGCTGATGAAGTATGGCGTGGTGCCCGCCGAGGTGATGGCGGAAACCTACAGCAGCGAGCATACCTCGCGCATGAGCAACCTCCTCGGACTGAAGCTGAAAGAGTTCGGGCTCCGGCTGCGCAAGAACCCGAAGGCGAGCGAGAAGGAACTGGCGGAGAGAAAGACCGAGATGCTGGGCACCATCTACCGTATGCTGGCGTTGAACCTCGGCGAGCCGCCGACAAAGTTCACGTGGACCCGAAAGGACGCGAAAGGCAATCCGGTGGAGACGAAAGAGTACACGCCCCAATCCTTCTACGAGGAATACGTGGGCGAGGACTTGCGGAACGATTACGTCATGCTGATGAACGACCCCAGCCGCGAGTTCTACAAGGTATATGAGATAGACTTCGACCGCCACGCCTACGACGGCAAGAACTGGACCTACGTCAACCTGCCCATCGAGGATATCAAACAGATGGCCATCGCCTCCATCAAGGACAGCGCGATGCTCTACTTCTCCTGCGACGTGGGCAAGTTCCTCGACCGCGAGCGGGGCATCCTCGACGTGGATTATTACGATTACGGCTCGTTGCTCGGCACGACCTTCGGCATGGATAAGAAGGAGAGGATACAG
>CASEGC010000109.1 GCA_949287365.1 uncultured Parabacteroides sp.
AAAATTAAATATACCCGTTCTTGGGTGATTATTACGGACAGTCCTGAAAAAATTAAAGGTTGTCTCACGACAACCCCTAATCAAACTTTGTTAACCTTAAATCTAATACTATTATGAAAAAACCACATTGCAAATGTACGGCCATTCCGTATTCCTGTCAAGGGTTTTCCGAATAATATATGTTAAACAACATGCGCTTCACATCCAATAAATGTTATACGACATATCTTTTTGTATTCATCGATTAAAATATTCCAATATTAACGGCGAAAACGGGTGTTTCCACCCGCCGCGGCTCACTCCTCGTCATATCGTTGGAAAAGGAAATCGTTGTAGGGGAAACGGGTCACGTGGATTTCCTTCACCCGCTCGTAGAGCAACGCCTTGAGCGCGTCGATGTTCGTCCGCTCCTTCGCCGAGATGAAGATACAGTCGGCGGACTTGCCCATCCACGTGCGCTTCAGCTCGTCCAAGTCGATGTTCTCGCGGGTACGGGGAGTCAAGTCATCCTCCTCTTTCGGCACGAAGGTGAAAGCGTCCACCTTGTTGAACACCATGATCATCGGCTTCTCCTCCCGGTTGATTTCCGACAACGTGCGGTTCACGATCTCGATTTGCTCCTCGAACGTGGGATGCGAGATGTCCACCACGTGCACCAGCAGGTCCGCCTCACGCACCTCGTCCAAGGTCGACTTGAACGACTCCACCAACTCGGTCGGCAGCTTGCGGATGAACCCCACCGTGTCGGAAAGCAGGAAAGGCAGGTTGTCGACAATCACCTTGCGCACGGTAGTGTCCAGCGTGGCGAAAAGCTTGTTCTCGGCGAACACGTCGCTCTTGCTCAACAGGTTCATCAAGGTGGATTTGCCCACGTTGGTGTAGCCCACCAGCGCCACGCGCACCATCTTCCCGCGGTTCTTCCGCTGCACGCTCTTCTGCTTGTCGATGTCCGCCAGTTCCTTCTTCAGGCGGGAAATCTTGTCGAGGATAATCCGGCGGTCGGTCTCCAGCTGCGTCTCGCCCGGGCCGCGCATCCCCACGCCACCCCGCTGACGCTCCAAGTGGGTCCACAAACGGGTCAGGCGGGGAAGCATATACTGGTATTGCGCCAGCTCCACCTGCGTCTTGGCGTACGACGTCTGCGCGCGGCTGGCGAAAATATCAAGAATCAGTCCCGTACGGTCCAATATCTTCACCTGCAACTCCTTCTCGATATTGCGTAGCTGCTTGGGCGAGAGCTCATCGTCGAAAATGACGATACCTATCTCATGCTCCACGACGTATTCCTTTATCTCCATCAACTTGCCGCTCCCGACAAAGGTGACGGAATTGGGATATTCCAGCCGCTGCGTAAACCGCTTCACCGCCTCCACGCCCGCGGTATCGGCGAGGAACGCCAGCTCGTCCAAATACTCCTTGACCTTTCGCTCATTCTGGCCAGGGGTGACCAGTCCTACCAGTACGGCCTTCTCGGTCCGTGTCTCCGTTATGATAAATTCTTTCATGCCGCGAAGATATATTATTCTTCCAACTTTTTATATATTCGCGCATACAGATACAAAAACACGATTAACTATGAAAAAAAGTATTGCATGTTTCCGAAAAAACACGGTCGTCCTTTTCCCGATTCTTTGCGTACAACTCTTATGCGCCCAGACGCGGGTGCCCGAGCCTTCCGCCTGGGAAGAATTCACGCGAGGCGAGAACAACCCCGCGGTGAGGGATACCTTCCTGACGCAGACCTTCGCGGGGCTTCCCACCGACAACTGGGAATACACGACAACCGGCGAGACCGCCATCGAGGACATCTCCGGCGTGAACGACATCCCCAACAAGCACGGCGCGTACGCCTTGCGTATGCCGCTCGGCTCCACGGCCGCCTTCACGCGTTTCCCCCTGACCCATCATGATTCCGTCATCATCACCGTACACAAGGGAGGAGCCCGGTTGGTGAAAGGGGAAACGATGCGGGTACGCACCTATAGGGAAAACGAAGGCACGAATTATCCCTCCATCGGTAATCCAAAAGATGAAGATGGCATCGTCGATTTCGACAAAACGGATATCACAAGAAATCCGCCAGCGGTGGATATCCTCGTGGCCGCTCCCTCCAAAGAGACGAAAGGAGGGTATTATTACGTGGACAGCGTCTACGCGCACGGGATGATACCCGCCTACTCCCTCTTCAGCGGTTCCGGCGACTGGGACGAGTCCACGCGATGGAGCCATCTGCCCGCCTACCGGCATCGCCACGCGTTAATCAAGGGAGATACCCAAGTCCATGGAGAAATTCGCTGCGCGGAGCTTTATTTAGGCGAGGGAAGCCTCTCTATCGCTCCGGACGGACGGCTGTCCGCCCAAAGGCTTACGCTGCACGCGGACGACCCGAACGGAGAAGCGGCGACCTCGCTTATCTCCTCCGGAGAGCTGAACGTGAGGGAGAGCGTCACGGTCGTGAGAACCTTCGAGCGGAAAGGGAGATGGTATTTCGTCTCTTTTCCCTTCGATGTCTACGCCTCCGGTATCGACCCGGATTTCCAACTGGGAGACGACAGCGAGGAGACAAACGGAAATTATTTCTACGTACAAAGCTACGATGGGGAAAAACGAGCGCGGACACAGAGCCTGTCCGACAACTGGGTAGTCGTGCCGCGAAGTATCCTCCAAAGCGACCGGCCGCTATTCGAAAAAAACAAAGGTTACCTGCTCGCCATCGACGAGGCGGCCGACACACGGACACTTCGTTTTAGCTCGCGGAACGGCGAAATCCCGGAGTCGTTCGGAAGAGAGGGAGAAATCGACATACAGGCCAGCGTAAACAAGGAAAGCGGCCATCCGGAGCACGACGGTTGGTATCTTTGCGGGAATCCGCTTCCCGCGCCTCTGCCACTCAACCGGCTCACGCTCGATCCCGCGCTGGACGGTTATGTCTATCTTTACGATGGCACCCGGTACCAATCCTACGCGATCGGCGGCGATTACGCGATCCCGCCATTCTCCGCATTTTTCGTCAAGGCGACCAAGGACATCCGCATGTCCGTGAACAGCCAATCCACATCCTCCGCCTATAAGCTCCTCCCGACAGCGGGAATGACACGGGCGGTATCCGGACCGACCATCTCCTCGCGAACGCCACTATCCAACGGACAAAATCCTCCGGAAGAGGCCCGATTCTATCTTCGCGGCAAAACACTGTATATCGAAAATCTTCCCGAGGAAGGAAGGGCCGAAATATTCACGCTTTCGGGACAATCCCTTATCACACGAAAGCTATCCAAAGGACACGACAACCTGTCATTGCCACTTCATCAAGGCATATACCTATTAAATATACAAGCGGGAAATCTCCGAACGAGACAAAAATTGCTTATCCATTAACAAAAAAGCCGTCCCGGTCATCGATCGACCGGGACGGCTCCCTCAAGACGGCGGCTACCTACTCTCCCACTCTCACGCAGTACCATCGGCGCGGCGAGGCTTAACTTCTCTGTTCGGGATGGGAAGAGGTGGATCCCTC
>CASEGC010000110.1 GCA_949287365.1 uncultured Parabacteroides sp.
GACGTAATAGGGTATGACGGGATGCGGATGCTTGCTCATATCCATCACCGCCAGCAGGCGCGTCGGACGCACGTCCAGGCCGGTCTCCTCCTTCACCTCCTTCGCGGCGACCTCCTTCGGGGAATAGCCCACGTCGCTCCAGCCACCGGGCAGCGACCAGCGGCCGTCCGCCTTCTCGCGCACCAGCAAGATTTCCTCTTTCTCGTTGAACACCACCGCCCGGATGTCCACCTTCGGTGTCACGTACTCCAGGGCGGGATGGTAGCTACTCGCCACGTCCGCCTCGTCCAAACCGGTGGCCAAAGCGGTTATCCGGTCGCTCAAGCGGGTCAACTCCTCGTAACGCTCCGTGTCGTACTCGCTCAGAGAGTAGACCAACCCGTTCTGCGCCAACGCCCGTACGCGTTTCGCCACCTCTATCAAACGTTCGCTTCGTGTCATATCGTTATCGTTTTAAGTAATAAGCCGGATTTATATAGTTCGCGTGATACAGGGAGTCCCGCCGCAGGCTCAGCGACTCCAGGATAATCGCGGAGGAATCCAACTCTATCCGCAGCAAATCGGGATAGACGGACTCCGGTATCGAGTCGGAGGCGCGGGACAGCCCGACCTTCCGCAACTGCTTTTCCAAGAGGATGTCGTACGCCTCGCGGTAAACCAGCGTATCGGCGTCGTACACCGTCAGCGTGTCGTTCCCTTGCGTCCAGTTCCGTAAATCTATCAACGTGTTATACCCTCGGATGTCCACCGGCCGGTCCGAGGAGATGTAGATATATCTCTCTTTTGTCAGCTTCCGCTCCGGGTCGTTGCCCCGCGCCGTCTGGGAAATGCGCTCGATGTCCTTGGCGGTGATTCCGGGGATGTAGGTGACTACGCCGAACAAGCCTATCGTCAGGCAAGCCACGTAGAGGTATCGCCCCCAACGTTTCGCGAGGAAAAGGAGGACGGTGGCGGTCAGTATCAGCCCGATGACGACCAAGTAGACCCGCGGCTCGGTGAACCCGTACTGCGCCACCCGATAGGCCGTGGCGACCCAGAACATGGCGAGCGCCGGGAGCGTCCACAGGCTGAGGCGACGGTAGAACCAATCGTACATCCGCCGCTCGACGAAAGCCTGGCATCCCTTCAACAGGAACGCCGCGATAATGAAACCGACCGAGATAGCGGCGACACCACCCTTCGGCAGCGACCACGTGAGGGTTATCTTGAAGAAATATAGGTACAGGATGGCCGCATAAACGAGCAACGCCGGCGAGAGGACGTAGTTCAGCAGGATGCCGAACAGCTTGCCGAAGCCTTCCCAGCCCGTCTCCTTCCTCCGGTTGAACAACAGGAAGAGGAAGGGGAACAAGACAAGGAAGACCCCATAGCCCGTATAGGCCATCAGCCGTTCGAAACCATCGCCTCGGTCGATGTCGAAGATATAGTAAACCGATTCATAGATGGACCCCGTCAACAGCCACGTCACCACCGAGAAGCCTCCGGCAAAGAAGAGCGAGCGCAGGTAAGCGAAGCCGCCCTCCAGGAAGCGTTTGTTGTCGCGCTCCCAACCGCTCGACAGATAGAAAAGCTGGATGAGCGGTAATGAGAACAAGTAAGCGTTCGTGTACAAAGGTCGTTCCGGCAAGAAGTAAAAAGGAATCCACAGCAACGGCGACAGGCAATAGAGCCAACGCCCCACGCCCCGCTTGAGGAGCCGGTTCAATGTGTAAACGAAGAGGAACACGACGGGGTAGTACGCCAGCATCACGTTCCAACTCCGTCCCTCCCGGTCCTCGTAATCGTAACACGCCACCGCGAAGGTGGCCACCGAGAGCGCCACCTCCGCCGGATGGTTCCGCAAGGTAGCCTCCACTTGGCTCGCGAGAGCCGTAATCTTTTCCTTGATTCGAGACATCATGTTTTTAAGTATAAAAGTATGATTCATTCACGTTTTTATCAGCCGCCTCAGAGACTGTCATTTCGTCAGTTCTAAAGGCGACTGGATAGGGTCCGTCACCGAACGATGTCAGGTCCGTCACTGAACAGTGTCTGGTGACGAACTTGACGGCCTATGGTGACGAACCTTTCAAAACCGCCTTTTTTAGGCCTTTTTGCCGACTGTCAAAATGTCTTGTCCACCTCCAACGCCCGCAGGATAGCCTTGCCCCACAGCTCACCCAAGCGGACGGTTCCCTTGGCGTTCGGATGCAGGTAGAAAATGCCGGCGTTCCCCCGCTCCGCCTGGAAATCCGTCCGATGATGTTCCTTGAAATAATCGAACCCCTCCGTATCACCCAAGAAAACCTGTCCGGGGAAGCGGCGGGCGTAATCGTCCACCAGCTTTTGGAGCTGGGGATAATAGCTCTCCAGCCGGCGCAGCCCCTCCTCCATGTATTTCGAGCCGTTATACGTGTTCGGGCTGTACCAAACGGGGCGATGCGCCACCACCCGGCAATCCGGATATAAGGCGAGGAGGCGGTCGATAATCGTCCGCATGTTCTCGTAATACCGCTCGGGCGACACGGGGCAACCGTTCGTGCCCTCGATGGCGCTATCGTTCGTGCCCAGCATGATGGAGAACACCAAGTCCGCCCACGTCTCGTCCCGGAATTGGTCGGCGGCGGCGGTCATCCACGGGAAGAGCGTGTTCGTCTCCGGCAGGTAATCCACGGTGGTGCAGCCGCTCCGCCCCCGGTTCACATATTTAACGGAACCTACCTCCGGGCGTTTGCTCAGGTACAACGCCGCCTTCACCGGCGGTGCCTCCCGGGTGGGATTCGACAGGCCGGCGCCCTCCGTGATGCTGTTTCCGATAAAAACGATGTTCACGTACCGCTTGCCCTCCGCGGCGGAGGCGGACAGCCCGATAAGCGTCCCCAGCAGCACGTGAAGCCATAGAAAGACACTTCTCATAACCGTTTGCATTTACCCGATATATAACATATGTCCAAACGCAACACATTCGTCCGATGGAAGGATTTCTCGATATACTTCTCCCCTATCTCGGAAAAAGTCGCCGAATACTTCCCTACCAACGTGCGCAACGCCTCGCGCCGCTCCTCCTCCGGCAAGTCCATACGAATCTCCCCGAAAGCCATCGCGCTCTCGTAGCCGGTCGTGAACTTGCCCGGTTCCACTTGGGTACGCCCCACGACGGTAAAGCTCACCCGCGGATTCTCGCGCAAGCAATCCAGCTTATAACCCTCCGGGGCGCAATGGAAATAGATAGCGTCGCCCCGCTTCACGTAATTGATGGGGATGCCATACCCGTATCCATCGACTCCCGTCATCGCCAAGAAGCCGTACTCACCCGTCTCCAACAACCGAATAGCGGACTCCCGGTCCAAGATTCGGTCTTTTCTTCTTACTTCCCTGAACATCTTCTTCCTTTTTTACACGTTAGATAATGGCAAAGCTAACGAAAAATGCCATACATTTGCCATGATATAAACGATAACACATCCTAAACATTGTATGAACATACACGTAAGCAAACCGTTCCTTCTCGTATCGGCGCTGCTCTGCGGCCTCGTCGGTCGGGCGCAAGGGAGTTTCGAGGATTATTTCACGGAGAAAAGCCTCCGTATCGACTTCGCCTTGAGCGGAAACAAGAACACCCAATCCGCCGCCATCGAGCGGCTGCGCGAGGAGCCCGTGTGGGGTGGCCCGCGGAAAAACCTCGTCGATACCTTTCTCTACGGAGGCTATTATATAAATGTATACGACGCGGCGAGCGACTCGCTGCTCTACTCCCGCGGCTTCAACACGCTGTTCGAGGAGTGGCGCGCCACGGAGCAGGCCCGCACGGAGACCCAATCGTGGACGAACAGCGTCGCCATCCCCTATCCCAAGGCGCCCATCCGGATAGAGCTCACGGCGAGGGAGTGTAACGACACGCGCTTCCACCCGCTGTTGACGCAAACGATTGACCCCTCCAGCATCTTCATCGACCGGGGAAAACTGAAGGAGAACGCCGTGACGAGGCTGCTCTATAACGGCGAGCCCGCCGGGAAGGTGGACCTCGTGTTCGTGGCGGAGGGATATACCGCCGACGAGCAGGCGAAGTTCGTGGCGGACGCCCGACGCTTCGAGGAGGCGTTGTTCGACACGCCGCCGTTCGACGCCCGCCGCGCGGATTTCAACATCTGGGCCGTGGGGACGGTATCGGAGGAATCGGGGACGGACGCGTCCGGCAAAGGCGTCTTCCGGAACACGGCGCTCAACTCCGGCTACTACACCTTCGGCATCGACCGCTACCTGACGACCCCCGACATGAAGGCCGTGCGCGACGCCGTATGGAACGTGCCCTGCGACGCGATCTTCATCCTCGTCAACACGGACAGCTACGGAGGCGGCGGGATGTACAACTTCTACGCCATGGGCACGGCGGACCATCCCCGCACGCCGGTCGTGTTCGTACACGAATTAGGGCATAGCCTCGCCGGCCTCGCGGACGAGTATTTCTCCTCCGAGGTGGCGTATCAAGACTTTTACGACCTGAGATACGAGCCGTGGGAGCCCAACATCACCACGCTGGTCGATTTCGGCTCGAAATGGAAAGAGCTCCTGCCCGAGGGAACACCCATCCCCACGCCGTTGGACGAGGAGCACCGGGAGAAGCCCGGCGTGTTCGAGGGAGGCGGCTACGTGGCCAAAGGCATCTACCGCCCGATGGACCACTGCATGATGCGCGACTACGCCCCCTTCTGCCCCGCCTGCTCGCGGGCGATCCACCGGATGATAGACTTCCTTACGGATAAATGACTATACCACGCTCGGTGTCTCCTCCTCGTCGTCACCGCCCTCGTCGGGATTCGGGTCCGTCGGCTCGAAGGGAAGGTCCGTACCCTCGTCGCCGCCCTCGCCGCCGTCCGGGTTCTCAGGTTCGCCGGGAGTCTCCTCCTCCCCGTCCGAGGGAGTCTTGCCCACGCCGCGGCGCGCCAAGGTGAGCTGGAACTGGTAAATCGCGGCGTTAATCGCGTCCGCCAACGCCTTTATCTCCGCCGCATCCTCCGCCACCGGCTCGATGTAGGCCTTCATGATGTAAATGGCGTTGATGGCGTCCGCCAAATCCTCGAAAGCCGCGTCCACACGCTGGCGCACGGAGCGCGTCGCCTCACGCGTCGAACGCGCGTACTGCTCCGGCAAGCGGCTCATGTAAACGGTCTGGAACTCGTCGTTCAACGCCTTCAGCGCCGCCACCTCGTCGGTCAAACCCAGCGTCTCGATGTCCGCCTTGTACGCGTCGGACTGGAATCGCTCCACGACATCCGCCACCGCCGCCGTGTTCTCGGCGTACGACTTGGAGGCCGCTCCCCGATGCAGGTCCAGTATCACCATGCAACGCTTCGCCGCCTCGCTTTTCGCCGCGTCGTCGCTCAGCGTGGCGTACTGCACGCCAAGGTCCAGACGGCGCAGACCCTTGTCGCGCCGGTCGTCCGTCAGCGCGATCGCCTCCGTGGTGACCGACTTCGTCACCGCCGAATAACTCTCGTTCTCGTCGCCAAAGCCCGCCTTGAATGGCGAGTGGAACACCGCCAGCTTAAACTTCTCCACGAACTCCGCCTTGATGAGGGCGTCTATCTGGCTGTACAGGAACCAATGCTCGCCGTCGTGCGCGCGGGGCAAATAACGTAACTCGCTCAATACCTTCATATTCGTTCATCTTTTAAGTTTTACGCCTCTAAAGGTAGGGGTTATTCCGAGAAATCCAAATGATAAAGCCGTTAATTCGTCCGCCTGCAGGGTGAAATTTTCACCAAGGGGGGAAAACGTCCGGTTATCGTCGGTGAAATTTTCACCGGGAATTTTAAGGCGAGGGAAGCCCGGTGAAATTTTCACCATACTATCCACTATCCGGCGAAGCTAGTGAAATTTTCACTGAGCCAATCCAAGCCTCGGCGAAGGCGATGAAATTTTCACCAGCCCCGCCGAGCCCGTTTCAGCCCAGTGAAAAAATATTTTGCCAAAATGACAGTCAATTTAGCCCAATGAAATTTTCACCGGGCGAAAACATGCCATTTTGTCCGGAAATAAAATTTCACCAGCCACAATCGACCTCGATTCGCCCCGGTGAAAATTTCACCGGGAATATTCTGACACAATTAGCTCCGAACCGCAGCGTACGACAAAAAATAGCCATCTCCCAGCCGCCGTATCGTACGGGCGGGCAGGAAATGGCTATTCCTGAATCATCCGCGAAAGCCGCGGCGCGAATCCTTACAATTGGATGTCTTTCGTCAAGCGAATATCCGCCGACGAGGCGCCGACCATGAAGCGATACGAGCCGGTGGGCACGATGAACTTCCCTTGAGCGGCGTCCCAATTACGCAACGACTCCTTCCGGACCGTAATCGTCACCGTCCGCGTCTCCCCCTTCTTCAGGTGAGTGCGGGCGAAGCCTTTCAGTTGCTTGATGGGGCCACCGGCCTCCGGCGTCTTCACGTAGAGCTGCGACACCTCGTCGCCCGCCATCTTCCCGGCGTTCTTCACACGGAAGGAGACTTCCACGCTGTCACCCTTATCCTCCACACGTATGTCCTTATAATCAAACGTGGTATAGCTCAATCCGTAGCCGAACGGATAGAGGCACTCGCCCGTGAAATACTGGTAGGTGCGTCCCTTGGTGATGTCGTAATCGTCGAAAGGAGGCAGCGCGTCGAGACTCTTGTAATAAGTAAGCGGCAATCGCCCGGCCGGATTGTACTTGCCGAAGAGCACCTCCGCCACGGCCGTACCGCCCTGCTCGCCCGGATACCAAGCGTTGACGATGGCGGGCACGTGCTCGTCAATCCAGTTTATCGCCAGCGAGCTCCCCGCCACGAGCACCACGATGGTGTTGGGGTTCAGCTTGTAAATCTCCTGTATGAACTCGCGCTGGTCCGCCGGCAGCTGGATGTCGTAACGGTCTTGTCCCTCCCGCTCGATGGACTTGTTAATGCCAAGCACGGCTACCGCAACATCCGCTTCGCTGACCGCCTTGCCCGCCGCGCCGTACAAATCGATTCGTCTCGCTTTAGAGACCTCCGGCACACGCCATTGCAAACGGGCGATAGCGTAATCGCGGTTGTCGTAATACTCGGCGCGCAAGTCGTAATCCCTGTTGGCCTCCAAGTCGACCCACGCCGTGTCGGTACGTACCGAATGGCCCTGCCAAGCGTCTATCAGAGTCTTCCCGTCAAGCGTGAGGCGGCATCCGTCATCGGAGGTGAAGGTCAGGGCGTACCGTCCGGAGACCGTCGGGCGCAATTTCCCTGTCCAACGGATAGAAAGAGGAGACTTTGGCAAGAAAGGGTCCGGCGCCTGGTTCGCCGGCTCGAAGTTAATCCACGGCTCGGTCCGTACCACCGGTTCGCCTTTCAGCTCGGTATCTTTATAATATTCCACCTTCAGCCCTTCGGGGAAATTGTCTCCCTGCACCAGTTCCAAACCATCCTTCGCCGATTTCCAAGGAGCGTATATCACCTTCACGTCATCCCCCACATAACGGCGGATGCCTTCCAGTACCGAGATAGGCTCGTTGGCCGGTGCGCCGCTGTAATCGCCGAACTCGCAATTCCCCGCGTTGATACCCACCACGGCGATAGACTTCAATTTCTTCACGTCCAACGGCAGCATCCGGTTCTCGTTCTTCAGCAAGACGATACTCTGCCGGGCCGCCTCCAACGCCAGCTCACGATGCTCCGGACAACCTACCACCGAAGGAGCCAGCTTGTTGTAAGGATTCAAGTCGGGATTGTCGAACAACCCTAACCGCATCCGTCCCCGCAGCACCCGATAGGCGGCGCTATCGATATCCGCCTCGCTGACCATGCCCAGCTTATAGGCGTTCAGCAGAGGTTCCTTATACACGTCATCGCCGCACTCCAAGTCCAGCCCCGCCTTGATGGAGAGCGTAGCCGCGGTCTCCTTCGTCTTCACGTAATGATGTCCGCTCACCAACAAAGACGGGCCGCCGCAGTCGGAGACCACATACCCGTTGAATCCCCAATCCTCGCGCAGCACTTTCGTCAGCAACCAAGGGTTGGCGGTACAGGGCACGTCGTTAATCGCGTTATACGCCGACATGATGGAGGCCGCTTTCCCCTCTTTGATACAAGTCTCGAAAGCCGGCAGGTAATAGTCGCGCAACTGCTTCTCCGATATCTGAGGATTGCATTCGAAACGGTTGTGCTCCTCGTTGTTCGCGGCGAAATGCTTCGTCGTGGAGACGACCTTCAGGTAACGGGGATCATCCCCTTGCAAGCCGCGCACGAAAGCCGCGCCCAATACGCCGGACAGGTAAGGGTCCTCGCCATAGGTCTCCGGCGTACGTCCCCAACGAGGGTCGCGAGCCATATTTACCGTAGGCGACCAGAAAGTCAGCAAATCGCTAAACTGCATGGTCTGGTTCTTGCCTCCATCCAACTCGTTCCAACGAGCCCTCGCCTCGTCCGAAATGGCCGTGGCAATCTTGAAGTGTAAGCCGGGATTCCACATAGCGGCCAGCGCGATCGCTTGCGGGAACACCGTAAACCGTCCCGGACGAACCACGCCATGCAACGCCTCATTGCCATGATAATAATGGGAAATACCTAAACGCGGGATATCGGGCGAGGTTGCGATCAGCAACCCCACTTTCTCCTCGATGGTCAAACGGTTCAGCAAATCATTAATTCGTTCCTCCATCGGCGCGTTCTCATTTCGGAATAACATCTGTTCCTGCGCAAGAGCGGGAATAGACGTGAACGCAATAGCCGTCAATAAACAGCCCACAAGAATCTTACGTGTTTTCATTGTATTCAATCGTTTTTAATATGTACTCCTTTTGTTATACCGTTCTCATTAAAAGCGTCAATAGAGAAGAAATAGTCCGAATCCCGATTATAATAACGGGCTTCGTAGGTGTTCGAGTAAACCACGGCGGAATTGTTCAGACACTCTCTGTCCACACCCCAACGAACCACGTATCCTGTCGCGCCGGGCACGGCGTCCCAAGCCAACCGGATAATCCGCCGGTCGTCCGTGTCACGCGACACGACCAGATTCCTCACCTCATTCGGCTTATCCCCATTTCCTTGCCCGAAAACGCGAAAATCAGAAAGGGAGAACTTCCCTCCCAAATCCGCACGGTTCGTAATACGGAGATAACGGGCCCGCACGGAAGACGGAAGCACGAAAAGGTCGTGCGGCATGTCCTTGTCATTTGCCGTTTGGTCGACAAGCGTCGTCCAATTCTCCCCATCTTCCGACGTTTCTATCACATAACGATATATCTGAGGCTCCTTCTTGAAATCCTGATCCGCGAAATTGACCTGTACGGCGGCAACCGTCATCGATTCCCTCAAGTCCAACTGAAGCCACTCGCCAGCCCTACCGGTCTCGGCGGCCCACCAAGTCTCCACACGCTCGTCCGCTGCCAAATTCGCCTCATACCCAATAGAGGAAGAAGAGACCGTTACCGGCTTAGCGAATGAAAGCAAGTTCCAACCCATCGACAAGTCCGTTCGTGAGAAATCGACCGCCGAATCAGGAATCATGAACGGATAATCGCTCCACGTCGTTTGGGAATGGATATCGCCGTTATCCGCGAAGTAAACCGGGAACAGGCCGAGTCGTCGCTCGAACATGTGACGGACGGATATCTTCATCGTAGCGACATGCCAATAATTGCCGTATTTATCTTGAAACGTATGCCCATGTCCCGCGCCCCCGATAAAACCTCCCGGTTTCAAGCAAAAGGGATTGCTCTCTTGATAACGGAACGGACCTAACGGATGCTCCGAGACGTAGACCCCATCCCCATAAATACGATACTGCGTACCGGGAGCGGCATAATGCAAGTAATATTTTCCTCCATGCTTAATCATGCAAGGCCCCTCGTTCCAACCGATACGATTCTCCTCGTTGTTATCGCCGGGCACTTCCCAACCATATAGTTCCGTGTTGTGACGAATCAATACTTTCGGAGAACCTATCGCCCGGAAACCGTCAGTAGGATCGACCTCGAGCCCCACGATAGGGTCCTTGTCCGAACAGCCCCAGTACAAATAGACCTTCCCGTCATCGTCCTTGAAGAATGCGGGATCGGTAAAAGCCTGGTTCGTCTTGTTCTTGAATTTCGTATCCACCTCCTCCCAAGCGTCCATATCCGGATTGGCGGTACGGAAAATCCGCGGGTCCTCACCGCTTGCGAGAAAATAAAGCGAATCATTATGTACCAAGATAGTCGGAGCGTAATTCTCGATAGTCGAGATAGTCGAGCACTTGATATAGGTCCATTCACAAAGATCCGGAGAGCTCCAATAGCCTCCCGACTTGGAGGCGAACAGATAATATTTCCCCTTAAAATATTCCAATACCGGATCGGCGGCCTCACGACGAGCGGGCTCGTCAAATTGGAAACGGTAATTCAATTCCAAGGGATTGGCTATTATACGCTGACGTTGATAGTTCGTCAATACTGCCGGTCCTTTCCCTACCGGCCCTTGACAAGAAGCGGCAAAGAAAAGGACGGCAATAGAGAATAGATTAGATTTTCCTTTATTCATGATATTCTTTTTTAGTTTTAGTCCTCAAAGATAACACTTTTATATTTCGTGGTAAAAAATAACCGTTCACATTCCTTATCTCTTAATGGGAAGCGGATTTGCCGCATCTCACCGGGAGCCAGCTCATAATGGCGCACGTCCCCTTGCCGCTCACCATCCACGAACATCGTCACTTTACCCACATCCATCAACGTGCCGTTATTCTTTACCGTAACCAAAGCGTACTTCTTGTTCCGGACCAAATCCTCCTCCACGCCATCGACACGAATATCGAAATCCGCTCCATACGAGTACGGATATTCAATCGTCGTATTCACGCCATCGCTCTCATCCGTAAAACCTACACTATCCTTAATCTTGTCCGCCGCCACGTAATCCGGACTTTTCCCGCCGACCATAATCTTAAACTCGCCTTTCTCCACCACACGATCCATCTGGTCATTCAATAGAGATAACTCATACGGGGTCAGCGTAAACGATACGGTTTTCGACTCACCAGGCTCCAACGCGATACGGGTGAAATCCTTCAACTCCATAACACGGGTTTTCACGCTAGCGTACATATCGGTGACGTAAAGTTGAGCCACCTCTTCACCAGCTACCTTTCCCGTGTTCGTGACCGTCGCTTGTACACTTACGTTCCCGTTCAGCTGGATTTGGGTACGCAAATCCGAGTAAGCGAAAGTCGTATAGCTAAGGCCAAAGCCAAAATGATAGAGAGGCTGATACTCTATATCCACATAATCGTAAACTCGTCCTGAAGTCTTGAAGTTATAATAAAGAGGCAATTGCGCCACATCACGAGGGAAAGTCATCGGCAGGCGACCCGCGGGATTGAAATCACCGAAGAGCACGTCCGCCGTAGCCGGTCCTCCCTCTTGTCCGGGGAACCAATTCACCAATATGGCGTCGCAATGTTCCGCCGCATAACTCAAGTTGTACGGACGACCTACTTGAAGGACCAAAACAACCGGTTTACCCGTCTCGCAAACAGCCTCCAATAGTTTCTGCTGGTCTCCGGGAAGAACAAGACTCGCGTAATCCCTGTTCTCGCCGCTGGTCTGCTGAATACCGGACAAAGCCTCGCTTGTCGAGCAATCGCCAAGCACCAATACCGCCACGTCCGACCGTTTAGCGGCCTCTACCGCCTTCTCGATAGCGCTGTTCGAACGATGGAAGAACTCACATCCTTTCTCATAGATGATTTCCGTTTGTTCACTCACGGCAGCCTTGATACCGGTCAAGACCGATTTCAATTGTCCGGGACGCAACTTGGCGGTATAATCTCCGGGCTGCAAATCGTCCGCTCCCGGGCCAATCACGGCTATACGCCGAAGCGATTTGGAAAGCGGCAATGTCTCCGCCTCGTTCTTCAGCAATACGATGGATTTCCGGGCGGCTTGCCGGGCCATCTCCCGATGTTCCGGGCTGTTCCATCCCGGATAAATCTTCTCCCAATCGAGCGGCTGAGAGGGATTATGCTCAAACAAACCATTGCGGAACATCGTACGCAACATGGTGCGACACACCTCGTCCAGATTCTCCATGTCTATCTGCCCATTCTTGGCGGCCTCTATCACGGCAGGGTCGTTATACGTATCACCGCAATTGGTCGCGATACCCGCCGCGAGCGCCAAATTAGCGGCCTCTATCTTATCCTTGGCGGTGTAGTGCTTCTTGGCCGTCATATTCGAGATCGCGCCGCAATCGCTAACGATAAAACCGTCGAACCCCCACTCGTCACGCAAAATACCCTTCAATAGCTCTTTGCTTTTAGCTACCGGCACGCCTTGATAATCCGAATACGCCATCATGATAGACTGGCAATCATAGTTCCGTATCACATGGCGGAAAGGTACCAGATGAATCTCGCGCCATTCACGTTCCGAAAGCCCTATGTCATGGGAATCGCGGCCTCCAAGAGGCGCGCCATGGCCCGCGAAATGCTTCGGCGTGGTCCAAAGTCCTTTGGATTGATAACCTTTAATCCACGCGCCACCAATCTGTGAGACCAACACGGGGTCCTCGCCATAGGTTTCCTCGCAACGCCCCCAACGGGCATCTTGCGCCACATCGAGGACGGGCGACCAAGCCTGTTGAGCGTGCGCGCTGACCGTCTCATCACCTATCACCTCGGCTACGTCCTCGACCAATCGCTTATCCCACGTGGCTCCCATAGCGATGGCTTGCGGAAAAATTGTCGCCCCGCTCCCATAAGAGAAACCATGAATAGCCTCCACCTTCATGATGGCGGGTATACCTAAACGCGGCACGCCTGGAATTCCCCATCCCTCGCGTATCAGCTCCATCTTATCTTCCGGTGTCATCTGCGCCAACAGATTCTCCACACGCTCTTCCACCGGCAACTCCGGATTCATGTAAGCCTTGTCGATAGAGATGCCATCGGCTTGTTTCCTCTCTTCCTTAAAGGATACTTTCACCTCACGAAGCGTAAGGGACGATTCTGACGTTCCTTTCCATGCCATCCGGACGTGCGCGCCATATTTTGGAGAAAAACTTAACGAGAATTCCCCGTCTTTCTCTTTTACGGAATAACGAATCGGTTCGCCCAAGTTCATAGGGTCGTAGGTCACGTAGATATTCAGCAAGCCACTCAACTCCTTTCGGGTCACTCCATCGGCTCGAAGAACTAACCCATTCACGTCACCGGGTTGCCGCAAGGAAAACATCAACCATTGCCCGCCGGACAAATCCGTGGGCGACAAAGACCAGTACGTCGCCTTATCGCCGTCAAAAGCGTAACTGATAGCCCCTGCGTTCGCCGAAGCCGACACCGTTGTCACTTGGCGCTGTTGCGCCTGTACCGTGAGGCACGCGCAAGCGCCTAACAAAACACACCATTTCATTCTTTTCATCTTTTTCTCCATGATATATAGATTTTTGTCCAAAAGTACCATTTCACCTATTAATTAGGCCTTTATCCATGAATTAATAATGAGTTAAAAAGAAATTAATTCGCCAATAAGACCATTTTCCACATCAAGCAAACCGAGGTTCCCGTCCTAAAAACATAAGTCCGCATGGAAAAACAGGCGACACCATGAAGAAAAACCAAAACATTCCCATGGAAAAGTCTATCTTTAGCCTAAAGATATATATCTTTAGGCTGAAGATATGTATCTTTAGGTTGAATATATGTATCTTTAGGCTAAAGATAGACTTTTCATCCTAATGCGTTGAACTTTTCGAACCGTCTTAACGGATTTTTCTCCCAAGGCTTTTTTCTTTTATCCGCATGGCGAAAAAAAATCCGAGCGTCCGCGTCTTAATCTCAAATTAATTCGTTCCACTACGCTTTTTTAATCATCGGCGTTTAGCTTTGTGACAATAAAACAACACATGAAAAACTCGATATGAAAAAAAAGACTATTTTATTGTATGGCCTCATGGTCGCTTTCACCGTCTCTCCCATGTTGAAAGCGAACGCCCGGACAGGCGCGGATGATGAGAAATTGGTCTATCCTTACGTTTACGCCCCCAGCGAGGGCTTGGTGAACAAAATGGAGAAAGAGTACCGGAAAGAGATTTGCTTGAACGGTTATTGGGAATTTCTTCCCGTATCGCTTCCGGACGAATACAAGCAAGGTAAAGGTGTGGCTCCCGAATTGAAACTTCCTGATGAAAACGCTATTTGGAGCTCCACGCGTATCAAGATTCCTTCCCCTTGGAATGTCAACTCCTTCGCATATCGCGATTTGGAAGGGCCGGATCACCGTAACTATCCTTCCTATCCGAAAGAATGGGAGGAGGTGAAAATGGCTTGGATGAGAAAAAAGGTCACGATTCCTTCCTATTGGGACGGAAAGCGAATCAAGCTCTACTTCGAGGCCGTAGCCGGTTTCGCTGAAATTTATCTCGATAAAGAAAAGGTCGGCGAGAATTTCGACCTTTTCCTGCCGTTCAGTATCGATATAACGGATAAAGTGAGACCGGGCGAGACGGTGGAAGTGATGGTCGGAGTACGTAGCCAATCCCTTTTCGAGGACAACTCGACCATCGGACGCCGCATCATCCCGGCAGGTTCCATGTGGGGATATCACATCAACGGCATTTGGCAAGATGTCTACTTGGTCGCTTTACCCGCGGTCCATATAAAAGACGTATACATTAAACCGTTGGTCTCGCGAAAACAATTGGAACTGGAGGTGACGGTACAAAACAACACGGCAAAGAAAGCGGACCTGCGGCTATCGGGGCACGTCAAGGAATGGATAAATCTGGCTGGCACGGACGTGAATTCCGCTCCGGTGCCCTCATGGAGGCTTGGAGAGGAAGTGCTCCAAATAACGTCTGACAAGCTGTCGATTCCCGCCGATACGACACAAACCGTAACCCTACGGATAGACGTACCGGACGGCGTGCTGGCTTATTGGACACCTGAGCATCCGAATCTTTACTCCCTCTTGTTAGCCTTAAACGAGAAGAAACAGACCTCGGACCTCAAGTACGAGCGATTCGGCTGGAGGGAATGGACCTTAAACGGAGATAAGCAATGCCTTAACGGTAAACCCTACGCCCTACGCGGGGATTCCTGGCACTTCATGGGCATTCCGCAGATGACACGCCGTTACGCGTGGGCTTGGTTTACGGCTATCAAAGGGATGAACGGGAACGCGGTCCGTCCTCACGCTCAGGTTTATCCTCGCTTTTATTTGGATATGGCCGACGAGATGGGCATCTGCGTATTGGACGAAACCGCTAATTGGGCAAGTGACGGTGGACCGAAGTTGGATTCCGACCATTTTTGGGAAACTTCCAAAGAACACCTCAAACGGTTTGTCCTGCGTGACCGGAACCACGCTTCCGTATTCGGATGGAGTATTAGTAATGAAAACAAACCCGTTATCTTACACGTATATAATCGTCCGGACCTGATGCCCGCGCAAATGAAAGCGTGGGAAGAATGGCGTGACATCGTTCGTCAATACGACCCCACGCGGCCTTGGATATCTTCCGATGGGGAAGATGATGGCAACGGCATCCTGCCCGTGACCGTAGGGCACTATGGAGACGAAAACTCCATGAAAGAATGGATTGGGATTGGTAAGCCTTGGGGAATCGGCGAACACAGCATGGCTTACTACGGAACTCCCGAACAAGTATCTATATATAATGGAGAACGGGCTTACGAGTCTCAACAAGGACGTATGGAAGGATTGGCCAACGAGTGTTATAATCTGATAGCCAATCAACGCCGTATGGGCGCGTCATATAGCACCGTATTCAATATGGTTTGGTATGCGCTGAAGCCACTGCCTTTAGGGAAAAAGGACAAGAGTGTCCAACCTTCGATAGAAAAAGATGGCGTTTTCTTCACCGAATATAAGGAGGGAGTGCCGGGCGTACAGCCGGAACGGGTCGGCCCGTATAGTACGACTCTTAATCCCGGTTATGATCCCAACTTACCTCTTTATGAGGAATGGCCTTTGTACGCGGCGATGCGTGCCGCCAATGCGCCAGCCGGCCCCGCTTGGTGTGAGTGGGCGGAAGTGGACAAGAGACAGTATGAGGCGACCGAAACCCCAATTCCGGAAAAACAATACAAGGAGGTTGTATTTATAGGTAATCCGGAGAGCCACCTGAAACGACTAATGGACGCTCAAGGAGTAATATTCGCTACGAAAATCTCTACTCCTATCCAATCTCTCTATATCGTAGATGGAAGCCAAACTTTGGATGAGGCGGGTAAGGCAGAACTACGAAAACAAGCCGCGGCTGGTGCCGATATTTGGATTTGGGGAATATCGCCTTCTACCGTAAACGACTATAACGAGATTTTACCCTTACCTGTCGCTTTGGATGAATTGCGACGTTCCTCTTTTTTACCCGTACAAAAATCGTGGACACGAGGACTGAATAACTCCGATTTCTATTTCTGCGAACTTCAACGGACAGACGCCTGCCTTTATTCTTTGAAGGGAAAATTCGTGGAAGAGGGAAACGTATTGTTAAACGCCTGCAAAACCGACTGGCGTCGTTGGAACAAACGTGCCGAAGAGATAAAAACGGCCGGAACCCTACGCAGCGAATATGAATGCACGGCCGCCACGCCTGTTTTCGTGAAATACACGAATAGCAACTCCTCTATCTATATCAGTACACTAACCGAATTCGCTAACTCGGAGAAAGGGTATAACACGCTGGACGTTATCCTTAGGAACGCTGGCATTCCTCACGAAAAACCGGAGATAAAGACAGACGAGATGTTTTTCTTGCGTGACGGGCAGGTTAATTTCCCAATTAAAACCGCAAGCAAAATGACTCAAGATGGAGATAAATGGAAATTGGAATTGTATGTATTCAGTCCAAGACCATTAGACGACCTATTGATAGAACCGAACATGCCCAAATTATCTCTGTTTGTTAAAGCCAAACAACGGCAGTTATCTATCAATGACAAACCGTACGACAAGGTTTCCCATAATGGACGGAACGAGGTTGTCTATAAGGAACTTCCTTTACTACAAGGATGGAATAAAATAGTTATCAGGGTGGCGGAAAGCGACCGAAATGAATTTCAAGGTTTCTTCAAATGTGAGAATCAGGAAGAGTTCTTGACATCGCTGAAAGCTTCGTTCACGAATCCAGAGACAAAATAATAATCAAGAAAAAGAGACAAAACATGAGAAAAACGATTTTGTTGGTTTTATTCTCGCTATCGCTGGGTTACATTCTTCGAGCGGAAGAGTTGAAACTGTGGTACAGCAAACCCGCGACAACATGGACCGAGGCGCTTCCTTTAGGTAACTCCCGCTTGGGCGCTATGGTTTACGGAGGTGTCCCAACTGAGGAAATACAATTAAACGAAGAGACATTATGGGGCGGAGGGCCACATCGTAACGACAATGAGAAAGCATTGGACGTATTGCCCGAAGTACGCCGCCTGATATTTTCCGGGCAGGAAAAAGAGGCGGAGAAATTATTGGAGGACAATTTCTTTACCGGACAGCACGGTATGCCTTATCAAACAATCGGAAGTTTAATCTTGGATTTCCCTGGACATACCGATTTCTCGAATTACCGCCGGGAGTTGGATATAAATAACGCGCTTTCTACCGTTACGTATAAACTTGGCGACGTGACTTATATCCGTACGGTCTTCACGTCGTTCGCGTCAAATGTCCTAATCGTCCACATAGAAGCGGACAAACCAAATAGCATCAGTTTCACGGCTCGTTACAAGACTCCTTACCCTGACTATCATGTCAAGGCTAAAGGAAAAAAATTGTCATTATGCGGACACGGTTCCGACCATGAAGGCATTCCCGGAGTCATTCGTTTCGAGACTCAAACGCAGGTGAAAGCAGAGGGTGGAAAATCGCTCGTGACCAACGATCATATCGAAGTGAAAGACGCCAATGCCGTCACTCTTTACGTGACCGCAGCTACTAATTTCGTTAACTACCGCGATGTAAGTGGCGATGAGACCCGTCGCGCCTCCGATTTCATAAAAGAGGCGTTACGTGTCCCTTACGCCAAAGAGATGGAAGCGCATAAGGCCGGATATCAGAAATATTTCAACTGCGTAAGCTTATCGTTAGGAGCATCCTCTTCCGAGGAAACACCCTCACGTGTAAAACATTTCCAGGAAGGAAAAGATCCGGGATTGGCGGCCTTGATGTTCCAATACGGTCGTTATTTATTGATATCTTCCTCACGACCAGGTGGACAACCAGCCGGATTACAAGGTATTTGGAACGAAAGCCTGAACGCGCCTTGGGACGCTAAATACACTATCAATATCAACACGGAAATGAACTATTGGCCAGCGGAGGTGACCAACCTCCCCGAAATGCACCAGCCTCTTTTCCAGATGGTAAAAGAGCTCTCGGAATCGGCTAGAGGAACCGCTAAGACACTTTACGGCTGTGATGGATGGGTGGTACATCACAACACGGATATTTGGCGTATATCAGGCCCGGTGGATGGAGCGTCGTATGTATGGCCATTGGGTGGAGCGTGGCTCAGCCAACATTTATGGCAACATTATCTTTATACGGGAAACCGTGATTTCTTAGCGGACGTTTACCCGGCATTGAAAGGAGTAGCGGATTTCTTCCTCGACTTCTTAGTGGAAGACCCTCGCTACGGTTGGCTGGTTTGCGCCCCATCCATGTCACCCGAACATGGACCGGAAGGAACGGGAACGATGATTACGGCGGGATGCACCATGGACAACCAAATCGTTTTTGACGCGTTAACCTCAGTGTTACGTTCCACGGAACTACTCTTTCCGGACAATAAAACTTATATGGACAGTTTAAAGCAGACGCTCAAGCGTCTGCCTCCCATGCGGATAGGGAAATATAACCAATTGCAAGAGTGGCTGGCCGACGTGGACGACCCGCGAGACGAGCACCGCCACGTTTCTCATTTGTATGGACTTTATCCCAGCAACCAGATATCGCCTTATTCCCATCCCTCGCTTTTCCAAGCGGCCAAGCAATCGTTGCTTTATCGGGGCGACATGGCGACCGGATGGTCTATCGGCTGGAAAATCAACTTCTGGGCCCGCCTGCTGGATGGTAATCACGCTTATAGAATCGTGAGGAACATGTTGAGCTTGGTGGAGAAAGACAATCCGGACGGACGGACCTATCCCAACCTTTTCGACGCTCATCCGCCTTTCCAGATAGACGGTAACTTCGGGTTCACCGCCGGTATCGCCGAAATGCTCTTGCAAAGCCATGACGGAGCCCTGCATTTGCTTCCCGCCCTGCCCGACGCTTGGCCCAAAGGAAAGGTAAAAGGATTGATGGCCCGCGGAGCCTTCGAGGTCGATATGGAATGGGAAGGCGGAGAAATAACCCAAGCGACCATCAAGTCGCGTATCGGAGGCCAGCTACGTTTGCGTTCTTATATTCCGCTACAAGGGAAAGGGTTGACCCAAGCCGAAGGGGAGAACGCCAATCCGCTAATGAGGTCCGCCGATATCAAGGAGCCTTTATTGGCCCCCGGCCTTCATCCGCTTCACCCATTACTTTATAAAATATATGAATACGATATCCAAACGGAGCCCGGACAGACTTATGTCGTAGAACGCGCCACGGACGATATCTGAACCAAATGGAAATGAATTATCAATACTAACAATAAAAAACAAATCGAATCATGAAACTGAGTCCTTTATGTTTGGGGATGGCGTTAGCCTTGGCGTCATGCCATTCCGGTAAACAATCATCCGAGACGGAGGCAAGCGACATAGACTCGCTCTCCGCCAATCCGTTCATCACGCACATGTACACCGCCGACCCTTCGGCGCATATATGGGACGACGGGCGTTTGTACATCTACGCTTCACACGATATCGCGCCTCCACGCGGGTGCGACTTGATGGACCGTTACCACGTCTTTTCCACCGATGATATGGTCAATTGGGTGGATCACGGCGAGATTCTCAACTCCTCGCAAGTACCTTGGGGCCGAAAGGAAGGAGGATTCATGTGGGCGCCCGATTGCGCTTACAAGAACGGCACCTATTATTTCTATTTCCCGCATCCCAGCGGCACGGATTGGAACAACACGTGGAAAGTAGGCGTCGCCACCAGCAAATATCCGGCGAAAGATTTCAAGGTACAAGGATACATAGAGAATCTGGGCGACGCGTTCGCCATGATAGACCCGTGCGTGTTCGTCGACGATGACGGGCAAGCCTATTTCTACTACGGAGGCGGAGGGCGTTGCGTGGCGGCTCCCTTGAAAGAGAACATGATGGAAATAGCCGAACCGCTCCGCCCGATGGAGGGCCTGCAAGATTTCCATGAGGCGGCCTGGGTACACAAGCGAAACGGGATCTATTATCTCTCCTACGCCGACAACCATGTTGACGAGAACGGACAGGGAGCCAACCGTTTGAATTACGCCATAAGCGATTCTCCGCTCGGGCCTTGGACCTACAAAGGTATCTATCTGCAACCTACCGGTTCCGGCACCAGCCATGGCTCAATCGTGGAATACAAGGGGGAATGGTTCGCGTTCTACCATAATCAAGCGCTCTCCGGCCAAGGCAACTTGCGCTCCATCTGCGTGGACCGTCTTTATTATAATGAGGATGGCACCATCCAGGTCGTGAGACAGAGGAAAAGCGTCAATAAGCCCGACGCTAACGATTTCCAGCCCAATTAAACGAAACCGAGACATCGACCGGAAAGAGGGTCGCTATTCAACGATGGTGGCCCTCCTTCATAAAAAGACGAACGCCGGCGGGAAAAGTCGGCGAGTCCGGCAGGAAAAGTTCGTCGCGTTATGGCGAATTCTCTATCTTTAGCCTAAAGATACATATCTGCAGACTAAAGATACATATCTTTAACCTAAAGATATATATCCGCAGCCTAAAGATAGACTTTTCCTTATAAGGAAAAGAACTTTCCCTTACGGTGTCCGGAAATTTTCTTCCCGGCTTCCGGACTTTTTCCTTACGTCTCGGTCCGCTTTATGCCGGAGTAAGCCGATTAAGGGAAACTTAATCGATTTTATGCTCATTTTAATATCCGATTAAGGCATTTTTAATGGTCGCGCGCTTCATTCGCGAGCAAAACGTGAAAGCACACGGAGGGAAAGACAATCATGCCTTTCTCCCGAAAAATACAGCAATACTCATAATGTTAGTAAATTTAATAGTCATGAAGAAAGAAAGGCAAAAAGAGAGATTCCTCTTTCAACGAGCCGGCGCGTTGATTTTGGCGTTGGCTTTCGCTCCGGCGATATACGCCGCGGACGCGATCCCGACCTTAGGTCCAACGACCCCCAACGAAGTCACCCAAGGCAGCCAGGTGACGGGAACGATTGTCGACACGTCGGGGCTGCCCGTTCCCGGAGTCAGCATCATCGTAAAAGGGACCACCATAGGAACCACCACCGACATGGACGGTCATTATGTCCTCGATAACGTGCCGAAAGGCAGTACGCTGGTATTCTCTTTTATCGGTATGCAGACGGAGGAAATCGTGGTAGGCAACCAATCCCAGATTAACGTGACGATGAGCGAGGAGGCCATCGGCCTCGACGAGGTGGTAGCCATCGGTTATGGCGTGGCCCGCAAGTCGGACGTGACGGGAGCGAGCAGTTCCCTAAAGGCGGCGGAATTCGTGAAACGTCCCGTAACCCGCGTGGAACAGGCCATGCAAGGTACCATTCCGGGCGTACAGGTGGTCAGCCAAAGCGGTATGCCGGGTAAGGGACTGAGCGTGAAAATCCGCGGAGCGAACTCCATTAAGGGAGGTACCGACCCGCTCTACGTCATCGATGGTCAGGTGGGTGGCGATATCCAATCGTTGAACCCGAACGACATCCAGTCGATGGAAGTGCTGAAAGACGCCTCGGCGACGGCCATCTACGGTTCGCGCGGCTCGAACGGCGTGGTATTGATTACCACCAAGTCCGGCGAGGCGGGTAAGACGAGAATCAACTTCAACGCTTGGTGGAGCCAATCGAGCATCTACAAGCACCTCGACCTGATGAACGCCTATGAGTTCGCCAACATCGTCAATGAGACCAACCTCTCCACCGGAAGCTCCATCGCTTTCAACGATGAGCAATTGGCCTATTTCAAGGAATGGGGCGGCACGGACTGGCACGACGAGCTGGAACGGAAACCTTGGACACAGAACTATGACCTGAACATCTCCGGAGGTTCCGAGGCGGCCCGCTATCGCTTGTCGTTCAACTATGTCAACCAGCCGGGTTTGATTATCAACCAATATTATAAGAAGGCGAACCTGAGGGCGAACCTCGATTTGAAGCCGTTCAAATGGTTGGACTTGAAGGTCAACCTCTCCTATTTGCAGCCCCAAAACCGCAATACGGATTACCAAGGCGATTTGACAGACCCGTTCTCGCAAGCCAACATCTGGGACCCGACCACCGCGGTTCGTAACCCGGAGACCGGGGCGTACAACCTGTTCTCTTCGTATGGCTCGAACGACCTCCAGCCCGTGGCGCAAGCCGCCTCGCAAATCGCCGATTACTCGGCTACGGATGTAACGGGTATGGGACAGGCCGTCATCCGTTTCCCGATAGAAGGCTTGACGTTCACGACAACGAACTCGTACGAGCGTAACAACACGACCAAATCGGATTTCCGCGGTTCCACGACCTCCGAGGGCGCCACGACCACGACCCGCGCGACGGTCAAGTCCCAAAAGATCATCCAATGGCAGAACAGTAACTACTTCACCTATCAACGTACGTTCGACGACCATTCGCTGACCGCCACTTTGCTTTACGAGCAATCGCAATACGAGGAATCGTGGCATCAAGGAGAGGCGAAGAACTTATCCAGCGAGTCGTTAGGCTATTATAACTTAGGCTTAGGCTCCACCCAACAGACCACGTCCGGATACACCAAATGGGCGTTACAATCCTATATGGCGCGTATCTATTACGCCTACAAGGAGAAGTACATGATTACCGCCAGCTGGCGTATCGATGGCTCGTCCAGATTGTCGGATAAATACAGCCACTTCCCCTCCGTGGCGGTAGGCTGGAACATCGCGAAAGAGAAATTCCTCGAAAACTCTCCGGTGGTATCCGGATTGAAGCTGCGCGCGAGCTACGGACAGACGGGTAACCAAGCCGTCGCCGCTTACGCCACCATCCCGCGTATCACGGTAGACAAGGCCTATTATTACGATGGAGCGAACGCCACGATAGCCACGCCGCTCGGAGCGCCCGTATCCTCCAGCCTGAAATGGGAAAAGACCAAGCAAGTGGACGTTGGTATCGACGCGTCGTTCTTCAACGGCCGCTTGACACTGTCCGCCGACTGGTACAACAAGGACATCACGGACTTGCTGTACAACTACGACGCTCCTTACTATATGGGAGGCGGAAGTTACGACCGCAACATGGGTAAGCTGAACAACAAGGGCGTGGAGATAAGCCTTGGCGGTATGCCAATCAACAATAAGGATTTCACGTGGAGCTCCAACCTGACCCTCTCGTTCAACAAGAACAAGGTCGTGGATTTGGATGGATTAGACAACGTGCAGGTCAACAACATCGGTTCGGCGCAAGCCG
>CASEGC010000111.1 GCA_949287365.1 uncultured Parabacteroides sp.
CGACGCGGCAAATAAAATCCACTCTATTTTGTCTTTTATGTTTTCAAACATATCTCAACTCTCTTATGTATTGGCTTTTCTTCATTCTTTTGGCAACTTGTACATGGGAGGATCGATTCTCTTATATCGAACTCACGTTAATATATCTATTTTTCAAAATCAATCACATAACACCTCAATAGTGTAAGTCTGATTAGGCTCAAAAGCCGGATCGTAAAGCAGCAGGAAATTCTCGTCCACCACGATATGACGGTTCTCTCCCTCTGGCAAACGCGGATTACTCAAGCGGTTCGGGAAGAAATAACTGAACGGCAAGTCGAGTACATGTTCCTCCTTGAAACCGTCACCTTGCATCCGCCGTAAGCTAAAGTTCGGCGCAGTCTTGACCGTAATCACGCATTTGCGAGAAACACCGGCGGCAGAGGCCTCGGAAGCGCTCAGAGGCTGGAACTCGGAAGTTACGGTAAAATCACTCTCTCCGGGAATCTCCTGCATCCGTACGTTCCATTTGGGATCACCGTAATAAGCCAACACGTCGCGATCATGCCAGAACCCAAGCCAAAAAATAGTCTCATCCTTTGACAACTGCTTAGGAGCGGCCATCTTCTCGATTTCCGGCGTAAGGACCTTGAAATAGGCGGTATCATAATTGAACGGCTTGACTGTCAGTGAATCGTTCCATTCAGCGATCTGCGCCATCATGTCTTGTTGGTTCATATAGAACGCCTCAGGCACCGAATAACGACCAGGATTGGTAATAAGATACTTCAATCCTCCCCAACCATTACGACCGTACCACGTAGTCACCACATAGCCTACGAAAGTAGTCGCCTGCTGGCTGTCCATCCATGCGGCGGCCATACTGTTAGGCGTATTGTTCATATTACCGATCAAGCAATTTCCGATAGGCAGATAAACCATGCGGCTATCGCGATCCTTGACAAAGCGATGCTCGAAAGCGGTGGGATAATCCACGAAAAGGCGTCCGTCGCGACAATGCAAATTACCGACCGAACCTGGCATCTCCAAGTTCCGTTCCGTAGCGTGGGAAGCGGTCACGAGTAAATCCGGTTCGTATCCCTCATAATATTCCAAGAACTGACGCAACACGTCCGGCACGTCCTTCCCAAACTTCTTCTCCACGAACTTCTGAATCCGTTCCTTAACCCCATCCATGTTCGTCTTGTAAGTGATCTTTCTATGGGTCAACGAATCCTCGCCCAGCTTTTTCTCTCCACACATGCCTACCTCATGGTCATCTACAAAAGCGAAGGTATCAAACCATTTAGCCTCTTCCAATTCCTTGATGGTAGCCACACCGGTATGTATCTCCATAGGAGTAGACGAATGGTCTATCATTCGCTGAGCGGCGGCGGCGTTACGCCCCGTGATGATACCCCATAAGAAATCGGCGTACGGATCAGCGTCCATCCTACGACTCATTTGATTGAGAGCGATGACATAATCCCGGCCTATGTTCTCCGGCACGTCCACCACGGCTACATACCGAGGATTAAGCGCTTTCAATTCAGTTTCCAAATCCATTGGCGTCTTTGCGAAACGCAATACCTTAGCGTCATGACGCACCTGAAGGCTAGATATCACATTTTCCCACGCAGCGGAATCCGTTGTGAAAGAAGATGGAGCCAAAATGGCATAAGGATCTGATTCCGTATTACTCTCTGTATTGTTCGAACCGCAACCCGCAAAAAGGGAAGCGGCAACAAAAGCGGCGCACAAGCCTGCCCCTAAATGAATAAACGATTGTTTCATATTCAATAAATCGGTATTAAGAATTTCGCACAAAGATATCTATTTTCATTCGACTATGCATATCGAAACTTACATATTTTTACCAATATTATTGAATAAAGAACTATTCACACCGATTCTCTTTGAAAGAAAGTCACTGTACTTTTAAAACTTATAGATATAAAAGATTGAATTCCAAATATTCTAACTAACGTGAAGTACGCAGGATGAGACTTGAACTCACACGCCGTAACCGGCACTACCCCCTCAAAGTAGCGTGTCTACCAATTCCACCACCTGCGCGTTTTAAGGGAAGGTGCCCAGAACAGGACTCGAACCTGCACGATCGCAAAACCAC
>CASEGC010000112.1 GCA_949287365.1 uncultured Parabacteroides sp.
TTTTCGCGTTCGCCTCCTACCCTTTACAGCTTCCTGAATTTTGGGTCCTGTTCATCGCTTTAGAAGCGATAAGCGTAGCCCCAAAAAGGGACATCGGCAAGATAAACCTTAGGCCCGCCCATTGGCGTGAACGGCTCTTCCCTTTAACGCTCGCGTTCTTTGGCGTTTTCTTTTTCGCGGCGCAAAAGGAATATTACGCCGCCTATCAGGAATGGAGTGGCGCGCGGATGTATTATCACAATAAGACGTATGCGCCCGCTTTAAAGGCATACGAGCCTCTTTATCCGCTCTTGAGCCACAAGCCAGAATTCCTTTTCGAGGCCGCCCAGTGCCTAAGCAAGTCCGGCCGATACGAGAAATCGAACGAATACTTGAGCAAGGCGATTTTATTGAGTGCGGACCCGATGCTGTATTACGTCTTGGCGAAAAACGAGCAAGCGTTAGGTGAATATCAGGCCGCGGAGAAACATTTATCGTACGCTATCGACATTCTTCCGGAACGGATTTATCCCTATTATCTATTGGTGAAACTTTATGCGGAGCCCCGCTTTTTCCATCCGGAGAAACTTCGCGAAGCCGCCGATTCCGTGTTACTGAAAATACCCAAGGTGGAAAGCACCGCCATCCGGGTGATGCGGGAAAACACGGGAGAGCTCGTGAATGCGTCGTTCGTTCCACCCTAAAGAGAAAAAGGATAAAGTCCGAAAAGCCTTTTAAAAAACAGGAAGTCCGTGAGAAAAAGTCTATATTTAAGTTGAAGATACATATCTTTAGTCTAAAGATAGATTTTTCGATTGATATAACGGATTTTTCCCTTTGGTTGTTCCAGAAAAACTCTGGGGATACCTTGCTTTTGATAATGCGATTCCCTATTTTTGCGATAAGAGATATCTATCGAATAAACAAACCGAGAAATAGAATTGCCATGAAAATTTACCCCTTATGGATAGGAGTACTTCTATTATGCCTGGGCCTTAATGCTTGCGGGGATAAAAAGGTGGAACTGGAAGAAGAGGCTATCGAGACTATATTGCCGGAGGAAGAGAATGCGGTGACGGTGATGACCTTGGAGCGGACGGATTTCAATCACGAGCTTATCAGCAATGGCAAATTATCCGCGAGAAGGATGGTCGATTTGCGGTTCGAGTCCGCCGAACCAATAGCTCGCGTTTTCGTGAGGAATGGCGAACGGGTAAGCAAGGGGCAGAAGATAGCGGAACTGGCGACCTTCAGGCTCGCGAACAAGACGGCGCAAGCGAAAGACGCCTTGGAGAAGGCGAAGCTCGAATTGAAAGACGTGTTGATAGGGCAGGGATATATGTTGGATGATTCCACCAAGGTGCCACCCGCCACGATGACGCTCGCGCGAATCCAAAGCGGTTATGACCAGGCGTTGGCCCAATACGAATTGGCGGCATTTGAGGAGCGGAACGCCACCTTGACGGCTCCTTTCGATGGGATTGTAGCCAACCTGTTCGAGAAAGAGGGGAATATAGCTTCCACTACCGACAAGTTTTGTTCCGTGATCGATCCGAGGAGCTTGGAAGCGTCATTTACCGTATTAGAAAGCGAATTGCCTTTAATCCGCGAAGGAGACAAAGTGGAAGTGACACCCTTCGCCTCTACCGGATTGAAAACGGACGGGCATGTTTCTGAGATAAACCCGTTAGTGGACGAGAAGGGCATGGTACGGGTGAAAGCCGCCGTAAAGGACAAAGGGAAGCTGTTCGAGGGAATGAACGTACGGGTCAGCGTGCGCCGGTCGTTAAAAGGCCAATGGGTGGTGCCCAAGACCGCGGTCGTGCTTCGCTCGGGCAAGCAAGTGGTGTTCACCTTGGTGGATGGCAAGGCTTATTGGAACTATGTACAGACCGGGTTGGAGAACGCGGATAGCTATACCATCACGGAGGGATTGAAAGAGGGAGACGTGGTCATCACGAGCGGTAATATCAACCTCGCCCACGAATCACCGGTCCGGATAATCAAGAACCGATAAAACGTCAAGCGCATGATTCGTTTCCTGTTACAACGTCCCATAGCGGTATTGATGGCGTTTACCGCTTGTTTTATCATCGGATTGGTCACCTATTTCACGATTCCGGTCTCCTTGCTTCCGGACATCGCCATCCCCGAGATCACGGTGCAAGTGTCCGGACAGAACAGCTCCGCCCGCGAGTTGGAGAACACCATCGTGAAACCCATCCGTCAACAATTGATGCAAGTGGCCGGATTGCGCGACATTCATAGCGAGACCCGCGACGGGAGCGGAATCATTCGCCTTAGCTTCGATTTCGGGACCAATACGGACCTCGCCTTTATCGAGGTGAACGAGAAAATAGACGCGGCCATGAACTATCTTCCCCGCGACGTGGAACGCCCGAGGGTGGTGAAGGCGAGCGCGACGGACATTCCCATATTCTACCTGAACCTGACCTTGAAGGGAGAAGAGAACGAATCCGCTTTCCTTGACCTCTGCCAATTCGCCGAATCCGTAATCAAACGACGCATAGAGCAATTACCTGAAGTGGCTATGGTAGACATCACCGGCATATTGGGCCGGCAATTGCAAATCATGCCCGACATGAAAACGCTGGAAATGGCCGGCATCACCTTGGACGACTTGGAGTCCGCCCTTTCCGCCAACAACATCGAGCCGGGAAGCATGACCGTCCGGGACGGTTATTACGAATACAACATCAAGTTCTCCACGCTATTACGTACCCAAGAGGACGTGGAAAACATTTACATCCGCAAGAACGGACGGATATTCCAGTTCAAGGACCTCGCGAGAATAGCGATCGTTCCGGAGAAAGAGACCGGTTTATCCCTCGCCGACGGGAAACGGGCCGTCACGCTGTCGATTATCAAGCAAACGGAAGAGAACATGGATGACATGAAGAAATCCCTCTCCGAGGTGACCGACCATTTCATGTCCGTCTATCCGGATATCGAGTTTTCCATCACGAGAAACCAAACGGAGTTGTTGGATTATACCATCTCCAACCTGAAGCAAAACCTCTCGCTGGGTTTCCTGTTTATCTGCGTCGTGGCGATTCTCTTCCTTGGAGACGTGAAAAGTCCCGCCGTAATCGGACTGAGCATGTGCGTGAGTCTGGTGATCAGTTTCCTGTTCTTCTATCTCTTCCATATCTCACTAAATATCATCTCCCTGTCCGGTCTGATATTGGCGTTGGGCATGATGATAGACAGCTCCATCATCGTCACCGAGAATATCGCGCAATATCGAGCCAAAGGCGACGGTTTGGAAGAGGCCTGTGCCAAAGGGACCACGGAGGTGATCACTCCGATGTTAAGCTCCACGCTCACCACGATTGTCGTGTTCGTGCCATTGGTGTTCATGAGCGGTATCGCGGGAGCGATCTTCTTCGACCAAGCGTTCGCGGTGACGGTTGGCTTGATGGTCTCCTATTTCACGGGAATCATGTTATTGCCGGTACTGTACAAATTGGTCTATGGCCTTCCGGAAACCAAACGTTCCTTATTCAACCTGAAAATAAACAACCTGATTAAAACACAAGTCCTGTATCGCTTTTATGACCAAGGCGTAGATTTCACTTTCAATCACAAGAAAGCCAGTACGCTATTTATTTTTATTAGCGTACCGCTATGCGTGCTCTTGTTTTTTGAGATTCCCAAAAGCCGGATGCCGGAAATCGACCAAAACGAGTTAATCGTGCATGTGGAATGGAACGAGAATATCCATATCGGCGAGAACAGGGAAAGGATTTCTCGTTTGTTTTCGGAAGCGAACAAGATAGGAGCGAGACATACGGCGTACATAGGACAACAACAATTCCTACTGAACCGGGAGCAAGAGTTATCCGTCTCGGAAGCGGAACTCTATTTCCAAACCGAGAAGGCTTCAGAAATAGAGCCTTTGCGACAAGAACTGACCACATGGACCAAACAGAACTATCCGATGGCGATTTTCTCTTTCTCGCCTCCGGAAACCGTATTCGAGAAGATTTTCGTGACCGGCGAGGCGGACATCGTGGCGGAGTTCTACCCCCGAAACAAGGAATTGGCTCCAGACGCACGCGACATCGTGTTTCTGGAAAGCGAGCTGGAAAAACAAACCGGACACACGCCAGTCGGAGTGGCGTTCGAAAACCAGTTGAACATATCTGTAGACCATCAAAAACTATTGCTTTACGGTATCGCATACGAAGAGGTGTATCGGTTATTGAAAACCGCTTTTAAAGAAAACGAGGTGGCCACCTTGCGTTCCTACCAGCAATATCTGCCTATCACGCTGGCCGGAGACGAACAAACGATAAATGACATTTTATGTCACACGCTGGTCCGTACCCAAACGGAAGAGGGCAAAGAAAGCACGTATGTACCCCTTAACGCGGTCATCAAAGTCACGCCCGGCGAAGATTTGAAAACGCTTACCGCCGGGAAAAACGGAGAATACATACCTTTCAGCTTTTACAAAGTGGAAAACGCGGAACAATTGATGGAACAGATACGGAACGTCACGAGGGAAAAAGAAATATCGCGAGAAGATTGGGATATCGACTTCTCCGGAAGTTTCTTCTCGAACCAACAAATGCTAAACGAACTGGTTATCATCCTACTGGTATCCATTCTCTTGATGTATTTCATCCTCGCGGCGCAATTCGAGAGTTTCTTGCAGCCTTTAATCGTCCTGCTGGAAATACCGATAGACGTGGCGGCCGCTCTCTTGGTTTTATGGATAACCGGACATACGTTGAACTTGATGAGCGCTATCGGTATCGTCGTGACTTGCGGCATCATCATCAACGACTCCATCCTGAAACTTGACGCGATCAATGAACTCAGGAAAGAGGGAGTTCCTTTATTAGAAGCGATACACGAGGCGGGCCGTCGGCGTCTGCGTCCGATACTTATGACTTCGTTGACCACTATCTTCGGCATGGTCCCGCTCTTGTTCTCTTTCGATATGGGTAGTGAGTTGCAAAAGCCTTTATCTGTCGCGATGATCTCGGCGATGTTAATCGGCACGGCGGTCAGCCTGTTTATCATACCTTTGGTTTATTGGTTCATCTATAGAAAGCAAACGTTATGAAATATCTAAGAATTCTATTGGCTCTGTGTATCTTCGGAATGTCATCGACAAGAAAACCGATGGCTCAAGCGGTCGTCTTATCGTTGGAACAAACCATCGCTTTGGCGGCGGACAGCTCTTTGGAAGCCTTCCGCTCGAAGAACCTGTATTTATCC
>CASEGC010000113.1 GCA_949287365.1 uncultured Parabacteroides sp.
CGGCTCGTCCGGCACAGGAAAGAGTTTCCTGGCAACCGCACTGGGATACCAGGCCTGCAAGTCCGGCATACGCACCTTCTATGCAAACGCATCGAAACTTCTGGGAGCGTTGAAAGTGGCAAAGGCAAAGGGAACCATCGAAGCGGAGCTCCGGAAAATAGAACGGTGCCCGCTGCTCATTCTGGACGACCTCTTCCTCGTGCCGCTTGACGCAAAGGAGCGTCCGATCCTGTTGGACGTCATCGAGGACAGGCACGGCAGGAAATCCATCATTATCACCTCACAAGTCCCGGTATCCAGCTGGTATGACGCCATCGGGGATCCTACCGTGGCGGATGCGATACTTGACCGGATTGTACACTCGGCGCACCAGATAGAACTGGCCGGTGAAAGTGTGCGGAAAATCAAAGCCGGGAAAAACAAATAAGCCAAAATAAGAATGACCCCGTCGGCCAGGATTCATACGGGGCGTATGCAGATTTTTTTCGGAGGGTCAGCGGCGTTTGGCACACGGGGTCAACACGTTGTGGATTTTCCACTTATTTCTGTGATAGAAAACGCTGAATGTGATAGCTTGTTCATCGTCTCCAGCTGTCATGGCTCTATGGATGGTATAGATTCCGTAACTCCAATCAAGCCATTCTCTCTTAACAAAGCCCTAAAAAATAATAAATACGCAAAGAATATCCTTGTGTTTTTAGGGCAATGCTATGCGGGTATCTTCAATTTTATGGATGTTCGAGACAATGAGAAGAATATTGTTTATATAGGGGCAACAGATATAAACACCAGCTTTAGTTGTATGCTAAGTGGTTGTGGGTGGGTAGCTAACATATCTGTATTCGCTTTATTCAAATGGATAGAAAGCCCACGAGATATAGACGGAGACGGGGTATATTCCATAACAGACTTATACAAATTTGTTTCTTGCTTTACAAACAGTATAACCAACGAGATTGAAAAAATACAAACATCGCATCTCATTGACGCATCTGTAAGTCTAAAACTGGAAGAAGCACGTATTTCTTCTTTAGGAAGTCCTCTTATGTCGCAAATTGCTAAGGATGCAGTAGAAGTTATCAAAAATTACGTGGTTCCGCACCAGAAAACATGGATGCTCAATGCTATCGCTGCCGGTAATATGAATTTGGAGTAAGACATCTCAAAAAATTGAATAATAACAAAATAAACAAATTAAAGTCATGATTAATTTTTTTAACTATCGTACTCCTTGTTTTCGGAGTGTTGCAAATTATCCTCTTTTTCAAACTATGGGGAATGACAAATGACGTAAAGAAGATTAAGTCTTGGACAAATGATTATCCCACCGAAGAAAACGCATTGATTCGGGAAGCTCAACTTCTTTGTATGAACGGGGATTTTGAGGAAGCAGCCGAAAAATACAAAAAGGCTTTTCGTATAAGCGTTATCAAACTATACGAAAAGGTAGTCTCGGAATATGGAGATAGGGAGGGTTATCAAGGCCGGGATGATTATTACGCTGGTGAGTATGCGAAAGTTGTCTCGTGTTATGAGAAAATGATGAAAAAGATCAACATCTCTTTTGATGAAAAGAGCAAGTTTGATTCTTTCAATAAGATAAACGCAATGATCTCAAAACCATAGGGTCGTAATGAAGGGGAAGGATAGGCAAAGCGTACAAATAATGTTCCATTGCGTATCCTTGCCCTCAAAAAGTGAATATGTAAATAAATCAATAACAATACGATACGCTACAAATTGGAAAGGTATTCGTAATGCGTAGGTCGCCGGTTCAAGTCCGGCTTTCGGCTCTACAAGTTAAGCGGTTATCTTTTATAGATAGCCGCTTTTTTGATTGTGGGCTTTGCATTCTTTTTCAGGAAGCCGTCTGAGGCAGTGGATTTTTAGCAGGCATAAACAAAAAAGGCACTTAAAAAGTGCCTTTTCGAGGGTGAAAGATGGGGCTCGAACCCACGACCCTTGGAACCACAATCCAATGCTCTAACCAACTGAGCTACATTCACCGTGTAAAACGTAAAACGAATAAGAAGAGTGGGTGAAAGATGGGGCTCGAACCCACGACCCTTGGAACCACAATCCAATGCTCTAACCAACTGAGCTACATTCACCATATCCGCCTTCGGAAACCAATTCCTAAGACGGCGCAAAGGTAGACATTATTTTTAATCCACCAAATATTTCAAGCGCTTTTTTATAAGCTTATTCACTCATAAATCGCCTTCTTGCCTGCCAGAAGCGTGTTACGCATCAAAGAAATGATGGTCATTGGCCCTACGCCTCCGGGAACCGGACTGATATAAGCGCATTTTGGAGCTACCTCGTCGAACTTCACGTCGCCACACAAACGGAAACCGCTTTTGCGGGTAGCGTCTGGTACACGAGTCGTACCGACATCGACAACAACAGCGCCCTCTTTCACCATGTCGCCTTTCAAGAACTCCGGCACACCCAGCGCGACAATGATAATATCCGCTTGCAAGCACATCTCTTTCAAATTTTGGGAACGACTATGACAAACCGTAACCGTGCAATCGCCGGGATAGGCCTTTTGCATCATCAGCGTAGCCATCGGTTTACCTACGATGTTGCTACGGCCCAACACCACGCAATGCTTACCTCGCGTCTCGATATGATAACGCTTCAACAACTCAAGAATACCCGCCGGCGTAGCGGATATGAAACAAGGCAACCCAATGGACATCCGTCCCACGTTAATCGGGTGGAAACCGTCCACGTCCTTCCGATAGTCTATCGCCTCTATCACCTTCTGCTCCGAGATGTGCTTCGGAAGCGGAAGCTGCACGATGAAGCCATCCACGTCGGGGTCGTTGTTCAACTTGTCCACCTCGCGGAGCAACTCCTCCTCCGTCACGTCGCTCTCGAAACGTATCAAAGTCGATTTAAAACCAATCTCCTCACAAGTCCTGACCTTATTGGCCACATAAGTCTCGCTGCCACCATCATGGCCCACCAATATCGCCGCCAAATGGGGAACCTTCCCTCCTTCCGCCTTGACACACGCCACCTCTTCCGCCATCTCTTTCTTCATTTGGGCGGACACGGCCTTGCCATCTAATAATTTGTAATCCATAACTACTATATTTGGGGTTTCAAAATTCAAATTTTAAAATCTGAATCCTGAAATTTAAAATCTATCTTCGCATTCCCGGCATTTTCGGCATCGCCGGCATCTTGAACTTGCCGGATTTGGCAGCGGTCAGCATACGCATCATCTTGCGCGTCTCATCGAATTGCTTAATCAACTTGTTCACCTCCTGAATGCTGGTACCGCTACCTTTCGCGATACGCTGGCGACGGGAACCGTTCAAGATGGCGGGATTGCTACGCTCCGCTGGAGTCATCGAATAGATTATCGCCTCGATACTCTTGAACGCGTCGTCATCGATATCCACGTTCTTCAACGCCTTGCCCACGCCAGGAATCATGGAAGCCAGTTCCTTCAAGTTTCCCATCTTCTTTATTTGTTGGATTTGGGTTATGAAATCATTGAAATCGAACTGGTTCTTGGCGATTTTCTTCTGAAGACGTTTCGCCTCCTCCTCATCGTATTGTTCTTGGGCGCGCTCCACCAACGAGACGATATCACCCATGCCCAAGATACGGTCCGCCATACGTTCCGGATGGAACACGTCCAAGGCGTCCATCTTCTCGCCCGTGCCGACGAACTTGATAGGCTTGTCCACCACCGTGCGGATAGACAACGCCGCTCCGCCTCGCGTATCACCGTCGAGCTTCGTGAGCACCACGCCATCGAAATCCAGACGCTCGTTGAACTCCTTCGCCGTGTTCACGGCATCCTGACCGGTCATCGCGTCCACCACGAACAGCGTCTCGTTCGGCTGGATAGCCTCCTTGATCGCGGCTATCTCCTTCATCATCTGCTCGTCGATGGCCAAACGACCCGCCGTATCCACTATCACGACATCGTTCCCCTTCGCATGCGCCTCCCGTATGGCGTTCATGGCGATTTCCACCGGATTCTTGTTATCCAACTCCATATAGACGGGAACGCCCACCTGCTCGCCTACCACGCGCAATTGCTCGATAGCCGCCGGACGATACACGTCGCACGCCGCCAATAAAGGCTTCTTATTCTTCTTTGTTTTCAACAAATTCGCCAATTTACCGGAGAAGGTAGTCTTTCCGGAACCTTGCAGACCGGACATCAATATCACCGCCGGAGCGCCTTTCACGTCCAACTCCGTGGCCGTGCCACCCATCAAGCTCGCCAACTCATCATGCACGATCTTGACCATCAACTGGCTCGGCTTGACCGAGGTAAGCACGTTCTGCCCCAACGCTTTCGCCTTCACCGTGTCCGTGAAGCCCTTGGCCACCTTATAATTGACATCGGCGTCAAGCAACGCCTTCCGCACGTCTTTCAAGGTCTCCGCCACGTTAATTTCCGTGATTTTACCTTCACCCTTCAGCAGTTTAAACGACCTCTCTAACCTTTCGCTTAAATTCTCAAACATGTTCGTATATGTGTTTTTATATTATTTTCCGGATTGGGAGGCAAAGTTACGAAAAAGTCAATGGATCCCAAATGGTTCACCATTGACTTTTCACGATTTCACGCGTCCGCCTCAAGCGAAGGCTTGTCACTTCACGTAAATTTTCAGCTGGGTTCCTTTCGTTATTTTAGACGAGCTCAGCTTGTTCCAGCGGATGATATCCATCGCCGTCACCCCGTAAGCCTTGGCTATCGAGGTGATGGTCTCGCCATCCTGTACCTCGTGAGTGAATACCATGGCTTTGCCTTGCACGCTATCCGAAGGCTCCGTAAACTCCTGACGAGGTTCCGTCACAGGCTCCGCCACTTGCCGAGCTTGCCGCACGGTAAACGCCTCGTCGTCCTCCAAGTCGCTCTCGTAAAGCGGCGTGCCTTCCACCACGAAACTGCTCTGGCCATACACCAAGATGGACCATCCTTGGCTCTTCAGCACGCCATCCACAAGGCCCACCGCACCCGGATATTTCTCTATCGCCTTGTCGATAGCCTCTTTCATGTTGGGCGTGCCCAGTGGGATAAACAGCACCGTGTGCGTCTTGTCCACGCCCTTCACCCGCTGGTCCGCCTTCTTCAACGAGGCGGCCTCCTTCCCTATCGGGATGTTCTTGGTGGAGATAATCGTAAAATCCGTCAGACGGTGCGAGCAGCTCGTCGCCCCGATAAGCAGGGCCAATGCCCCCGCGTAAAGTACATTTTTCTTCATATCAACGTTTAATATTTAGTTCTTAAACTCATTTATAGCCTCATCAGGCACGGATTTCACGGATTACACGGTTTAAGTTTATCGTGAATAGTCCGTGTAATCCGTGAAATCCGTGCCTAAAAATAATATAACTCATTGTATATATTTCTATCTATCAATCCGTTATATGTAAACAATAATATTCATCACTCATCAACCACTCAGACACATCCTCATAATTACCCCGCTGCTCTCTGTAACATAACTATTTATGATATTAATAATGAAACATTCTTTTCAGTCCGTTGACTATATTTCCTAAATTATTTCAAAATTACCCGTGGTTCACCTCACGCCCAAACCAAGAACAGAGCCTATTCGTACCAAATGGTTCATTCCGGGGGGCATTCGGCTCAAAAAAGGGAAGATTCGGATTCTTTTTTCATTTTCGGACAAGCCTTCCCCAAAACACGTACGTGCCTCTCCGGAAAGACGTACATGTTTCCGGAAAAAGACGCACGTGAATTTTCTAGAACACGTACGTCTTTTTTCCACCCGCCTGACGGCTGGCCTATTCTTTTCTTTTTTGTTCGTTTATCCCAAGGATTCGCCTTAACTTCGCGCCGCGACTATTAAAAAAGTAATCCGTTTAGTACGAAAATATAACCGGATAACCCCCGAAAACAGACAAATAGCCCCATATATGGGAGAATGGCGGTTAAAATATCATGAAGATAAAGATTAAATTCGTATAACAAAGAACGCAAAACATGAAGAACTACTACAAGGTCATTATCATAGACGACGATGAGTTGGCTATCGAGAATCTCTCTTTCGAGCTGAAAGCCTATCCGCAACTCCAAATAGAAGGCATAGCGAGAAATGGCTTCTCGGCGAAAAAACTCATACCGAAAATCATGCCCGATTTATTGTTTCTGGATATCGAGTTGCCCGATATGTCCGGATTCGAGCTTTTACGCCTGCTCGGGGAAGAGCTGACGTGGGAGATGAAAATCATCTTCTACACCGCCTACAATAAATATATGCTCGAAGCCATCCGCAACGCGGCGTTCGACTATCTGCTCAAACCCATCGACAGGGACGATTTCGCGAACATGATCAAACGCTTTTTCGAGAAAACGGAAGCGCAGCCGACGCAAGCCGCCCCGCTCCACATCCAAATAAGGAACCTGTCGCCCTTGAACCAGACGTTCATCGTGCCCTCGCTGACCAACGACCTGCAATTCCTGCGCCCGGACGACGTAGGCTATTTCAAATACAACTCGAACCGGAAGCTCTGGGAAATATACCTTTGCAACACGCCCACGCCAATCGCCTTGCGGAAAAACGTATCCGCAGAGCAAATCCTGTCCAGCTCGCCCGTTTTCGTGCAGATTCACCAATCGCACATCATTAACATCAATTATCTGGTCATGATTAAAGACAAGAAGTGCATCTTTTACCCGCCGTTCAATAACGTGAACGACATACAGGTCTCCAAGGCGTACCTGAAAAAGATACAAGAGAAATTCCTTATGCTATAGTCCCGCGGGGTTATCGCCTCAATATTCTCAGCGAATTGAGGACCGCCAGCAACGCCACGCCCACGTCGGCGAAAACCGAGCCCCAAAGCGAAGCGAGCCCCAACGCGCCAGCAAGCAGGACGATTATCTTCACGCCGATGGAGCCTGCGATATTCTGACGGACAATACGCCGTGTGGCACGCCCTATCTCGATAGCTTCCGCCACCTTCGAAGGCTGGTCGGTCTGGATAACCACATCCGCACTCTCGATGGCGGCGTCGGAACCCAATCCGCCCATGGCGATACCCACATCGCTCAAGGCCAAGACCGGAGCGTCGTTCATCCCGTCGCCCACGAAAGCGACCGAACGCCCCGGCTCCGCCGCCAGCCGCTCGACATAAGCCACCTTGTCCTCCGGCAATAAATCACCAAACGCACCGCCGATGCCCAGACGTCTCGCCACCTCTTCGACAATCTCCCGCTTGTCTCCAGACAACAAATAGAGGTCGCCCACTTTCAACGCTTTCAATCGGCGAATCGCCTCCATCGCGTCTTCTTTCAGCCTATCGGCGAGCGAAAGACATCCCACGTATTTACCATCGACCGCACAAACGACCATCGTAGAGATTCCATCGGACAAATCTTCCGGGCACCGGACACCCCGTTCCGCCAGCAGACGCCTATTGCCGGCAAGTACCTCACGTCCGGCGACAACCGCCTCGATGCCGAGTCCCGGTAATTCTCGCAAGGACGACACCTCGAAGGGTTGGCATTCCCGTATTTGGGCGAAACGGACAATCGCCTGAGCGACCGGATGCGCGCTTTTCCGTTCCACCGACAACAATATATCCAACAGCTCGGAGGGAGAAATCCCAACGTGTTCCATCTTCTCTACCTCGAAACGTCCGGTGGTCAGCGTGCCTGTCTTGTCAAAGGCTATCGTATTCACCCGCGTAATGGCATCCAGATAGTTACCTCCTTTAAACAGGATTCCTTTACGCGACGCCGCTCCTATTCCACCGAAATAACCCAGTGGGACACTAATCACCAAAGCGCAAGGACAAGAGATGACCAAGAACACCAATCCCCGATATAACCAATCCGAGAAAACATAGCGAAAGGAAAACGAGAACATCGCCACGATAGCGGGAACAAAAACGATAAGACACGCCAAAAGAATCACCGTCGGCGTATAAATCCGGGCGAAACGGCGAATGAACAGTTCCGCCGGAGCCTTGCGTTCCGAAACGTCTCTCACTAAGGCCAAGATACGGGCCAACGCGCTCCGTTCGTATGGACGGCTCACCGTTATCCGGACGGACTGGCCATACGCGATCATACCCGCAAACACCTCCTCTCCCTTCCGGACCAGACGAGGCACGCTCTCTCCCGTCAACGCCGACGTATCGAAATAGGCCTCGGCGTCAAGCGATATGCCATCCAACGGCACACGACCACCGGGCTTTACCTCTATACGCTCGCCTACACTTACCTCCTTGGGAGAGACGCTCACATAAACGCCCTCACGCCAGACCTCGGCACGTTCGGGACGGACATCCAGCAAATCGTTTATATCCCTCGACGCCTTGTCGACCGCGATATGTTGTAGCCGCTCCCCTATCGTATAAAAAAGCATCACCGCCACCGCCTCCGGATACTCTCCAATACCAAACGCTCCAATCGAAGCGATTAACATTAACATGAACTCGTTAAAGAAATCTTTCCGGGCAACCGATTCCCACGCCTCCCGCATGACCGGTAAGCCTACCGGGAGGAAAGCCGCGAAAAACCAGATTTCCTCTACCCACGGACGAGCGAACCAAGTCAAATGCCGCCCCAATAATCCACAAAGGAATAAAGCCAAAGACACCGCCGACATCCACCAACCCGCTCCGCTTTCCGCGTGGCAATGGCCACAAGCTTTCGTCGTACACATATATTCCACGATTATTTATCTCCGGCGCTTTCCGCCCGACGTTTCCTGCCACAAGAAGGGCAAATCCCCTTCACCATATAATTAATGGTATCTATCACATAACCTTCCGGCAACTGAGCGACCGGAATCTTGATATCGTTCAAACAGACCGTTTGATGGCAAACCTCGCAAAAGAAATGGATATGCCTCTCGCCCACCGGGCACGCCTCCGAATGGCTCCGGCAAATCTCATACTTCATCGAGCCGCTTCCGTCCTCGAAGGCGTGAATCGCATGATGTTCCAGCAACAAGGAAAGCGTACGGGATATCGTAGACTTATCCAAAGTCTCCAATTCCGTCTCCAACTCAAGAAGCGAGACCGGATGGGTCTGTTCCCACAATTTCCGCATCACCAGAATCCGGGCGGCGGTAGGCCTCACGCCTTTTTCCCGTAATATATCCTCACATTGTTTGGTCGACATGATAGCATTCATTTAATCCTGACGCAAAGATACGACCTTAATCTCGCAACTCTGTTGCGATTAAGGACATCCCAAACACTTCGTCAAAAATCCGAGGGAAGGAGCGCCCCCGGGACCGGTCGTCATATCCTCTTGTTCTGCCAAGAGCCCCTCTTCAGGTAAACCGCACTGACGACCCACAATCCGATATAATACAATATCTCCGTCATGAAGCAGACCGAGACCGGCAGGCGCAGCCACATGCCCGCCACATAAATATAAAGAACATATAGGACCAGTACCGCCGTCTCCATGAACAACGCAGCGCGGGTGTTTCCCGTGCCCGACACGCCGTTGAACGCGACGTTCGCCACCGACGCTATCAGCATGGCCGCGACAATCACGTACACGGAAGGTACCGCCGCCCGAATCAAGGCGGCATCGTTCGTATAGACGGACAGCACCGCCTCCGGGAACAGGCCTACGGCCAGCGCGATGAACACCATCAGGACAAAGGAGTATTTGCATATCTTCACTATCGTAGGAATCACCAATGCGATGTCGCGCGCACCGATGATGTTGCTCACGAACGTATTCGTGGTCGTGGCGAGCGAGTTCACCGGTATAAGCATCACCACGTAAATGCTCCGCACGATATTGGCGATGGCCAACTCATGTTGCCCCAAATGCTCCACGGCAATGAAAAACATGAACCATGAGACAATAGACAAAAAATATTGAAGCATCGTAAACACCGAGACGCTCAAGACTCGCCGCAATAAAGCGAAATCAAAAGAGCGCACCTTATCCAACGCGTACTTACGGATATCCACGGCGAATCTCGTGTAAACGACCAAAAACAAGACAGACACCGCCTCCGCCGCCACGGAAGCGATAGCCGCCCCTTGAATGCCCATTTCCGGAAAGCCCGCATGCCCGAAAATCAACAGGTAGTCGAGCAGCACGTTCGTCACCGCCATCAAGACCGCGTTGAATGTCAACACCTTAGTACGTGTTATCCCGACAAACAAGGCCCGGAACATCACGTTGGCGAAAGAGAAAAAGAAGCCGAACACGCGCCAATCCAAGAAATCCTCTGTCGCGGCCAAAATATCGTCGGAAGAAATCAGCAGGCGCATCACGTCTCCGGCGAAAAAACGGGAGAACAGGAACAATACGGTGGCCAGCGCCAGCAGGAAAAACACGCCTTGCGTCATTACCGGCCCGATGCGGTCGTACCGCCCCTCACCGTTCCTCCGGGCGATAACGATTTGCGAACCCGTACTGAAACCAAAAGCGATGGTGAAAGCGCTGATGTAATACAATCCGCCCATGGCGGAAGCGCCCAACTCCACCTCTCCGACCCTACCCAGAAAGGCCGTGTCGGTCACGTTAATCACGTTCTGCGCCAGCAACCCCAGAAAAATAGGATAACTGACATCCCTTATTTGCTTGCTTGTATACATGTTTCCAATGATTTATCCAAATTCAAGCGAACGAAAAAAGCCCGTCATGCCCGACGAGCTTTTCTTTTCTAAACCCAATCTCTCGAAGGCCCGATACGACAAGGCGCAAACCCTCTATCTCACCAACTTATTCGTGGCGGTATCCGGGAAAATGACGGACGGCTTGAACCTCTTCGCCTCCTCAAAATCCATCAACGCATACGACATGACGATAATCACGTCTCCCGGCTGCACCTTCCGAGCGGCCGCTCCATTCAAACAGACCACTCCCGAGCCTCGTTCACCTTTGATAACATAGGTCTCAAAGCGCTCACCGTTGTTATTATCCACGATAGAGACCTTCTCGTTCGGAATTATATTCGCCGCGTCCAACAAATCCTCATCGATAGTAATGCTACCGATGTAATTCAAATTAGCCTCCGTGACCGTCACCCGATGAATCTTTGATTTTACTACCTCTATGAACATCTCTATAAATTATGAATTACGACTTACGAGAATGATATAGATTTATAATTCACGACTCGTAAATCATCAATATTTTATATTATCGATTAAACGTACGTCACCGCAATACACGGTCACACATCCCACCGGATAATCGGTATCGGACCAGTTCTCGATAGCCTCCAGCGTATTGCCGTCCACGATCTCGTAATACTCCACACGCATCACCGGGTCGCTATTTATCGTGTTCACGACATAATCGATAACTTCACGTACGCTTTTTTCGGGCACAAAGGTAGCACTTTCCCGCAAGGTACGAGCGATTAACGGCGCTTTTTGTCGTTGTTCCGGAGTCAAACGGGTATTCCGGCTGCTCAACGCCAAGCCATCGGCTTCCCGCACGATCGGGCAAGCGTTTATCGTCACCGGGAGGTTCAACTGTTTCACCATCGCTCGGATAACGGCTATCTGCTGGAAATCCTTCTCGCCGAAATAGGCGTTATCCGGCTCCACGATATAAAACAATTTACTGACCACTTGCGCCACACCATTGAAATGTCCCGGACGCTTCGCTCCTTCCATCACTCGCGACACCGTGCCGAAATCAAAAACGCGCGTATCCGGTTCCGGATACATTTCCTCGACGGAGGGAGCGAACACGAAATCGCAACCCGCGGACTCCAGCAAGGAGCAATCCGCTTCCAACGTCCGAGGATACGTCTCCAGATCGTGCTTGTCGTTAAATTGAGTCGGATTCACGAAAACACTCACCACGCATACGTCGTTGTCTTTCACGCAACGACGTACCAAACTAAGATGTCCCTCATGCAACGCACCCATGGTGGGAACAAAGCCCACCATCTTATTATCTCGTTTAATTTCAGCGAGATATCCTTTCAATTCATTAATACTACTTACTACTTTCATCGGATAGATGCTTATTTGACGGTGCAAAGCAACTAAATAATTACCGTAAATAAAAGATTTTTCGTATATTTGTAGCGTCTTTACAAAAACTAGTTTACAGAATGGATGCAAAAAGAATCTTGTTTATAACTCAAGAAATTACTCCCTACCTTCCAGAATCCGAAATCGCGACAATATGCAGGAACTTGCCGCAAGGAATCCAAGAACGTGGTCGTGAAATCAGGACATTCATGCCTAAATTCGGAAATATCAACGAACGACGCAACCAATTACACGAGGTTATCCGTTTGTCTGGCATGAATTTAATCATTGATGATACGGATCATCCTCTGATTATAAAGGTAGCATCTATTCAGGCGGCGCGGATGCAAGTTTATTTCATAGACAACGAGGATTTCTTCCAGCGGAAACATACGGTATGCGACGAGAAAGGGAATGAATATGAAGATAATGACGACCGCTCCATCTTCTACGTCCGAGGCGTATTGGAGACCATCAAGAAATTACGCTGGATTCCGGATTTGATTCATTGCCACGGCTGGATGTCCGCTTTAACCGCTCTTTATATCAAAAGAATGTATGCGGATGACCCTTGCCTACGTAACGCTAAAGTAGTCTATTCCATATACGACGATATGTTCAAGAATCCTCTGAACAAGAATTTCGCGTCGAAACTCAAGGCGGACGGCGCGCTCGACCCGGACTTGGATTTAATCAAGGCCGATGCCAGTTGCGTGGCGTTGACGAAACTGGCGGTAGACTTCGCCGATGGACTAATCCAAGGCAGCGAAACGATCGACCCGAAAATATTGAACTATATCTCGACAAAAAAAGACAAGCCTTTTCTCCCTTATCAGCCGAAAGAGACTTATATCGATGAAATCAATAAGTTCTACGACATGATACTGGGACCTGACACGAAATAAGAACATTAATAATCGCAATAATGAAAATCAAGCTTTTACTTGGACTCAGCCTAGGAATTATCCTGGCGAGTTGTAATGATGATATAAGCCCGATTGGAACAAGTATTCAGCCTGGAGACGATAGGATAGCGGTCTATACGGACACGTTCCGCATAGAGGCTACGACAATACAAATGGATTCCATTTACGCGAGGTCCACGAGCGCTCAATTGGGAGAGCTTTACGACCCGTTATACGGAAACTTGAAATCGGATTTCATGTGTCAATTTTATTGCCCAAGCGGTTTCCAATTCGAGCATACGCCTCATGAGGGAAAAATCGATTCCGTATTATTCAACATCTACTACAATGGTTCTTCCCATCGTTATGGCGTATGGGTGGGAGATTCCTTGGCTCCTATGCAAGCCGAAATCTTCAAGGTGACAAGTCCTTTACAAAAGAATTTCTATACGAATATCGACCCAGAACAATATTGCGATATGAAGAAATCTTTGGGAAGGCAAGCTTACACAGCTTTCAACACCAGCGTTTCCGATTCGCTTTGGAACGACCAGTACAATCCTTATCAGCCCCATGTCAGCATCAAGATGCCGACCGATTTCGGGCAACGTTTTTATGAGGAGACCGTGAACAATCCGGCAAGTTTCAGTAGCCAAGAGACTTTTAACGAATTCTTCCCGGGACTATACGTAACGACCACGTTCGGAAGCGGGAATATCCTTTCCGTATCCAGTTCCTCTTTGACTTTCTATTATAATTATACGGTAACGGGCAGCGTAGGACAAGATTCATTGGTAAGAGCGACCGAATCGTTCTCCACCACTAAGGAGGTCATACAATTGAGCCGCTTCAAGAATACGGATATGAGTCAATTACTCCAACCTAACGATGAATACGCTTACTTCAAGACACCCGCCGGCGTTTGTATCCGTCTTGTTTTACCGACAAAGGAAATTACTCCAATCATGAGCGAACGCATTGTCAATAATTTACCGCTGGAGCTGAAGGCGATGCCCCAAGAGAATTGGCAATACGCGTTGGAGCCGCCCTCTTATTTGTTGGCCATACCGGAAGATTCGGTAAAGAACTTTTTCGAGAGCGAGCAAATCGAGAATGGACAGACGGCATTCCTTTCCGACGCATATAATGAGAGTACACGCACTTACTCATTCCCGAATATGGCGAACTTGTTAAAACATCAGATGGAAAACAACCCGGATGAGGACATGCGCTTACTTATCATTCCAGTCGAGAGGACAACAACCACAAACAGCAGTTATTGGCAACAAACAACCTCCACTTCCGCCATCACGAATTATATGGCTCCTTCGGGTGTCAAAATCCGTAAAGACGAGGAGGTGATGAAAATAAGCATTACCTCTTGCAAGTACGCGAGGTAAATAGCTATAAAAATTTACGAAATAAAGAGAAGAAAGCCTATTATCGTCATAGCGGACAATAGGCTTTCTTCTTATTTCAAAGATATCACGAACGCTAAAATCGAACCCATGTCCTATTAAGCGCTGGAGCGGAAGAAGGATAATATATCTTTTCGTCCTCACATTCCGCTTCCACATAATATTCGATAGTACGTTCGTCATTTTCCGGGACATGAACCTCAAATATATTCTCTGATTTTCGCTCCATCTCTAATTCATGATAATCCTTTTCCCCCAAGAATCTATATCTAAGCGCAATACTCGCCTTTTGGCTTTCAAGGCCAAGAAAATTCACCCGAAGGATATATCTTTCGTTTTCCTGAAGCGTCGCTCTCTCGTTGAGAACGAACATTCTCGGTCCGGACACATACTTATCAGATAAAGAGACCTGTTTGGGAAGTTTCTCATTCAAGCGTTCCTCTATCTCTTGATCATATTTAGTCAAGAAACCATACGTCCCCCTTGTTTGAGACTCCAAATTGATAACCGTCCCTAATTCTCCTGTAGTGTAGACGGTCTTTAGCAAATACTCCATCATCCGTTCCCAACGTCTGGAAAGCTCAATTCGAACCGGCACCACCTTTTCCTTAAGATACGCGCTCGGGGCGTTTTGAGCGGAAAGTTCTCTCATCAACTTATCCAACTCTCCTCGCGTACAACCCACGTGCCCCATCTCTCGTAAATACAAGAACGTATTCAACCAATAATCAAAACGCTCTAAGTTGCCTTTACCTTCTATATGCTTTCGTAACGCAGACAACGTATCGACAAACGCGTACATCTTCGATTCCTCTTCCCAATCGTTCTCATTAGGGGTTATGACACCAGGCCCCGTAATCCATGTGGCCGGCCGAGGCATCTTGAAATCCCGGAAACCATCATTACCCCTTGTTCCATCCAATGAGTCAAACACTTCCGCTATTTGAGAAGCGACCTCAGGTCCGAACATGGCGCACGCGTAATCCCGATAAAAAGACATAGCGTCCAAATCGCGCGGAAGCATGGGCGTATTGCTCTCGTACTCGTTCAAATCGGCCTCAAAATCTTTATATAAGCCACCGCCCACATTGATTTCCCGTCTATAGGGAACACCTTTTATCTGGTTCACGTCATCGGTCCGCCCCTCGATAATGAAGGCGGATAAAAAGGTAGGACCTGTTTTGGGTATCAAATCAATATCAAGCATATAATCGTTTACCTTGAAATCCGGAGTCGACAAGACACAAACCGTATCGCCGCCCACCCGAGCATAAACATCTATATCCTCCAAGGCGACGGCGTCTTCCACCTTTATGTCAAAAACACGCTTTCCCGCCTCTTTGAATTTCGTCTCGCTAAACAAGAAAGTAACCTTATACGTCCCATTAGGTATGTTTATCTTATAACCTTTTATATCATACCGTTGCGTATTGAACAAGTATTGGTCGTCCGTTCCTTTTATCTGTTTGAAATAATTCGTGGTAATTCCGCCTTTCCTAATGTCGCTTTTCGCCTGATGAGCGTAAGAATAAGGCTTTCCGGAGTTCGGATTCCAGTCTTTCTGAGACCAGCAAGCCTGTGCGTAAGCCATTATATTCGGGGCGATGGAACTTGTCCGCCAAAAGTTAGCTATCACGCCATCGCATCCAATGCCACAGCTTTCCGCCAAGTCGCTACGCAAACGACCTATCCAAAATTGCGGAGTCGTCAACGCCGGGTCATCTTCCAGCCACAAAACGGGAACCTTCCGCCTATCCTCCGGAAGCATGCCATAACCCAAGTCCAAGCGTTCTTGCCCACACAATCGGCTCAACGAAGACAGGAAATCCTGTTTGGGTATGACGCTATCAAATAGACACCGGTTGGTAGGAGGACCTAACACCCAGCCACTGAGACCAAATCCGATAGAATCAAAATCGTTCCGCAGCACCTCTCTCGCTATTCGGATATCCGCTATAGTCTCTTTTATGGATTCCTCGGACGGATTACCCCATGTCCAGTTCTCTGGCGTCCAGAGCCAAAAGAAATCCAATGGATGCGTCCGTGAAATCCGCTTGAAAATCCCTTCGTACAATAAAGAGACCGCCTCCTCGCCAGAGGGGTCAATTCCTTTTCGCCTCAACCGTTCCGCGACCTCCTTCGGTATCGAGAGAGGCGTTTCCAAGCCGACACAA
>CASEGC010000114.1 GCA_949287365.1 uncultured Parabacteroides sp.
TTGGCGTTGGACAGCATCCCCGTGGAGGAACTGGATAGTGACCTTGAAAAATGGTTTTAAGGATGGAGGATTTCTTGGAAGATAGGGATGAGGAGCTGGTGGACGACTTGCTAATGCCGGAGGAGAGTGAGGATTCTCCGAATGCGCTGTATGAGCATTTCCGTTTCGTGGCGGATAAAGGGCAGTCGTTACTTCGGGTGGACAAGTTCTTGGTGGACCGTATCATGGGGGCCACCCGTAATCGTATCCAACTGGCGGCGGAGGCGGGGTGCGTCTTGGTGAACGGGAAACCCGTGAAAAGCAACTATCGGGTGAAACCGTTGGATGTGGTCTCCATCGTGATGGACCGACCGAAGAGGGAACTGGAGATTATCCCGGAGGATATTCCCTTGGATATCGTTTATGAGGACGATGACCTGCTGGTGGTGAACAAACCGGCGGGGTTGGTGGTGCATCCGGGCTTTGGGAATTATACCGGTACGCTGGTGAACGCCTTGGCCTATCATTTGAAGGACGATCCTTATTATGACCCTTCCGACCCACGTTTGGGTTTGGTGCATCGCATTGATAAGGACACGTCAGGCTTGCTGGTCGTGGCCAAACGTCCGGAGGCGAAAAGCACTCTTGGCCTCCAGTTTTTCAATAAAACGACTAAGCGTAAATATCAGGCGTTGGTTTGGGGCGTGATTCGGGAGGATGAGGGCCGGATAGAGGGTAACATCGGTCGGGATCCTCGCGATCGGATGCGTATGACCGTTTTCCCCGATGGGGAGCAAGGAAAACCGGCGGTCACGCATTATCGTGTCTTGGAGCGTCTGGGATATGTCACGCTGGTGGAATGCCGTCTGGAAACGGGGCGCACGCATCAGATTCGGGTACACATGAGATATATCGGCCATACGCTTTTCAACGATGAGCGTTATGGAGGGCATGAGATATTGAAAGGAACTACTTTTTCCAAATATAAGCAGTTCGTACAGAATTGTTTCGCCTTTTGTCCGCGTCAGGCCTTGCACGCCAAGACCTTGGGTTTCGTCCATCCTACCACGGGGCAGGAGATGTTTTTCGAGTCCGAGGTACCTTCCGATATGCGGGGTTTGATCGATAAGTGGCGGGTTTATGTAAATACGAAAGAATTATGAGCATGAAAAAGAATGTCGCTATCGTGGCGGGGGGAGATTCTTCCGAAATCGTTATTTCGTTGAAAAGTGCGGAAGGACTCCAATCTTTTATGGATAAAGAAAAATATAACGCATATATCGCCATCGTCAAACGCGGCGAATGGGCGGTCGTGCTTCCGGACGGGGAGCGTACGCCGATAGACAAGAACGATTTCAGCTTCAGGGAGAATGGCGAGGTGAAGTGTTTTGATTTCGCTTATATCACGATACATGGGACACCGGGAGAGGACGGGCGTTTGCAGGGCTATTTCGATATGATAGGAATGCCCTATTCCTCCTGTGGAATGTTGGTGAGCGCGTTGACATTCAATAAATACGTATGTAATCATTATTTGCGGAATTTCGGGGTGAGGATTTCCGATTCCATCCGCTTGTTCGCGGGGGAGACGATCGCGGACGAGGAAGTGGTCGCCCGCTTGGGGCTACCGCTCTTCGTGAAACCGAACGATGGCGGGAGCAGTTTCGGGGTGACCAAGGTGAAAGAGGCCTCCGCCATCCAGCCGGCTATCGCCAAGGCTTTCGGCGAGGGGCGGGAGGTGATTCTTGAGCGTTTCGTGGAAGGTACCGAGGTGACGTGCGGCTGCTATAAGGCGAATGGGAAGATGGTTGTCCTTCCGCTGACGGAGGCGGTCTCGCGTAATGAGTTTTTTGATTACGACGCGAAGTATAACGGGCAAGTGGAGGAGATCACGCCGGCCCGAATCTCGGCGGAGCTGACGGAAAAAGTATGGCGGGAGACCGCGCGGATTTATGATGTCTTAGGAGCTAAGGGACTTATCCGCGTGGACTATATCATACCGGCAGATGGAGAACCGGTCTTGCTGGAGGTGAACACGACTCCCGGCATGACGGCCACGAGCTTTATCCCGCAGCAGGTGCGTGCGGCGGGATTGGATATCAAGGATGTCTTGACGGATATCATTGAGAACGAACTAAACGGCAGAAAAACAAAATGAATAGATATGGATACAGAAACAGTTTCCCCTAATTTCGACGATATACGTCCGCTGGAGGATAGCGAGGTGAAAGACGCTATCGAGAGTTTGCTGGCCAACAAGGATTTCGAACGGGCCTTGCGATACATCAAACCTGATTTGGATTGGGAGGAATTCTCCGCGGCCATGCGCGCGTGCAAGACCAAATATGAGTTCAAGTCTACCTTTGGTTACGACGCTGTCATGACGGTGGCGAAGAAGACGACTTTCTCGCTCACGATATCGGGCCGCAGCCGTTTGCCTAAGGACAAGGCGGCGTGTACCTTCATCTCGAACCATCGGGATATCGTGCTGGACGCCTCTTTCTTGAACCTGATGCTGTATGACGTGGGCTATGGCCTGACACAGATCGCGATTGGCGACAACCTGCTGATACGGCCGTGGATAGAGACGTTGGTGCGGTTGGGCAACAGTTTCATCGTGAAGCGGGGTGTCTCCGTCCGCCAGATGCTGGAGGTGAGCCGGACGCTTTCCGCCTATATCCATCATACCATCAAGGACACGAAGGAATCGATTTGGATAGCCCAGCGAGAGGGACGGGCCAAGGACTCGGACGACCGCACGCAAGGCAGCGTGCTGAAGATGCTGAGCATCGGGGGCGACAAGGACAACTTGCTGGATAACCTGATGGAGCTGAATATCCTGCCCATCGCCATCTCGTACGAGTTCGACCCTTGCGACTACTTGAAGGCGAAGGAGTTCCAACTCAAACGGGATAATCCGGACTACGTGAAGTCGCAACATGACGACCTCTTGAGCATGGAGACGGGCATCCTGAACAACAAGGGGCGGGTCCATTTCACGATAACCTCCCCGATTAACGAGACGCTGGCCAAGTTGGACCGGAACATGGAGAAGAACGAGCTGGTAGCCGCCATCGCCTCCATCATCGACCGGGAAATCTATAGGAATTACCGTTTTTACCCCTGCAATTACGTGGCTTACGACTGGCTGAACGGCACGCGGCGCTTTCAGGAGCATTACGGGCCGAAGGACAGGAAACAATTCGAGGCCTACGTGCGGGGGCAGTTGGATAAGATAGCCATCCCGGACAAGGACGAGGCCTTCTTGCTCCGTAAATTGCTGGAGATGTATTCCAACCCGTTGAAAAATTATCTGACTACCTTGTAAATCTTGATTTCTTTCTCTCTCTACCGGAGTAGGGAGGGCGTTCGGCGCGCCGAAAATGGCTTCTACGACGGTAGAGGCGCGTTTGGCGCGCCGAAAACGCTTTCTACGGCGGTAGAAGTGGCATTTGGCGCGCCGAAAATGGTCTCTACGCCGGTAGAGATGGCATTTGGCGCGCCAAAAATGGTCTCTACGGCGGTAAAAGGCGTTTTCGGCGTGCCGAACCACCTCTCTACGCCGGTAAATCAGAAGGGATAGCCGATGGCGAAGTGATAACCCATGCCGTCCCTGAAGCGCGGGATGTTGTAATAACCCTTTTTCCCCGTGTCGTAAGGCAGGTGCAGGCCGATGCCCACGTCGAAGCGGATGACGATGAACGTCAGGTCGTAGCGAAGGCCGAAGCCGGTGCCCAGCGCGAGGTCGTTGAGGAAGCTGCCCCATTTCAACCGCCCGCCCGGGCGGTCCGGGTCTTCCCGAAGTAGCCAGATGTTCCCGCAGTCGAGGAACGTCGCGCCGTGCAGGTCGCCAAGGATGGGGAAGCGGTACTCAAGGTTGGCCTCGAACTTGATGTCGCCGGTCCGGTCGATGTAGGCGTACTGGTTGTCCGCGTTGTTCTGGTAATGGCGGCCCGGGCCGATGCTCCGTATCGTGAAGGCGCGTACGCTGTTGGCCCCGCCGATGTAGAATTGCTCGTTGTAAGGCGATGTGCGGGCGTTCCCGTAGCTGTAAATCGCCCCGGCCATCACGCGGCCTACGAGATGCTGCTTCTTGCCCAGCGCATAATCGTACCGTAGCTCGGTCGTCCCCTTGATGAACTGGGCGAAGGGGTTGCCCAACAGCTTTTTCCCCTCTTCGTTGAAACCTTTCCCGGTCAGGGCGTAGACGCTGTTGAGGAGAAGGCCCGCCTGCGTGATGGAGGTTTGCCACCAGAGGTGGTGGTTCCGGTCGGCGAGCGGCGAGTCGTCGTAGGTATAGGTGTAGCTCATCGCCGGGATGAATTGGTCCCGCAAGCTCTCCATCAAGGCCCGGTTCTCGCCGGTGATGCTGTCGAACTCCTGCGTGGTGCGCTGGAGCAGGTTGAAGGTCAGTTTGAACGGCGTGATGGAGTGGTGGGAGAGCGCGGAGGGCTGGAACTCGTACGACGCGTCGCCCCCGAAGGCCAGGAGCTTGAAGAACCTCGCCCGGTTCATCTGGTCGGCGTACAGGCGGAAGGTAGTGCTCGCCGGGTAGTCGGTGTCATATTTGGCGAAGGTGGGGAACAGCACCCGGGGAAAGGTCAAGGTCGCGCTCAATCCCAGCTCGTAGCTGTTTATTTTCGAGCTGTTCTCGTCCAG
>CASEGC010000115.1 GCA_949287365.1 uncultured Parabacteroides sp.
TATCCGTATCGCATATAGGGCACCAAGTTCTCTACCCCTACGGTTCCGCCTCCCTCATACTTTTGGGGCGGCGTGGTCATCATCTTTCTCAATCCCTCGTATGCCGTTTCCAAGTCGAAATCCCGTATGCCGCTTCGCCAAGCCCCCAATATCTGGGATATCGGATGCATGGCTACCATCACGCCGGTATGTTCTATGCCGGCGGGGTCCGTGTTGAACCATCCGCTATTCCGATAAAGCCGGATGGCCGACCTCGCCCATTTGCTGGATATCTCCGGCGCGATAAGGTTGAATAATTGCTGGTTGTTCCAGAACGTATTCCAGTATTCGCCGCTTACGATACAATCTTCCGGGCTGTCCAGCTTTTGGATTCGCTCCCGTTCATCCCGGAAGCGTCCATCCGCGTCGCTCCATATCGCCTTGGCCGCCAACGCGCGGTAGAGGTTCGTGTAGAATTTCTTCCTTTGCAGATAGTCATCGGTCTCGATTTCGATTCTTCCCAAGTAATCGTCCCATACGGAACGGGCGTTGTCCACCACGCGTTCGAAATCCCATCCGAAAGGCTCCGCCAATTCTTTTTGGAGGTTATTCCGTGCGCCTTCCAAATCCACTAAAGAGACTCCGGAGCGTATCAGTATTTTCTCACCCTCCGCCGTCTCGTAGTTTAGGAAGACGCCCAAATCGCCGCGTCCTTCTATCTCCTCGATGTCTTGCCGAATCTCGGCTGGAGTATCGAACTCATGGTCCCGGTTCCAGCCGGGTATATATCCGGTGACGGGTTTTACGCCCTCATTCACCCAACCGCCCATCGAACGGAACGGCTCGCTGAATTGGAGGACGAAATACAAGGTGTAATCCTGCTCCAGCGTATAACCGGTGAAGGCGTTGTGATAGGTAGCGTAACCCTCTATCTCCCTGTCGCTCACCTTGCGGACGTATGCGTTCACTAAGTTGTGCGGATATTCGTTAGGGGTAAACATATCAATCAGGACGCGCGCATCTTTCCTCTTGGGGAAAGTGTATCGTTGTAACGCGGCTCGCCGGGTGACGGTAATCTCCGCTTTGATATGCGTATCGGTCATATAAACGGAATATTTCCCTATCTCCGCCTTCTCCGTTCGCTTGTCGATGCGGGCGCGATAACCTTCATCGGGGAAATCCTCCCTTCCGGGATTCACCCGCAATTCCCCGCAAGTGGGCTGCATGAGGAATCCGGTCATGGTCCAATCGCTGAAATGGTTGAATCCCATGATATTCTCTATGGTATATTCGTATCCTGCCTTCCAAGTCTCATCTTGGTTGTCCGGCGCGATTTGCACCATGCTTAAAGGCAGGCTGGGACCGGGCTTGAACATCCAACGTGAGTTGCCCGTGCCCATGAGCAGGTCCACGTCGTCCGCGTGGCTATGCAATGGCTGGTGGCTCCGGATAATCTTTCCCTCGTAAAGGGTATTTCCCTTATTCCGGATAACAATCGTATGCTCTTGAGGCTTCTCGTTTTCTTTTAAGGCGGGAATCCGTATCTCTTGGATGCTTTCGCCCTCCTCTATCGTTCGTGTAACGGCGGGGAATCCTTCCACTTCGAAGGTCAACTCCTCCGCGGAATCGAACTGGTTCATATCTACCCAAATGGGGAATGTCCGTCCGCCGTCTTCTTCCGGGTATTCGAATGGCGCGGTCCGTACGGAACGGATTAAGGAGGAGGAGGCCTTACCCAGCCGTACCGCGGCGGGCGTTTCCAAGCGCAGGCAATCGAACATGGCCCATGTTCCTTTGACGGTGCCTATCTGGACGCGGTTCATGCCGCGTTCGAGCCACGAGGCGGGAAACCGCACGTATATCTCTTTCTCTACGCCGCTCTCCTTATTCGTCAGGAGCGCGTCGTTGTTCTCTCCTTTCAGCTCTTCCTCAAACCGGTGGCCGTTCACCTCCACGCGTATCCGTATAGGCGCGTTCTTGCCCGCTCCGGTAAAAAAGAGAGTCAGCGTACATTCGCCTTCGGCCGATGCTCGCTCCAAGTTAAAGTAAATGGAGGGAAAATGGCGCGGATGATATCCTGCCCAATATCCTCCGCCCGCCCAACTGTCCAAAGGTCCGGGCAGCAAATAGGGCCAATGCCTCTCCGGCGTGGAATAGCCGACGTAGTAGGATTTCTCCCCACTGAAATGGGCGAGAAAGCTTTTGTATTGGTTGGGATAGAGCGCGAACTCCGCCTCGGAATGGTCGCGACTGCCTATCTCGAAGAGGGTTTCCGGCTCGGCACGCGTCACGGAAGTTAGCGCGAGCATGGCGAGTGTCGATAAAATGAGTCGTTTCATGATAAATTACTTATTCGTCGTGAATTCGATAGAAGAGAAAAAGGGAAAAGCCGGGAGAAAAAACCTTGAACCCTATAGGAAAAAG
>CASEGC010000116.1 GCA_949287365.1 uncultured Parabacteroides sp.
CGGTTCGGAGGCGTGATGGCCGTATACCGCGTGTCGTCCTTCCCGAAGTCGACGTTATGTTGGCTTCTTACCAAATCCGCTCCGGTGGTATAAAAGTGACAACTGCCGTAAGTGATTTCCGGTTTCGTCCCGATTAAGAACTTATCCGTACCCCGGTCTTTCGTATTCGGAACCCTCCAGATCCAACTGCCGAAAAGCGTCGCGTTGCTCACGGATACGAGCGGAGGGTCTGAAATGGCTATTTTGCTGACTACATAGCTCGGCAAGTTATTGACTTTGTACTCATATTTTGCACTGTTGTTTGTACTTTGATTCAGAATTTCCACGTCCGAAATGGTCCGGCTCTCGCTATTGGAGAATGAGACGCCTCCCTTAATGGTAATCGAGCCATTCGGACCTTTGGCGTCGACTCCCGCTGCTATGTCGGCTCCCAGATTCCAACTCATTCCGGATGAATAAGTGGTAGAGCCTTGCGTTGTCAGGGGCACCGGCGAGTAATTGGCCTGAAATTCTCCTATTCGCTCCTTTTTCGAGTTGGTTAAAAAGGTCTCCACGTTGAACCGGGTCAGATAGAATCCGCACAAACGAACCTTAATCCAGCCCCATATGCCATGCTCCTGGACCCAATTGTGGGTCGAGCTCTCAACCGGGCACATATCTTTGTTATGCGCCGTATATTCCGCGGATACGATGTAATAGTCTCCCGCGGAGGGTTGACCTTGGAAGGCATATAGGGCGTAGATGCTGTATTTCGCCGTAAAGCTGCCATCGCCGGATATCCAATCCGGCGCGAAAGTATCGGGATCCGTCTCTTGCACGTTCATGCTGTAACTGTACGTATGCGTAATGGTTTGGGCGGCGACCAACTTGTCTATCGCGGTTTCCCCGTTTCCGGGCTCGGCTTGCAAGCCGGAGACCAAGCTCTCATTCACCCAGTCGACAAAATAATTCAGGTGCTCGTTCAGCGTAATCCCCTCGTAGGCTTTATCCAACAGGTATTGGTGGTATTTACCGAACGCGTAGAGTTCTTTCTCCACGCCATCGTCTACCAATTCATTCTCCCATCCTATTTGTTTGAGCCATTCGTTTGTCGCGGACACGTCCGGGTCGACAATGACGATGATGCCATCGTTTTCATAAACCGCTACAATCTCTTCTTGATAGCTCGCGAGATCGGAATTCGTGACGAAAAGTACATCGGTGTCTTCATCCACCGCGTTACCGAGCCGAGAGAAGCGGATGGTTAACGCCTCACGCATGTCGGCGGGAATATTTCCCAATGTGGCGGCCGGATAATCCACCGTCGCGTCGGTAGCGATGGAGCCGCGCGGGGGCGAGTCCGGCACTCCCTCGTCCATTTCCATCGTGGGCTCATCGTCGTCCGAGCAAGCGGTAAACAACAGGAATGGGGCACATACAAGCGAGCCGTACACAAATAATAGATAAGCCCAATAATGCATGAATCTTGTCTTCATCATAACGATTTCTTTTTTTAGCGGTGAGTACTTTCTACAAAGTAAATCAAAGAAATCCACATAATGATTACCCTTATAACAAAAAGAAAAAGGCATTTGCTGGGATAGCGTATCTTTGCGGTTAACGCATTTTGCGATTTGTCGCTTGAGCTATATTTTGTTGATAAAACAATTTCGGGATGGGCGGCAATCTACTTTCAATCTTGTCTCTTCCGCCAGCGTGCGGGTGAACATCCCTCTTTTTCCTTGAATATTTTCATGAAATA
>CASEGC010000117.1 GCA_949287365.1 uncultured Parabacteroides sp.
AGCATCTCGGCGTTCGGCTCGAAGTGGACTTCCGAAACGGTGTTGGTGTAGTACGGCTCGCAGCCATAGCCACCTGTCTCCGCGGATTTCACCATCAAGTCGTATTCGATATGCTCCGTGCCGCTTTCCGTAACACCTGCTCCGGCAGGAACAGCCAAATTCAAGATGTTACCGCTTTCTGTCGCATTATAAAGCACTACCTGTTTATGTTCCGTCGGGATAACGACTTTCGTGAAGCGCATCGGGACGTAGCCTTTGTGCTCAATGTCATAGTTATCATATCCGGTCGGGTTGTTCATATCCGCTTTATACGCCCGTACCCAATTCGCGTCGTCATTCCAGTTATCCGTGCTTCCGCCTATCCATAATTGATATTCGGGGACGACTTTCATCGCGAAGGTCAAGGCACCATAACAAATGTTCGTGGGGTCGGTAGCCTTTGACGTGGCATCCTCTTCGAAATTCACCCTCAACTGATATTCATATCCTTCCTTCGGAGCGAACTTGAAATCGTTATTCTCCGCTTTCGTCAAATTCCCTTCCAAATCAAAGTAAATCTCCACGTAATTATCAGTACCATCCTCTGTCGCCGAGATACTCTTTATTTGACCCACAAGCAAAGATTTTGGATCGAAACCATCCGCGTTGATTCTCTTTTCCACATCCGGGTCATCCGAACCGACAAGATAAACATAAGGATTGCCCGATTGAATGGACAATTGATTACCTTCTGTAACTACATTGATATCCCGCAAGTTGATTTTAAGCGTAGAAGAAGTACTCGTCTCTTGGAGTTGTTTCAATCCGATACGGACACTTGGCTCTGTCGGATAAGTTACGTTCTCAAAACCGATATGGGCCGAAGGAGACTCCTTGCTTGCCTCTAATCGCAAGTAATAAGGGTCCCAACAAATCCTGACTTCCTCTTCATTTACGCCCGTAAGTTCTATTTGGATAGGCCGAACCACCAAATCCAAAGTCTGTTGCAGCTGGATATTCAAGTTTTCCCGATGTAGCACGAGTTGGGGATTCACGCCCTTTCCCTCTGCTGTCGCGTATGTCTTTATCAAATCTTTATGCGTTTGAGTAAAGGAAGCGGATATCGGGAAGTTCTCCAATTCTTCTACCGAAGCAACATCCGCGCCGCCTTCCTCGTTGCGCAACGCGGCCAACGCGTCAGCCAGACTTTTGCCCTCTTCATCTTCTATGAATTCATCCATCGTCCCGAAGAACCAGTCGAAATAGACCTCATCGTTCACGTCCACATAGTCCCCTTCCGTGTCCGGCTGACGCAACCGCACGGCAAAATTCAATATCTGCCCGGCGCAAAAGTCGGTCTCCGGCGGAGCGATAACGCCATCCACCATAATAATGTTTTGGGAAGTGACGCTAAACTCTTTCTTGATGGCGCAATCGTCGGTCTCAAAATTGGCGAACAAACTGCTCGCGTTATCCTCCACATAGTCTCTAACGTCATCTATCGTCTCACTTCCCGTCAAGTTATCGATGGGCACGACCAACATGGTATAGTCCCGATAAGGCTGAAGGTCGGCGAAGAAGTCAACGGTCAAGGCTGGCTCCAAACTCTCTTCCCCATCCTCCTCCGTCGGACGATAGAAGAACCAATCGTTATGCATCGCCAACGAACCGTTGTATCTATTATCGAAGTCAGGCACGTATGTTTCATACTCCTCATTCGCAGCATAATTCAAACGGTAAAACATCGCCGCGAACTGGTAATTATTCTGGATTTCGCCACCCACCTCGTTGTTCGCGCCAATCCAAATGGCAGATTCTGTTATACTCTTTGTAGACTCATATTTCTCGTTATCGATGAAACAGATACCTATCGCGCTATAAGAATAGCCATCATCATCTGTCGGATAACCTTCCGCCGTCTCGGTCTCCCCCGTCAGGACCGGGTCGCCCGCACGAGAGCGCAACCGCTCCCAGTCTATCGAGAAGTTCAACCGGGTCCGTTCGGTGCCACAAGTCGCCTCCAGTTGGGTTACTTCGCCATCCAGCTTGGTGACATAAACCATTATATCATCCAATTGATAATCTCCTCCGCGCGTCGACGCGGAGTTGTTGTCGATTTGCAGCTCATAATGGTCAAAATCCGCGTTACTCTCACTGTCATTGATGAATGAGAAATACACTTGGTACCAATCATTGTTCGAACCGCCAAAGCCATTCGCGGTGGAATAATACGCCCCATCATCCTCAGTGCCCATAAAACTGGTGCTCCTGATCTGCCCCGTGCTTTGGCGATGCAAGACCGTCCTTGTTCCGTCTACGGTAACCCCATAAATCGTGAACAACATACCCGCATCATCATTCAATTCACTTCCGATACCATGTACCTGTGCCGTGAAAAACAATTCCGAGCCTAAACACAAATCCTCATCAAACGGCAGGCGAAAAATAGTACCCGGAAAGTCGGACGCGTCAATATCCAGACAGCGGTTCGTAGCGCTTCCATATATACAATAACTACCCCATTCCGCATAAGGCTGGCTATCCTCTCTCAATCGTGTACTGCCATTGTAATTATCCCATTTGGAACCATCGAAAAAGGCATACGAGCTGTATTCCCACTTCAACGGATAAGGATAATGGTAATTTTGCCAATACTTATGCTCACTCGAAGGTTCCGGATAATCGAACGTTTGGGAAGTAAGAGGTTCTCCATAATTTTCCGATAACGCTTTCGGGGTACGGAAATAGAACCTTTTAAGGTCTTCAGTTAAGCCCTCCGTATTCTCTTCTATCCGCTTCAATTGCGTCTCCGTCAGCAGGCGGCATTCCTCCTTGAAGGTAAGCTCATACTTCGCGATGTTGTAGGTGGTCGTGCCATTACTTTTTGTCACGAGGATGGTAGCCGTGCTGTTATCTTCCACGCTCCAAGGCGTATCCTTCGCTGTCTCTTTTTTACGGAACGAAATGACCCGGCTGCTGCCACCTACCGTAGCGTTATCGCCTACCGTAGCCGTATTGGTAGGGTCTACAAGTCCTATACCCGCTGTATTGTTAACCACTGTAACCGTCAAATTATCATCCGTATCATCGGGTACCCGATAATTCCACGCGCTTTTTGATAACGCTACCAACTCGTCGGTATGGTTGGAGATATGGTCCGCCGGGAAGGTAATCTCATATTCCTCAAGGAATGATTTTTCAGTATAATTAGAGGTAGTCGCTCCCTGATAAGCCGTATTAGTCAACCGTCCATAGCCATTCTTCCAAAAGTCGCTATTCTTCATCGTTTCGCTAATGTCGTCTATGCCCACGATGAAAAAGAGCAACCGCAATTGAAGGGTAGGTTCGCAGCACTCTGTCGCTCCTGTCTGGGTAGTATTATTATCTACCAATAAGGTATCGGCATCCGCTGTCAACGCTCCGTCATCTCCTAACCCTGTCAAGAAATCTTTCCTGAAGTCCGTATAGCCGGAGATATCGCAGGCGACGACATACCAGTCATTAGTGCCGTTGCCAGTTCCATTCACGTTATCGATTCCCCAACTCGTGAACTCGCTATCCGTAGGATAATAGAAGGTCGCGCCGTTCGTTTGCTTATCCTCTTCGTTTATCAGCGCATATCCGGCCACATACCCGTTCGCGAAGCGGTATGCCTCTACCGTCGTATTATTATATACCGGTGTCAACAAATCCTCACGGGTATTGCCGTCCGTTGCTCCCCCTTGCGTTTGAACTTGGAAAGTCCCTTCCGTCCGGAAGTTATACCAACGCTGGTATTTCCGCGCGCTGTTACTGGAACCCAACAAGGTTGGCAACGCGAGCGTATATTCCTGTCCCTTGTGCACGTAAAGCGTATCTACGTAAGTATGCGTGGCTTGGATTTGAGTATTCGTATAAGAGTTCGTAAAGAATTTCTCATCCCCTGCGAAGGTATCGTCTCCCTGCCACGTGTCACGGACGGAATACCATCTGGCCTCCTTGTGCGTGATTGTATAGGATGCGTAATCATCCCTATAATATCCTTCGTCCGTGTCCTGCCGCCCCCACGCCACGCCTACCGCTCCGGCGAGCAGCATCAGCGGGATAACAATCCGTTTATAAAATCTATCCATTTTTCGTTTATCCGTTTAATTGTCCTTTAAAAGGAAGCGAAAGACGAGAGGGCATACGAAAAAAACCGCTTCCGCCTTCGGGCTTCCCGTTCGTTATATCTTCACGTGGAAACCCCAAATGAAAACGGCCTTTGAAAAGGGGGGAATAATGTGTAGGATTATGATTTCAACAATATTTTCATATCGAAATACATGGCTTGCGTATCGCCTTGCTCCCGCGTCGGCGTCAGTTTCTTAAAGCCATTCTTCTCATAGAAAGGAACCACCGCCAAGTAGGCATCGACCGTCAGGAAACGGAACATGGAATAACCTTGGTTTTGCTTCAACAAACGTTTCAGGATATCCATTAATTCACTTCCCAATCCCTTGCCACGATATTGAACAGAAACGGCCAATCGTCCAATCTTCACCGCCGGATAACTGCCAAAATGTTTGGCGTGGGGGAACAACTTCTTGATTTTACGCCAAGCGCTGTTCGCCACATCTTGTCTCGACAGCTTGTCATTCAGCAAAGAAAAGTAACCCATGATCTCCTCTCCGTCGCACAGCAGATAAGTCCTTGTCAATTGATATTCCAAGAATAACTTGGCATCGTTACACAAAAAACCATTCAACGCGGCATCCCCGCAGTCGAATGGCTTCATTTCATAGTCGGAGGTCAGTTCGATTAGACGCATAATACTCAGATTTCAATTTTTATATTCCACCTTTTGCAAGCAGTATCTACCCGTTTACATAACGCGTCCCAATTCGCCCGACGCTCCTCCGCGCTCATGTTGTCCACGCGCTCCATCTCTTTCTCGAAGCGGACCGCGTCTTCCCCGTATAACACCGGGGTCTCTTTCCAAGGAAATTTGTACTTCATAGTATTGGTTTTTAATATATAATAAATATCCTGACCGCGAATATACGCGTACCTTTCCGTATTTCCAACACACTACCCACCTTTTCAAAGACCGCTTTTCATGCCAAGGTTTCCTGACCGTTCTTATGGAGCGGCTCCATCACCCTTGGTGGAACCGCTTCACCCGCTCTCGTGTATCGCATACACTAACCCTCGTGTATCACATACACCCGCTCTCGTGTATCGCATACACTAACTCGGGTGTATCGCGTACACCGAGGGGAGGGAGAACTATACCGTGCCGGGCGTCTCCTCCTCGCCCGAGCCGTCGCCCACGACGACCGTCGCGCTTACGGAGCGCGGCGTCTTCAAGATAGTGGAGCCTTTGCTGTATCGCGTGGTGACGGTCAGCGTATAGGTGCCCGTGGCGAGGCCGGCGGGAAGGAGCAGGATTAGCTCGGAAGGGTTGTTCGCGAGGAAATCGGTCTCCTTCAGCTTCACTGGCTCGCCGCTCTCCGGCGTGAGGGTGACACCCACCGAGGGGTCGTCGCCCACGACCTTGAGGTTGGCTCCGCGCACGTAGATACCCCGTCCGGCGGTGACGGTGCCGTCCTTGAGACCCGTGTCGCGGTCCTCCACCTCAAGGATATACATCACGTTCGCCTTCTCGCCGAGAATCTCCACCGTCGTGTCGCGAATCGCCTCGCGCAAGTCCGCCCCTTGGGTGAAGGAGACGTAGATGGAGTTCATGGCCGGGTCCCACTTGCCGCCCTTCACCACGCCGCGCAGCTTGGGCACGGCGTAGAAGATACCGGCGTTGACGTTGTTGCCGTTGAGCAGCATATCGGAGATAATCCGGTTATAGAGGGAGACGACGTGAAGGATGGTCTCCTGCCGGAGTCCGGTCTCCTCGCCGTGCATACGTTCGATAACATCGGACAGCGTATAATTGTGCCCCGTTTCCACTACCAAAATCTTGTCTGTCTTGTCGTCCGTGGTGACCGTATTGTCGGCCAGCCACGCCTTGATTACGTTCTTTGCCATATTACTTATTTGTTTTTGTTTATAATTCCACGATAATCGGAGACACCCCCTCGCCCGCCGCGTCCGCCGAGCGGGTCATCTCCTCCAAGCCCACCACCTTGATGGTCACTTCGAAATCCTGTTCATCCGTCCCGTAAGCGGCGGAAAGCGTAAAGGTCTGTTCCGGCAGGGCGGGAATCGCGTCGGCGGTAACGCTCAACGTACCATCCTCTTCTTCGCTATAAGTGAAGGGAGACTCGCCCTCCTCCGGATAGCCCCACGTCACGCCGCTTGCCACGGGCTGACCGTTTCGCTTCAGCGTAACGGTGATATCGATATCGCCCGCGCCTTCCGGCAAGGTAATCTCGTAGCCGTTGGGATTGACCACTCCCGTTATCGGCAAGACCCCGATAGGCGCGTAATTATAGGAGCCTTTTATCTCCAGCGCGTAGTCCGTGATATGGACCACCAGCGGGAAGTAATGGTTGCGCGGTATCGCCTTGGTGAATGAGGTGGAACGGTCCTCGTTCTCGCCATCCACCCGCAGGGAGATGTCGAATGTCCCCGTGGTCTCATGCAGGTAGAAGACCGTACCCGTCTCGCCTACGCTTGGAGTGTCCCAACTCCACTCCGCCAGTGTCGCCAGCGGCGATGCCACCACCCCGTACGCCGAGCGATGCAAAGGCGTTGTCTCCGGCAGCAAACCCGATATCTTGAAAGAGGTTACGCTCACTGTCTCATCCGGATTATCATTCACGATACTCACCTTCATCTTCGCCACCATGCGGTTGAGCGATACGTTGTACTCGCCCGCTCCCGTGACGTTCCATGTCGTGTCCGCCGTGGTGGACATCGGGATGTAGGGACTCTCCGTCGTTATCATACTGACCGCGTCTATCGGCGAGGCGGGACTATCGCCCACATTCGCTACGGCACTAATCGTCTTCCTTCCGACAGAAAGCGTAGTCATGGCGACCAACTCACCGTCTCGTTCCTCGAAATCCTCCTTTGTCAGATTCACGTTATCCCCGCCGCCGGTAATAGATACGTTCAGCGTGTTAATCTCGCTCTCCTCCGTCAAGACATTGGCGGTCGTTCCTTTCGTCATCGGTCCGGCGTTCTCCACGTCGAGACGTATCGTGACCGGCACCCGCTCTCCGCCCGGAGTGTCGGACGTGTCCTCCGCGTCGCATCCGCAAAGCCCCAAGAGCGGAAGCGCGGTGAACATCCAAGCTATCATTCTATTCGGTCTCATGGCTCACCTCCTATCTACCCAAGTTCACGTCATCCAGACGGATGGTCCAGTCGTTCACGATAATCTCCAAGCAGTGCGCCGTGCCGCCGGTGGTATCCAAATAGGCCATGATGACATACTCGTCCTGCCGGTCGAGGTATTCTTGCGCCGTCATGTCGTGCGACTCCATCTTGGTGAGCAGCAGAAGGTCCGTCAGGCTCACGTTGAGGAAGGGGGCGTTTTCCCCCTTATGCGTCAGGCGGAGCGAGGTTTCCGTGCCGTCCAGCAGACGGAGCGTGTTCAGCTCGGCGCAGACCGCCTGATAAACGGCGTTCCCGTCCGTGTCCTCCACCGTCTCCACGCCTTGATAGTAAGGAAGCCAAGTGACTGTCTCATCGGAGACAGGTTGGTTTTGAGCGTTCAGGTCGCCATTCCGCGTGGTGACGCTGACGGTGAAATCATCGGCGTTCATGCCCGTGCCGCGGTTCGCGTCAATCAATACGAAACGAATCTTGTTCGTGTTCTTCACCAGCGGAAACTCCGTATCGGTAGCTCCGCCTTCCGAGATGGTCAAATCCAACGTCCCTTGGAAAAGACCCAGAAGCTCGCGGTTCACCGCGCCGTCCTGCCGGAGCGTCTCCATCCGCCAATCGTCCATCGACTCGCCCAACTCCGGCTTCGTCCATGTATAATCCGTATCGTTCAGTCCCGCCCAAGCCAAGAGCTTATAATCGCCCGGCTCCAAGTCGAGATTGACCCGGTTCGCCTCCAGCTCCGTCCCGGCGATCGTACGGGAAGAGAGGAATTGCCCCGCCTCGTCGAAGATGAACAGTTCCACCTGTTTCGCCATCGCCTGATTGGTCATCTCCGGAGCGAAAGCGTCTGCGTATTTCATGTTATACGTATAGGTGAAACGCAGGAAGTGGTCGCACGGCTCCAAGTCCTCATGGATATAGTCGCACGACACCGCACCCAGCGTCATCAACGCCAAAAGCGGCAGGATTCGTAAAAAGGTATGTCGTCTCATCGTATCTCTTTTCAAGTCTTTCATATCGCTGTCTGTATTATTTTATAGAAAAACATTCGTCTCCTCCATGTTCGTCCAGTCCTCCACCGTGACCGTGACATCTATCCGAACGTCATCCGGTTCCGGCTCGGGGTCCGGTTCATCCGGCTCGTCTGGGTCTGGCTCATCAGGGTCTGGTTCGTCTGGGTCCGGTTCGTCTGGCGGGAAAGGAACCTCGTCGCCCAAACCATAAATACCGTTCACCAAGAGTCGGTAGATATTATTACGTACGATGGCATACTCCATGATGCCGCTCGCGTTATCGTTGTCGTCGTTAGAATGGCGTACCCGCCACACGTAATAACAAAGCCCGTCATGATACTCACGGACCAAAGCGTCAGAGCCTGCCGCCCGTTCCGCCTCGGCGCGGGTCGGGAAAAGCTCGTCGCCCACCCGATAAAAGGTCTGCCCCTCGGTGAAACCTTCCGGCGTGTAACGCGCTTGAAACACCACCATCGTACGGTAAGCGTCCGTCTGGTTCTCGCGACTCATCGTGTTCTCCAACGTATAGCCTATCCGGTACCAGCCATTCGGCATCGGTTCGCCGTAAGACACGGCGGCTTCCCATGCCTCATGCCCGTCGCCGAACGAACGGTAATAATTATCGTACAACGCGGAAACCGGCTCGCCGCCCGCACCGGGAGCCAAGGGATTGAACGCATTACGGGAGGCGTTCGCCCCCGTCTTCAACAAGCTCCACGGGTCAACCACGTAGTTACGCTGTACGCCTCCCTCCGATGGAAGCTCGTCCGCCAAGTAAGTCACCTCCGAAGCCGCGGTCAACGCGCCGTCCACCGGCGTCGCCACACGCTTCAACAGGTAAGAGCCCGCCGCCATCTTGTTCAATATCACCGCACCGGTAAGCGTCGCCCTGCTCCGTCCGTACGTATCGTCCAAGACATCGAAGCCATCCGTCGCCGGGCGGTAATCGATACGCGCCGCCACACGCTCCACCTCTACCGTCGCGTTAGCGGGATTGTCGGCGGTATTGCCACAAAGCGTCACCTTGTCCGCCGTATGGCCGTTGGAGGTCATCACGAAGCGGGAATAATCGCCATCGTCCTCCGTCCACGCCGAGGTCAAGAGATAATCGCGGATATCGCCCAACGTCTTGCCTTGCAACGACGAGCGGATATCGCCCGTATTCGTCACCACCAACAAATCATACTCGCCCGCCGGCAAATTGACCGGCACCGGCTCCGTGCGGTTGTCGCCATCGAGCCGCTCGCGGTCGAAATAGAAAATCTTGTCGATAGGCGTATCGGCGGACGCGTTGCTTCGCTCTTCCGCCTGATAGAACATCACCATCAAATCATCGATACGGTTCTCGTAATCCATACCCGTCTCAGAGCCATCGCCCGGCTCGCCACCTGTCGGATTGGAACGTGTCCGCTCGCCGGAAGAGGGACGCACCGTCAGCGAGAACCAAGAGCCCTCCGCCGAAAGCTCCTCCTCGTCTGTCCCGTCCGCGAGACGCAAGTCATCCGAGCAAGCCGTTCCCGCCAACGACAAGAGCGACATCACCCAATACGCTATCATATACCATTGTCTGTTCCACATACTCATGAGGTTTAAATCCTACTCGTTCCGTTTCTCCTCGATTTGTCTCAAGTTATCCCGCGCCGCATCGCCCACGTTCGGGTCGTCCGTCAAGGCCTTCAATATCGTCTCCGCCTCATCCAGTTTCTCCTCATACATCAGGATGGCCGCTTCCGCCAGACGTTTCTCCGGACACTCTTGGGCCTTCGCCAGATAACGGCGCGCCTTATCGAACTGCTTTACCTGTACCGCGCTGATCGCGGCGTTGAGGTTCGACACGGGGTCATCGGGATAGAGCCGCACGGCTATCTCGAACACCTCGTTAAACCGCGGGCTACCCGCCTCGTATGTCCCGGCCACTTGGAACATCTCGTTCAGGCTCAACTGCGACGGGTCGGTGAAGACCAACTCCTTCGCCTCGTCTACCGTAAAGTTCCGGATGGTGAAATCGACCGTATAATCGGAATGACGCAAAGCGGGATACACATCGCGCAACAATACCTTATAAGAAGCGCCGCCGTTCAGCGTCTTGAGTTTCCATTCCCGCGCGTCCCAATCCTTTGGCTCTACGGCACGGATGATGGCGAGAAGCTCCTCCTTGTCGGGTAAATTCCCCTCCTCTACCGCCTTCTCCAAACCTTTCCAGTCCTCCGGCTCATAATCCACACGCGTTTGGGCGGAACCGAAGTCATATAAGCCCTTCACGTAATCCAACAAAGCTTTCGCTCGGCCCTCCGCCAAGCGGGCATTACTTGTGTACGAGCCTTCCGGAGAGGCGTAACCCTTGATAGCCAGTCCCGTGATGGTCGCAAACTTGTTCCCACGCACCGCCTCGATGCCCTTCCTTATCTTCGCCAGCTCCGCCGGATTGTTCCGGTAATCGGGATGGATTACCGTTTGGTTCACCGGGAAATCGAGAAACGCGCTGCCCGCCAACTGACGCGCCTTGACCGTTTCTGCCACCGGTGTCACGTAAACCAATTGAGGACGAAGCACGACCGGCTCGAAATTCAAGGAGAAGAGCGGCGACTTGTCGCTCCGCGAAGCCTCCCAGCCACAACCGCAATCGTCCATCACGATAGAGACCTCCGACCGCTTCATCCAATCGGAATAAGGCATATATATCCGATAATCAATCTGTTGTTCCTCGCCGTTATAACGCCTATACTCATATTCGGCCGGCGGATTCGACCTCGGCCGCTCCATGCGCTCATACAGGATATGACGCGTCTTGCCGTTCAAGATAATCGGAGGCAACGCCCGTGCGCTATCGCCCGACTCAATCAATGGCGTGCAGACCACGGAACGGCTCTTCGGAATCTCCATGCCGCTGATGTCGATACGCATCGACACCGCGAGTTCCTCGCCCACACGCTCCGCGGATTTCTCCTTAACGATAAATGTCGCCCCCTGAGGCTCTTGCGCCCATACCACGCAGGCGCAGCCACACATATATAATAATGCGGTAATCTTTCTCATGACATTTCCTCCCTGATTAGAATAGATAAATCGCGCTCACGGCCGCTTGCGTAGGACCGAAATAATGCTTCTTCACGTTCTCGACCTTCCGTCCGCAATTCGTACACGGATACTTGTCCGACTCCAAGTAAAGATAACCCACGCCGATAGTGGCCTCGATGTTCCAATGCTTGCCCAGCACCCAACTGTACCCATAGCTGATACCCACGCCAGTCCCCCAGCCTTGGTGACGCTCGTCCTCCGTACCCAATAGCTTGAAATCCGATACGTTATAAATCAGATAAGGCACGTGCAGGCCCAAGAAATGGCCATAGAATGTCTCACAAAACCAATAACGGACCTCCGGATGCAACCGGAAATGCTTGATGGATTTCCCGAAGCTCCCGTCCTCGTTCTTCCCAGTGAAAGGATTAAGCCCCACCTCGGCCTCCAACGACCATTTAGGAGCCAAACGGAATTCCACACCCAAGTTGGGCGTCGCCGTGCCCCAATACAACGCATTCGTCTTCAAGACGAAAACCGGCGCCTTCCCCTTATCCGCCAATTTGGATTGCGCATGAAGAGCCGACGCGAGCAAGCTTACCGCACACAGCGTCAAGAATAGCCTTCTCATAACTCTCGATAAATTTAATTTTGACCCTATAGTATTTAAATCCACGTTATAGATTCATCGGCCTATAAATCCTCCCTCTCTCCAACCGAAGAGATTAAGAACTTACAAGCGAAACCTATACGCTTTATATTTCCCCTTTGTATTATGTCCTTTCAGTTCTGGACCCTGTATATTTCCTTGTAACAATCGTTGCCGCAAATGTAAATAATTTGAATATGGATTCCACCCCCCCCCGTTAACATTTGTTATCACAAAGCAAAATATGGTTAACCATTCGTCATTTCGCTCCTCCCCGACGGTAAGAGAAAAAAAATGAAATCCTCGCGAGGAAAACTTCCGGGCTTCACAGGGAAAAGTTCGGGGCATAAGAACAAATTCTCTATCTTTAGCCTAAAGATACATATCGCAAACCTAAAGATACATATCTTTAAGCTAAAGATACATATCTTCAACCTAAAGATAGACTTACCATCAGGGTGTTTCCGACTTTTTCCCCTTGCCTAACGAACTTTTCCTCCCGACCTCGCGAACTTTTTCCCGCCTTGTCCATCCCGGCTACCCAACACGCCGGCTAAACAGGCGCGTAATCCGAAAAATAGTATTACTTTCGCGTAATGATTTAAACTTTGACATCCCGTGAGCACAAGAGTAAAATTAAAGGTACAAGGATTGGCGAACAGCCAAATCCAATCCGGAGCCTAC
>CASEGC010000118.1 GCA_949287365.1 uncultured Parabacteroides sp.
CATGTTCGAGGGCGACATCATCAAGACGCAGAACCTGATGAACCAGCCCCTGCAAGCCTATTGCCCCACGCCGGACTCGCTGAAGAACGAGCAGGCGCGCATCGAGAAGCAGCTGACCGGCTTCGAGGAGGCCCTTTGGTATAAGCCCGACTCCACCTTGCTGGCTGGCGATAGCAAGGAGGCGAAGAAGGCGGCGAAGCGAGCCGAGAAAGAGAAGGAAAAGGCGGCGAAGGCATCCAAGCAGACCACGGTCAAGACGAAGGCGCCCAAGGCGCAGAAGTCCGCTCCCGTACGCAGCGTGCGCCGCCGGCGATAGACGGCCTACGATATGGAAAGCTCTCCTACGGACAGGGGAGCTTTTTTGTTTGCCATACCTCATGCTTTACCTTTAAGCCTGATATCGTCGCGTGCGTGCGACGGCGTTTCGCGGCGCTGTTTCATACCGTCGCATGCGTGCGATGGTATTTCGCGGCGCTGTTTCATATCGTCGCATGCGTGCGATGGTATTTCGCGGCACTGTTTTGCCCCGTCGGAGGCCTCCGATGGCGTTTCGCGGCACTGTTTTGTCCCGTCGGAGGCCTCCGGAGGTGTTTTTTAATTTTGAAATTATACGCTCGACAAACGGTATGAAAAAACATGTACGTGCCTCGCGGAAAACATAATCGTGTTTTTTCGGAAACATGACCGTGTTTGTATATCTTTGCGCACGGTATCAAATACGAGTTCGCGATATGGAGATAAGACTGGCTAAAATGGAGGAGCTTCCCCGGCTGATGGAGATATTCGAGCGCGCCAAGCGTTTCATGGCGGCGCATGGCAACGGTGGCCAATGGATTAACGGTTACCCGTCGGAGGAGCTGATTCGGAGCGAGATAGAGGCGGGACATTGCTTCGCTTGCGAGGAGGGGGGCGAGGTCGTCGGGACGTTCTGTTATATAGATGGCGTGGACCCCACTTACCTCAAGATTTACGACGGCGCGTGGCTGAACGACGAGCCTTACGCCGTGATACACCGCCTCGCCTCGTCGGGGAAGCGGAAAGGCATCGGCGAGGAGTGCTTCCGTTGGGCGTTCGGGCGGAAGCGGAACATCCGTGTCGATACGCACCGCGACAATATCGTGATGCAACGTCTGCTGGAGAAGCTCGGTTTCAGTCGCCGCGGTATCATCTACCTGCTTAACGGTAGCGAGCGCATCGCCTATCACTGGGTAGGGGAGAAAGTCAAATGAAAAACTTTACTATCATGGATATTCGGATAAATTTTCGGAGAATTTTAATCGTCTTGCTGGCCGCGATATTGGTGATTATGCTTTATTATTACACCCATTCCATCGTGGACCCGCTTCATTTACAAAAAGTAGTGGAATCTTTGGCGAGGCATCTGATAATCTGCGTGCCTGTTGCCGTCGCTTTATTCCTATTGCATAAGCCTAAAGATATTTTCCACGCGTTAGGGCTCGATGGCGGCTTTATAAAAGGAATGATTTTCGCGTTAATCAGCACGCTTCCTCTTTTCATCGTTTTCCCGATCGTTGGGAAATTCAATACGGAATTGACGTTGACGAAACTTATCCCTTCCACGGTATTCGTGGCTTTTTTCGAGGAGATGATTTTCAGGGGCTTTATTTTCGGGCAATTGTTTCGCTATTGTAAATTAGGATTCGGATGGGCGGTACTTATCCCGGCCATACTTTTCGGCTCTCTTCATCTTTATCAAGGCCATGACCTGATTTCTTCCCTGACGGCTTTTGGGGTAACATTTATCGGCGCGTTATACTTCAGCTGGATATACGTGAAGTGGGATTTCAATCTGTGGTGCCCGATAGGTTTGCATTTCTTCATGAACTTATCCTGGCAGTTGTTTATAGTGGAAGGCAACTCGGTAGCGGCGGGAGGCGTGATTTCCAATATACTTCGCGTTTTGTCGATTGTTATCGCGATAGTCCTGACGGTTATGTATCGGCGGAGAGCTCGCGCTTGATATCCGAAACTTTTTTTGATGAACCTGTTTAAGTTTAAACAGGCTCTAAATTTACTCAAAAACGCGTCCGGACGGTGGCGAAACCGACCGCGATAGCGGGTTTTTTACGTACATTTGGTCGCTCTAAGGAGTGAAGGACCATAAAGTCAAAAAAACACGCGAAGAGAATGGAATACGCGATTAAAGATATAGCGAGAATCATCGCCGCGAAGACGGACCGTTTGCGCGATGACAAGATTAGTTTGTTGCTGACGGACAGCCGCCGTCTGTCTTTCCCGGAGGAGAGTCTTTTTTTCGCCTTGAAGACCAAGACGAACGACGGGCATAAATATATACCGGAACTTTACAGGCTTCGGGTGCGTAATTTCGTGGTGACGGAGATGTCGCCGGAGTTCGAGAAGATGGAAGACGCCAACTTCCTTGTCGTGAAAGACGCTTTGCGGGCGTTGCAGAAGCTGGCCACTTATCATAGGAAGCGTTTCGACATTCCGGTCATCGGCATCACCGGCAGCAACGGCAAGACTATCGTGAAGGAATTCCTGTATCAGTTGTTGCACAACGAGTTCAATATTGTCCGGTCGCCAAGGAGCTATAATTCCCAACTGGGCGTTCCCCTTTCGGTCTGGCAGATGAACGAGAAAAACACCTTGGGTATTTTCGAGGCGGGCATTTCCCAACCGGACGAGATGGAGCGGCTGCAGCCGATTATCGCGCCTACGATTGGCATCATCACCAACATCGGGGAGGCGCATCAGGAGAACTTCATCTCCTCCACGCAGAAATGCTTGGAGAAGCTGACGCTTTTCTCGGATTGCGAGGCGATTATCTATGATGGTGACGACTTGTTCATCGCCAACTGCATCGAGTCGGCCTGCCTTTCCCACAAGGCGCTCGCATGGAGCCGGACGGACTCGGAGGCTCCGTTGTTCATCGACTCTATCGAGAAGCAGGAGGATAAGACGGTGATTCATTGTACCTTGTTGGGATTCAATCAGGTCGTGACGATTCCTTTCACGGACGACGCGTCTATCGAGAACGTGATTCATTGCATGGCGGTGATGCTTTACCTGAAGCCTACCAGCGTGAACGACGTGAGCAAGTTCATGCGCTTGGAGCCGGTGGATATGCGTCTGGACGTGAAAGAGGGTATCAATAATTGCCTGCTGATAAACGATACTTATAACTCGGATGTCAATTCGTTGGATATCGCGTTGGATTTCCAGCAGAGCCGGAAAGGCGACAGGAAGCTGAAAAGCACGTTAATCTTGTCGGATATCCTGCAGACCGGTACGTTGCCGAAGTCCCTTTACAAAAAGGTCGCCGATTTGACGCGGCGCAAGAAGATAGACCGCATCATCGGGATAGGCCGCGATTTGAAGGAGTACGCGTCCGTGTTCGACATGGAGAAGGAATTCTACTTGACCACGGAAGAGTTTATCCAATCGCCCTCGTTCAGGAATTTCAAGGACGAGCTGATACTGATAAAAGGCTCGCGGAGCTTCCATTTCGAACGTATCTCGGAACTGTTGGAGAAGAAGGTGCATGAGACCATCCTTGAGGTGAACCTTGACGCGATCGTGCATAATTTCAATTATTATCGCTCGAAGCTGAAGCCGGAGACCAAGATGGTCTGTATGGTGAAAGCGTTTGGCTATGGGGCGGGTTTTTACGAGTTGGCGAAAACGCTTCAGGAGCACCGGTGCGATTATTTGGCGGTGGCGGTGGCGGACGAGGGCGCCATGCTTCGTAAGCACGGCATCTCCGTGCCGATTATCGTGATGAATCCGGAGTTCAGCAGCTTCAATGTCCTGCTCGAAAACCATCTTGAACCGGAGGTTTACGGTTTCCGTTTGCTGGACGCCATCATTCATGAGACCGGGCGCAGGGGCATCACTTCCTATCCTATCCATATTAAAATCGACACGGGTATGCACCGTTTGGGATTCCGGCCGGAGGACGTGCCGGCGATTTGCGAACGTCTGAAAACGCAGTCCGGCGTTGTTGTCCGTTCCGTATTCTCTCATCTGGCGGGAAGCGATTCGAGTGAATTCGACGATTTCACGCACGGACAATTGGATACGTTCGCCCGTACCGCTCAAGCGTTGGAGGAGGGATTGGAGCATAAGGTGATTAAGCATATCTTGAATACGGCGGGTATCGAACGTTTCCCGGAGTATCAGATGGATATGGTGCGGTTGGGCATCGGGTTGTATGGCGTGAGCGCTTCCGGACAAAAGGGATTGCGTAATATCAGTACGCTGCGGACCACTATCCTGCAGATACAGGAGGTGCCGACCGGTGACTCCATCGGTTATGCTCGTAAGAGTTACGTGCGGCGGGATTCCCGTATAGCCATTATCCCGATAGGATATGCCGACGGTCTGAACCGGCATTTCAGTAATGGTAGAGGAGAGGTCTTGGTCAATGGTCGGCGTTGCCCGATTATCGGGAATATTTGCATGGACGCTTGTATGATTGATGTCACGGATGTAGCGGACGTGAAGGAGGGTGACCCGGTCATTATTTTTGGAGACGAGCTGCCCGTCAGTGAGTTGGCGGAAAAGTTGGATACCATTCCATACGAGATACTGACTTCCATATCTCCAAGGGTCAAACGGGTGTATTATAGACAATGCTGACGTAAGAAGATAATGAAAAACGAAGCGGTCGCGTCTTGGATTTTGGCGCGACCGCTTTGTTTAGGTTCGACCAGCACGAACGTATCTTGACATGCGTAAGTCCTCAATGCGTTCAGTATGCCAGAAAGGAGATGATGTGCGTCCTCTTCGTTCAATAGGTGAGAATCTCAAGTCCGTTTTCTGTCATCAGGAAGGTATGTTCCCATTGGGCGGAGGGCTTGCCGTCATCAGTGACGACGGTCCATCCGTCATCCGAGTCGATGAAGACTTGCCACGTGCCCATGTTTATCATCGGCTCGATGGTGAACACCATACCGGGCACGAGAAGCATGCCGGTTCCTTTCTTCCCGAAGTGGCACACCTCCGGCTCCTCGTGGAACTCAAGGCCCACGCCGTGGCCGCATAGGTCGCGCACCACGGAGAAATGGTTCTTCTCGGCGTGCCGCTGGATAGCGTTACCGATGTCCCCCACGAATCCGAACGGCCGGGCCGCTCTCATCCCAATCTCAAGGCACTCTTTCGCGACCTCCACCAATTTCTTTTTCTCCGGTGACACATCTCCTATCATGAACATCCGCGAGGCGTCGGAGTAATAACCGTCGAGAATGGTGGATACATCCACGTTGATGATGTCGCCGTCGCGTAAGATTTCCCTCTCGCTGGGAATGCCGTGGCATACCACCTCGTTGATGGAGGTGCATACGCTCTTGGGGAATCCTTCGTAATTCAGCGGGGCGGGAATCGCTCCGTGGGCCGTCGTATAGTCGAACACCAGCTTGTCGATGGCGGCGGTGGACATTCCTTCGTGGATTTCCCGCTCGATAAGGTCGAGTACGCCGGTGTTGACTACACCGCTCCGACGTATACCTTCTACCTGCTCCGGGGTCTTTATCAACTCCCTTGTGGGAACTAAATGCCCCTTATTTTGGTAATATAGAACCTTCTTGTCCAATTCCGTGAACGGCTGTCCCTTGATGAGCCGCCAGTTGTTTACTCTTCTTCTTGACATATCGTTTGTTTAAAAATCGCTCGTGTAAAAATCTTTTCTTAAGACGCTTAGTCTCCTCCGGAGGACTCTTTGTTATCCAAATAGGTTTTCTTGAAAATATCCACACAAAGGAGGAACAGCGACAACAAGAGCGGACCGAAGATGATTCCCATGAATCCGAACAAGGAAAGCCCGATTACGACACCGAAGACGGTGACCAGCGGATGGGTATCCGCCAATTTCTTTTGCAGGACGAAACGAATCAGGTTGTCCACGTTCGTGAGAATGAGTAACGAATAGATAGCCATTCCGAGTGCGTGAATCCAATCGCCTGCCAACGCCATGTATGCGGCTAACGGGACCCATACTAAAGCGGTTCCCACGATGGGGATAATAGTGGCGATACAGGTAAGGAAACCGAATAGGAGCGGGTCCGGTGTCTGGAAGATAAGATAACCGATCAATGCGACGATGCCTTGTATGACCGCGAGAAGCGGAATACCGATAGCGTTCGACTTGACAAGCATGTTGATTTCCCCCAGAACCTCGTCCTTATTCTTGTCGTCGAAGGGAAACAGCGTGTACATGTAACGTTCCATGCTCCGTCCGCCGATTAGCATGAAATAAAGGATGAAAATCAGCACCACGACATTGATGGCGAAGCTGCTGATGCCACTCACCAAGAACTGTCCGATTTGCGGTAGTACGGATAATGCCTTAAGGATGTTCCCCTTTTCCCACACGTCGAATCCAGTCCGTTCCTTGATGAAGTCGGCGAGTTCTTGTCCGGCGTTCAGGAGCACTGTCGGGTCGAGGTTGATATCCTGAATCTTATCTATAATCAACCATACCGCCAGAGAAATAGGAATCAGGAAAAGCAGGATGGTCTCGCCAAGCAGGAGCAACGCGGCGAGGGTTTTCCCCATTTTCACTTTCTCCGTGAGGTAAAACATCTGTTTCCTCAGCAAAATATATATCGTGAACGCACCAAGTATTCCGCCAAGGAATGAGGAAGCCTCGAAGAATAAGATTACGCTGACACCTAAAATGATGGTCACCAGCGAATATCTCCAGTATTTTTCTTTTACGTTTTCCATGTGAATGTCATTTTTGTTTCTAATCCGGATTTCCCGACAGGAGCAGTAAATTGTCTCCCAAGCGGAAAAGAGGCTCGTATCGGACCTCTTGGCTTGAGCTGAGAGGTGCCGACCTCCATTCGCCGGACCATCCGGTTATCTCCTGAATGGCTTGGGCGAGAAGCGGTTCGCTAAGGTCTCCGAAATCCGCCAGTTCATATTGGAACTCATCGATAGGAATATCAGGGGAGAATCCATCCCCATAGTTCGCTTCCCGGTTTTTATTATAGACATGGAAAGTGACGGGCGATAGAATCCATCCATATTTCTCCGACTCGTCGTAGACTGTCATTCCAACCGTCTTTCCCAAGGTCTGTTTCCCTATCAGACGTACGTTCGAGTCGCCCAAATAGGGGCGTAACGCGTTAATTAAAAGCTCGGAAGCGGAAGCGGTCGTATTTCCGGTCAAGACAAAAATCCGTTGGAGATTCAGGTTTCCCGCCAAGACTTCCGTTGTCCTTAGCAGAGGTAGGCTCGTGTTGTCATCCGTATGCTTATCGTTGTATTCCAGCAAGCAGAAAGGTTTCCCTAACGCCTCTTCCTTGGTCAATAACGAGGTCAGCAACTGGGCACATGACACCGACCCGCCACCGTTGTACCGTAAATCGAGCACGAACTCATTCACGCCTTCGCTCTTGAATCGCTCGAATAACCGCATCAAATAGAGGTCGTATGTCTTGTCTTCCGTGTCATATTCATCCAGTCCGGATTTGAAATGATTGTACATCAAATAACCTATCTGTCTATCGCCGAATCTGTAGACAGAGTCCTTCAAGAAAGGCGTGTCTTCCACGGCTCTGGAAGCGCCTATCGTAATCTCTCGGGTCGCCACCAGCTCGTTCGAGTTTTCTCTTCTTTTCGCCAGTTGTAGCGATACGCTACCTCCGCTTCTCAACACGTCATAGTCGTGTATCGTACCTAACGAGCCGTTGACTCCGAATATCCAATCGCCCCGTTTTAGTCCAGCCTCTTCCGCCGGCGAGTCTTTAAGCACATAGAGCACGACAGCTATGTTGTATATCTCGCTGCCGGACCTCACGGTGGAAATCGCGAAATCGAAGCCGTAAGAATCGTTTGGGTTATAGATGGATTTGGTGGAAGTAGTTCTTTCCAGCGTGGAGAAATAGAGATGTCCCTCCTCACGCTCTTTCCCATCCTTGTCGGACAATAACGTGTAGAAGAAACTTTCCGGGTCGGCGTTGAAATCCAGCACGTTCCTGTCCGGCATCTCGTCGTACCAAAGATAATGCTCCCTCATCGTTTGCTCTATCCATTGGTTTACGTCATTGTCAGTGATTGGCGTGTCGATGTCATCCTGCTCGCAAGCGGCGAGTAGTGCCAACAATACGCTTATCATTATGAAATTTTTATACCTCATGCGGATATATTTGTGATTAATATCTCTAACTTTAAGGGGCGAAAGTTATAAATAATAATTGAGAAATATGTTGGATACAATCACAATCTACTGTAAAAACAATAATGTCTATAAAGAGGTGCCTATCGGCTCTTCGTTGGTGGACATCTATGCGGCGGTCGGGGCCCCTTTACCTTACAGGCCGATGAACGCGCAAGTGAATAACAAGACGGAAAGCCTGACTTACCGTTGTTGGCAGCCGAAGGATATCGAATTCGTGGATTATACCCAATTGTCCGGGCAAAGGACGTATGTCCGTTCGCTTTGCCATATCTTCTCTAAGGCGGTGCATGACGTGTGGCCGGAAGCGACCTTGAATTTGGAGCACTCCATATCGAAAGGCTATTATTGCGTGATTCGCGACGGGGAAAAGCTTAACGCGGATAAAATCGAGAGGATAAAAGGCCGGATGTGGGAGTTGATTGAGGCGAACCTGCCTTTCCATCTGAAAAGCGTGCGTACGGCGGATGCCGCCGCGTTGTTCCGTGAGCGAGGCATGGAAGACAAGGCCCGTCTGATAGAGACGGCGGGAATGCCTTACACCTCATATTACGAGTTGGATGGTTATATCAATTTCTTTTACGGGTGCCTGACGCCCTCCACGGGTTACGTGCATCTGTTCGATATAGAACCTTATCGGGACGGCGTTCTGCTTCGCATCCCGAATCCGGACAATCAGACGGAATTGCAACCGGTTGTCCGGCAAGATAAGATGTTCGAGGCTTACGAGGAGCATCTGACTTTACAGCGTACGGTCGGATTGGAGAACGTGGGCGATTTGAACCTTGCGATTCAAGCCGGACGTTCACAAGATATTATTCTGGTATCGGAGGCGATGCAGGAAAAGCAGGTCGCCAAAATCGCGGAGAAAATAGCTGAAGGATATAAAGACAGTGTTCGTATCGTACTGATATCGGGGCCTTCCTCTTCGGGAAAGACCACGTTCTGTAAACGTTTACAAGTACAATTGACCACGAATTTACTTCACCCTGTCGGGATTTCCTTGGATGATTATTTCCTGAACCGGGAAGATACGCCGAAAGACGAACATGGCGAGTATGATTTCGAGTCGCTTTACGCTTTGGACCTTCCTTATTTTAATAGCGACTTAAAACGATTGTTGGCTGGCGAGGAGATAAATCTCCCTACGTTCAATTTCGAGACGGGACGCCGTATTTTCCGCGGCACGAAATTGAAGCTCCGCCCGAACTCGGTGATCGTAATCGAGGGCATCCATGCCTTGAACCCGGAATTGACGCGGTTTATCGAAGACAAATACAAATACCGTGTATATGTCTCCGTGTTGACCTCTATCTCATTGGATAACCATAACTGGATTCCGACCACCGACAACCGCTTGTTGCGGCGTATCATCCGCGATTACCGTTTCCGCGGCTATTCGGCGGAAGAGACGATTAACCGTTGGCCGAGCGTACGTCGCGGCGAGGACAAATGGATTTTCCCTTATCAGGAGAACGCCGATTCGATGTTCAATAGTGCGATGCTCTATGAGTTGGCGGCCCTACGCAAGTACGCCGAACCGATATTGGCGCAAGTTCCTGAGAATAGCGAGGCGAACGCGGAGGCCTATCGTTTGCTCCGTTTCCTACGCTATTTCAATTATATCCCTTCGGAACAGCTTCCGGGCACTTCCCTCTTGCGGGAATTCCTTGGCGGAGGAAGTTTTAAGTATTGACAAACATTGATAAAAAAGAGAAGAGGGTGTGTCAAAATCAGGCATTGACACACCTTCTTTCCGTTATTCCGCCAATATCCGTAACCATTTCTCCAACTCGCCGGTCCATTGGCGTTTGAAGTCGTAACTATCGTTGTAGCCCCAGCCGTGGCCGCCCGCCGGATAGATGTGCAGGCTGGCCGAAACGCCGTTCTTCGCCAACGCGGAGTAATAAGCCACCGCGTTCGCTACCGGAACCACGTCATCGTCCGTGCAATGCAGGATGAACGCAGGAGGCGTGTCCGTATCCACTTGCTTCTCGTTCGAGTACTTTTCCTCCAGTTCTTTCGAGGGATTCTTTCCCATCAGGTTATCGTGCGAGCCCATGTGAGTGAATGTCGGGTCCATCGTGATGACGGGATAGAAGAGGATTTGAAAATCGGGGCGTGTCGCCGCGTCGGTGAAATGCGTGGCGACGGTGCTGGCCAAATGTCCACCCGCCGACGAGCCCATGATGCCCAGTTTTTGGACGTTCCATTCACCGGCGTGCTGGCGCATGATACGCAACGCTTGCTGAGCGTCGCTTAACGGGACTTCGTTATGTCCGTTCGGCATCCGGTATTTCAACACGGCGTAGGTGATGCCCTGCCGGTTCATCCAATCCGCCATCGCCAATCCTTCGTGTTCCATCGCCAACCCGCCATAACCGCCACCCGGACAGGCCACTATCGCCAGCCCGTTGCCTCGCTCGGCGGGGAAGACGGTCAGTATCGGTTCCGCCACGTACAACGCTCCGCCTTCTACTTGCTCGCGCATCCCGTTGTCGTTAGGCGCGCCGTTCGGCCAAAGTTTAATGACTATCGGTTCGCGGGCGGACAATAGGCCCACGGATAAGAACAGGGAAAGAAAAACCAATAAGTGTCTCATCGTATCTTGTATTTAAAGTTATTACGCGAATATAGGAAATAATCCGAATCGGTGGAAGAAGAAAGGGGAGGAATCGGGCGGAAATATCAAAATGACAGATTCTGACACTTTGTATTCTTAACTCCCGGAGAATCGATTATTTCGGGCCAAAGGACGAGTCGTTCGGAAGTAAATGTTAATTAATATTTAATTCATTCATGGATAACGCGATACGAAAAAGTACCCTTTTATTTTAGGGCGGGAAGTGGCTCGAAAACCGGCGACAAGGGTATTTCCGCGGAAACATGACGTTGTTTTTCCTCGAACATAACTACGTTTCCTTTCGAACATAACGTTGTTTTCCTCCGGACATAGTTATCTTTTCCTCCGAAGAGAGTTGTATTTATTCCCGTATGCGGTCGTACTTTAGTCAGAACACGACCGTTTTTCCGAAAGAAAACCCTTTCACGGGACCGTTTTCGCCTCTATCTCGCGATTTTCGTAAAAAGCGCGTGTCAGCGAAAAGAGCGAAATCGAGTCTTTTTGCCAGCGATATGACGAATACGCTTACATCGGCGACGCGCGATACGCTTCGGGAAAGGAAACGAACCTCTCCTTCGTGAGATTGTTTACAACTATTATGCCGGAATAGCTGGTCTGTTTAAACTAAAAACTTATATTTGCATACTGATATTAGGAAAGGAGGTTGGTTTATGCCTTGGGATGCCTTTCCGATTATATCGCAATGATTTCGCCTATGTTAAAGCAACAGTTACAACAAAAATTACAGCAAAAGCTATCTCCGCAGCAGATACAGTTAATCCGGTTGTTGGAGCTCCCTACCATAGAGCTGGAGGAACGGGTGAAGCATGAGCTGGAAGATAATCCGGCGTTGGAGGAGGGAAAAGAGCCGGTGGATGATATCGAGCGAGCGGATGACGCGGAAGGAGGCGAGGAGGCCTCTTCGTCGGATGACACGGACCTCTCTTTAGGCGATTACCTGACCGAGGACGACATTCCGGACTATAAGCTCCGGGAGATGACCGAGCGGGCGGAACGGAAAGAAGAGGTGCCTTTCGCGGAGGGACAATCCTTGAACGAGCATCTGCTGCGGCAATTGGGCTTGCGCGACTTGCCGGAGAAGCAGATGAAAATCGCGGAATATATCATCGGGAATATCGATGACGATGGTTATTTGAGAAGGGAATTGCCCGCGATAGCCGATGACCTGATTTTCCAGGCGGGACAAGAGGTGGACGAGAAGGACATCGAGTCTGTCTTGAGAATCATACAGGATTTCGACCCGGTGGGCGTGGGTGCCCGCGACTTGCGGGAATGCCTCTTGATTCAATTGAAGAAGAAGGAGAGGAGCGCGGTGACGGATTGGGCCATCCATGTCCTGGCGGATTATTTCGAGGAGTTTATCCGCAAGCATTACGACAAGATATCGAAAGGTTTGGATATCGATGAGGAGACATTGAAAAAGGTGATTCGGGAGATTACCTTGTTGAATCCTAAACCGGGAAACGACTGGGGAAACTCCATGGAGATGGCGATGAGCCAGATTGTCCCGGATTTCGTGGTGGAGGCGAACAATGGGGAGCTGACGTTGAGCATGAATAACCGGGGCATTCCGGATATGCGTATCAACCGGGAATACGCCGAGATGTTTCAGGATTATTCCGCTAATAAGGCGAACCAGACGGCGGAAAGAAGGGAGGCCGTGCAGTTCGTCAAGCAGAAGTTGGACTCCGCCCAATGGTTCATCGACGCGATCAAGCAACGGAACGATACCTTGCGGCGCACGATGGAGGCGATTATCTGCCTGCAACGCGATTTCTTCCTGACGGGCGATGAGCGGACACTCCGTCCGATGATTCTGAAAGACGTGGCGGAGCGGGCCGGCTATGATATTTCCACCATCTCGCGGGTGAGCAACAGCAAGTACGTACAGACGAACTTCGGCATCTATCCGTTGAAATATTTCTTTTCCGAGTCGACGCGGACGGATAACGGAGAGGAGATTTCCACGCGCGAGGTGAAGAAAATCATGAAAGAGCATATCGACGCGGAGAACAAGAAGAAACCGTTGACCGACGAGGAGCTGGCGACGATACTGAAGGAGAAAGGATATGTCATCGCCCGCCGTACCGTGGCCAAATATAGGGAACAGTTGGGCATCCCGGTCGCTCGGTTGAGAAAAGAAATATGAACAGGTTATGAAAATATTCTCGAATATCATATCGATTTTGTTTCATCCATTGCTGATGGTGACTTACGGGGTCGCCTTGGCTTTGACATTCACGTTCCTTTCCATGTTGTATCCGTTGCCGTTGAAATTATGGATATTGGGAGGGACGTTCACCTCGACGGCGCTCGTGCCGGGGCTTTTTATTTATTTGCTCGTGAAAAACGGGGCGGCGGGCGACGTGGAGCTTTCCAACCGGAAAGAACGGGCCATTCCTTACCTGATTATCATCTCTTCGCTCCTGATATGTGTTTTCTTCCTGTACCGGATGTTGATTCCGGTTTGGTTGTTGGCTATCTTGTTGGGAGCGTGCGTGGCGTTGTTTATCGCCTTGTGTGTTAATTTCGTATGGAAAATCAGCGCGCACGCTATCGGAATCGGTGGCTTGCTGGGCGGTATCATGGGCGTGGCTCGCCTGCACATGATTAACCCTTATTGGGCGTTCATCGCCGTGTTGATCGCGGCCGGCCTGTTGGGTACGTCGCGCATTTTCTTGAAAAGGCATACGCCGATGCAAGTATACGCGGGGTTTGGTTTGGGATTTATATGTACATTTGTGGCACCATTGGTGAGTATATATTTATTTATCTGATAAAAAATAAAAAACATTAGCATTATGAATTTTCCTACAGATTTGAAGTACACGAAGGATCATGAGTGGATCCGTGTGGAAGGTGACGTAGCCTATGTGGGCATTACGGATTACGCGCAGAGCGAGTTGGGTGAGATCGTTTTCGTGGATATCACGACAGAGGGCGAGACCGTGGCGAAGGAGGAGTCCTTCGGAACGATCGAGGCCGTGAAGACCGTATCCGACCTGTTTATGCCGGTGAGCGGCGAGGTGCTGGAGGTGAATCCCGAATTGGAGGAGGCTCCGGAGCTGGTGAACGAGGACGCTTACGGGAAAGGTTGGTTGATTAAGATTTCCATGTCCGATGCCTCCGAGCTGGACGACCTGCTTTCGGCCGATGAGTATCAACAATTAATCGCGAAGTAAGCATGACCCCGGTCGTAAGTATTATCATGGGGAGCACCTCCGACCTGCCCGTGATGGAGAAGGCGGCGAAGTTTCTCGACGAGATGGAGGTGCCCTTTGAGATGCACGCCTTGTCGGCGCATCGTACGCCGGCCGAGGTGGAGGCTTTCGCCAAGGGCGCGAAGGCGCGGGGTATCAAGGTGATTATCGCCGCCGCGGGAATGGCCGCCCATCTTTGTGGCGTAATCGCCTCTATGACGACGGTTCCCGTTATCGGCGTGCCCATCAATTCCACGTTGGATGGCATGGACGCGTTGCTGGCGATCGTGCAGATGCCTCCGGGCATACCGGTGGCCACGGTGGGGATTAACGGTGCCCTGAACGCCGCGATCCTCTCGGTGCAGATGCTGGCCGTGGGCGATGAGCGGCTCCAGGAGAAACTGGCCGCGTATAAGGAGGATTTGAAGAAGAAAATCGTCAAGGCCAACGAGGACCTGGCGAAAGTCTCTTTCAAATA
>CASEGC010000119.1 GCA_949287365.1 uncultured Parabacteroides sp.
GCGTTGAACTCGGCGGTCTTCTCGGACGGCTCGTTCGTCTATATCCCGAAAGGCGTGCGTTGTCCGATGGAACTCAGCACCTATTTCCGCATCAACGCCGCCAACACGGGGCAGTTCGAGCGGACGCTCATCGTGGCGGACGACGAGGCTTACGTCAGTTACCTCGAAGGTTGCACCGCACCGATGCGCGACGAGAACCAGTTGCACGCCGCCATCGTGGAAATCGTGGCGAACGAGCGCGCCGAGGTGAAATACTCCACCGTGCAAAACTGGTACCCGGGCGATAAGGAGGGCAAGGGAGGCATCTACAACTTCGTGACCAAACGGGGCCTTTGCAAGGGCGAGGGAAGTAAAATCTCTTGGACGCAGGTGGAGACCGGCTCCGCCATCACGTGGAAATACCCGAGTTGCGTCCTCGCCGGAGATAATTCGGTAGGCGAGTTCTACTCCGTGGCGGTGACCAACAATTACCAGCAGGCGGATACGGGCACGAAGATGATTCACTTGGGAAAGAACACCCGGAGCACCATCGTGTCGAAAGGCATATCCGCCGGGCATAGCCAGAACAGCTACCGGGGATTGGTGAAGATATCGCCCCGCGCGGAGGGCGCGCGTAACCATAGCCAGTGCGACAGCCTCCTGCTCAGCCCCACGTGCGGCGCGCACACATTCCCGTACGCCGACATCCAGAACGAGACGGCTATCGTGGAGCACGAGGCGACGACGAGCAAAATCAGCGAGGAGCAACTCTTCTATTGCCAGCAACGGGGCATCTCGGTGGAGGAGGCCGTGGGGCTCATCGTCAACGGCTACGCCCGCGAGGTGATGAACAAGCTCCCGATGGAGTTCGCGGTGGAGGCGCAGAAGCTGCTCTCCATCTCCTTGGAGGGCAGCGTGGGCTGAAAGGAGAGCCGGTTTCCGGCGGGAAATCCGTTCCCACGGCGTGAGGGAGCCGATTTCCGGCGAGAAATTCGTTCCCTTATATGGAACGGGACAAGATAGGTAAAGGATATAGTAAACGAGATAATATGTTAGAGATAAAGAATTTACATGCCAATATAAATGGCAAGGAGATATTGAAAGGCATCAACCTCACGGTGAAGGCGGGCGAGGTACATGCCATCATGGGGCCGAACGGCTCCGGAAAGAGTACGCTCAGCAGCGTGTTGGTGGGGAATCCCGCTTTCGAGGTGACGGAGGGCGAGGTGACCTTCAACGGCAAGAACCTCTTGGCGCTCTCGCCGGAGGACCGCAGCCGCGAGGGGCTTTTCCTAAGTTTTCAGTATCCGGTGGAGATTCCGGGTGTCAGTATGGTGAATTTCATGCGCGCCGCCGTAAACGAGCATCGTAAGTATAAGGGGTTGCCGCCCGTGTCGGCCACGGATTTCCTGAAACTGATGCGGGCGAAACGGGCCATCGTGCAGCTGGACAACAAGCTGGCCAGCCGTAGCGTGAACGAGGGCTTCTCCGGAGGGGAGAAGAAGCGGAACGAGATTTTCCAGATGGCGATGCTGGAACCGCGGCTGGCGATTCTGGACGAGACGGACAGCGGCTTGGATATCGACGCGCTGCGTGTCGTGGCGCACGGTGTCAACTCGCTGAAGACTCCGGAGAACGCCGCCATCGTCATCACGCATTACCAGCGTTTGTTGGATTACATCAAGCCGGACGTGGTGCACGTGCTCTATAAGGGCCGTATCGTGAAGACCGCCGGCCCCGAGCTGGCTCTGGAGCTGGAGGAGAAAGGCTACGACTGGATTAAGAAAGAGTTTGAGTAAGATGAAAGCAGAACAACAATATATCGACCTGTTCGCTCAATGTGAGGACTTGATTTGCCGTTACAGCGCACCGGCGATGAATGCGCTCCGGGCGCGGGCGCTGGCCGACTTCGAGCGGCTGGGTTTCCCTTCGGTAAAGAGCGAGGATTATAAGTATACGGATGTCGGTCAGGCGTTCGCTCCGGATTATGGATTGAACATCAAGCGGCTGGCTATTCCGGTGAATCCCTACGACGTGTTCCGTTGCGACGTGCCGAACCTGAGCACCTCGTTCTATTTCGTGGTGAACGATACTTTTTACGACAAGGAGCTGCCCAAGGCGCGTCTGCCAGAAGGGGTGTACGCGGGAGGCCTGAAGACGTTCGCGGAGCGTTATCCGGAGGTCGCCGCCCGGTATTACGGCAAGGCGGCGTCGAGCGGCGAGGATGGCATCGTCGCTTTGAACACGATGTTGGCGCAGGATGGTTTTGTCGTTTACGTGCCGGAAAGCATCGAGGTGGAGCGACCCATCCAGCTGGTGAACATTTTCCGCAGCGACGTGGACACGATGGCGAACCGCCGTGTGTTGGTCATCATGGAGCCGCATGCGAGAGCCAAGCTGTTGGTGTGCGACCATAGCATCGACGACGTGAAGTTCTTCGCCAACCAAGTGGTCGAGATTTTCGCGGAGGAGGGCTCCTCTTTCGATTATTATGATTTGGAGGAGAGCAGCGTATCCACCACCCGTTTCTCTTCCGTGCACGTGAAGCAGGCGGCGGCCTCGAGCGTGGTGGTGAACGGCATTACTTTGACGAACGGCCTGACACGCAATAATTACTATGTCGAGTTGGATGGGGCTCACGCGACGACCTCTTTGTGCGGAATGTCTGTCTTGGATAAGGAGCAGCAGCTGGACACTTATAGCCTTATCACGCATACCGCCCCGAATTGCGTGAGCGACGAGTTGTTCAAGTATGTGTTGAACGACCATGCGGTAGGCGCTTTCAGCGGACGTATCTTGGTGAAGGAGGGAGCCGAGAAGACGGAGGCTTATCAGTCGAACCGCAACCTGTGCGCTACCCGCGAGGCGCATATGTACAGCAAGCCGCAGCTGGAGATTTACGCCGACGACGTGAAATGCTCGCATGGCATGACGACCGGCCAGTTGGATGAGAACGCGCTCTTCTATATGCGGAGCCGCGGCATTCCCTTGGAGGAGGCGAGAATGTTGCTGAGCGTGGCTTTTATGGCGGACGTTATCGAGCACGTCCGTTTGGACGCGTTGAAAGACCGCCTGCATAAGTTGGTGGAAAAGCGTTTCCGCGGCGAGTTGGCCAAGTGCGCCGATTGCCGGATTTGCAAATAGTGGAGGAGTTGAGGTAACGGTGTAAGATACAGATAGGATGATTATCATGAAAAAGCAGGTTTGGCTATTCTTTTTGTTGCTTTTGGTCTCGTGCAATAAGGAGTTGTTGAAAGAAGAGGGGAGTGGTGCCGTGGATGAGCCGATTGAGGAGTTGGATCCGTCCATATTGACTTCCTATAACGAGCGGTTTTTCGGTCATGTGGCCTCTTTCTTGAACGATACGGTGGGTTTCGTCCGTGAATCGTTGGGGAAGTCCGAGGATGGCGGAATCTCCTATATCAAAGGGGATAAATTGTGGATTGGTTTGTTTGATGAGAAATATACGGAGCTTAAAGGAGAATGGGTCTCCCCGTTCGAGATTCCGGAGAACGCGGATAGGACCGTTTTCTTCACCGGAACCGGAATGCGGCCGGTGGAGGATGGATATGCTTGTTTCATCGCTTTTCAGGAGGGAATCCCTACGATAGACGGTTCCTCTTTCAGGGGAGCTTATTGGCTCCGTTTGTTGGAGGACGGTTCCATGAAAGTGATTTATCCGTTTGAGGATGGGGATGTCTTCCTTTTAGGCAGTATGGTGCTTGGCGATAATTGGACTTTCGATTTCTTGGATAGCGAGGGGCATTATATACGTCATCTGCTGTCGGAGGAGGGCGAGACGATCGCTTCCGAAGTCACGCTCTTATGGAGCGATAGCGCTTATGTCTTTACGGGATTGAATGGCGGGAAATTGTCGGTCTCCAGATATGACGAGAAAGAGGGTTCGACAACACGTTGGAACGGCGATGAGCCAATCGACCGGAAACTGGAAATCCTTCAAGACAATGGGACATATAAGCGCTATGAGGTGGATTCCGTCCGGTTGGAGGGCTTGGAACGAGTGGAACAAGGCTATAAGGCGCGGCAAATTTATGTCGTTCGCGAGCAGCCTTCGAACGAACAGACAACGCTTGACCGAGGCTTGTTGCTACTCAATAATCAAGGCGGGATTGAGTTTTGAATGGCGAGTTCCGAATGACGAGTTATGAGTTGACTCGTCATTCGTCATTCATAATTCCATCACCCGTATTCCTTTGGGGGCGAGAGTCAGTCGTTTTTTGAGGACGATTCTCCTGCCTGTCAATATGTCTTTGCCGGAAGATTTGCCTTGGATGACCTCCGCGTAGCGGTCGAGGGGCAAGTTCACTTTTTGGTGGTTACCGTTCAGGAAGATAAGGACGCTCTTGTCTCCGAGGCGGCGCTCATAGACATAGACTCCCCGGTTCGGCTTGAAATGTTTCATCTTTCCTCGTGCGATAACCTCATTCCCCTTTCGCCATTTTAACAGGCGGCGGAGGAAATTCCACGCCTCGTTCTGTACCTCGCTACGGCCGGACGCCTCAAATCCGTTCGTCTCATCATCGGGCCATCCGCCGGGCATGTCTTGGCGTACGTAACCATCGTCTTTCGCTCTTGTCCCGCTCATCAACAATTCCTGCCCGTAATAAAGCTGGGGAATGCCGGGAATGGTCAGCAGGAAGGTCACGGCTTGCTTGAAGGCATATAGCTCTTCGCCGCTATTCGGGGTGGTGGTGAGGAAACGGTCCGTGTCGTGGTTTTCGAGAAAACGGAGCACGTGGTAGATGTCCGGATAGACATAATCGTAACACAGGTGTTCGAAAATCGTATGCAGCCCGCCGGAATCGCCTGTCTTCTCGCGGAACGCTTGTCCGGCGATTCCCATCAGCCGGAAATCCATGACCGATTTCAGTCCCGTGTCTTCCCCGAAGTTCAACCGGCTTCCCTTTTGCCAATAGGCGGAACCTATCGTGTAGTTCATCCAAGCCTCGCCCACGATGTTGAAATCCGGATATTCGTTCATCACCTCCTTGCACCATTCCCGCATCATCTCCGGCTCCGCGTAGGGATAAGTGTCTTGCCGGATACCGTCGATGCCCGCGTATTCAATCCACCAGATGGAGCTTTGGATGAGATATCTCGCCACGTGCGGGTTACGTTGGTTCAAGTCGGGCATGTCCGGCACGAACCAACCCCTTATCAGCCGTTCCTTGTCGTAGTCCGAGGCGTAAGGGTCGAAAAGCGCCTCCTTGTCATGGTTAGTCTGTATGTAACGTTCCGCATGGTTGAACCAGTCATGCGAGGGAGGTTCTTCCATCCACGGATGGCCGCTTCCGCAATGGTTGAAAATCAGGTCCATGATAACCCGTATCCCTCTTCGGTGCGCCTTGTCAATCAGGCGGAGATAATCCTCGTTCGTGCCAAGGCGAGGGTCTACCCGATAATAGTCCGTGGTGGCGTAGCCATGATAAGAGCCGCCCGGCATATCGTTTTCCAGCACGGGGTTCAGCCAAATAGCCGTTACACCTAATGCGTCGAGATAGTTCAGATGCCGTTCGATGCCCGCGAGGTCGCCGCCATGTCGTGCGCTTGGGTCTTTACGGTCCACCTTGTAGGCGTTCCGCATGGGGATTTGGTCGTTGTCGGGGTTCCCGTTCGCGAAACGGTCCGGCAGGATAAGGTAAACCACGTCGGAAGAGTCGAATCCTTTCACTTGGGCGGCGTTTGGTTCGCGCCGTTTGAGTTCGTACGGGACGGAGAAAGCGTCCCCCTCCTTTTCGAACAGGATGTTGAATCGTCCGGGCCGGGCTGTTCCCGTATCCAGATAAATCAATAAATAGTGAGGGTTCCCCGGCGCGACGACCTCTTTTATCCGTACTCCCGGATAGCCGATATGGGGCCGGTAGGTGGCGATGTCCGTACCGTAGACCAATAACTGGAGTTCGCCGTTTTTCATGTCGCTCCACCAAAAAGGCGGCTCTATCTTGATTTTGGCTGGTTTTTTGTTCATGGCATTTCGTTTTATCGATACGCGAATGTAATACTTATTCGAGAAGGACGTACGTCTTCCGCTCAAAATCGCTATCTTTACGTCGAATTAATCAGGAGGTTTATTATGGAAAAACGGCTGCTTTCGTATATGGTCGGGACTTTGACGCTGGTAGGGGCGACGGGCTGCGGACACGCTCCGGAAAAGGAGCTCCCGATGAATGTCATTTATATCTTGGCGGATGACTTGGGTTATGGTGATTTGGGGTGTTATGGGCAGCGAATCATCCGGACCCCGAATCTCGACCGGATGGCGGAGGAGGGGATGCGGTTCACCCAACATTACGCGGGGTGCTCGGTTAGCGCGCCTTCCCGTTGCTCGTTGATGACGGGGTTACATACCGGACATTCTTGTATTCGCGGGAACAAGGAGGTATTCCCGGAGGGACAGATGTCGATGCCGGAAGGTACCTATACGTTGGGAACGTTGATGAAATCCGTCGGCTACGTTACGGGCCTTTTCGGGAAATGGGGTTTGGGCGCGCCCGATTCCGCCTCGGTGCCGAACAAAATGGGCTTCGATGAGTTTTATGGCTATAATTGCCAGCGGCAGGCGCATTCCTATTATCCGGACCATTTGTGGCATAACGGCGAGAGGGTCCTCTTTCCGGAGAACAGGCATAATGTCCATAAGACCTATTCGCCGGACCTGATTCAAGCGCAAGCGTTGGACTTTATCCGAGGGTATAAGAATAGGCCTTTCTTCGTTATGCTTACCTATACGTTGCCTCACGCAGAGTTGAACCTGCCTCACGACTCGATTTACCGGATTTATGAGAATATGTTCGAGGAGACGCCCTATATCGGGAAGTTCGACTACTTGCGGGGTGGCGGTTATAACACTTCCAAAAAACCGTTGGCCTCTTACGCCGCGATGGTCTCCCGATTGGACAGGTATGTGGGACAGCTGTTGGATGAGCTGCGACGGCTGGGACTGGACGAGCGTACGCTCGTGATTTTCACCAGCGATAACGGGCCGCATCACGAGGGTGGCGCCGACCCGGATGTTTTCCATAGCTACGGGCCTTTCCGGGGTATCAAACGGGATTTATACGAGGGTGGCATACGGGTGCCGATGCTCGCTTGGTGTCCGGGCTGGGTCAAGGCGGGGAAAACGACCGACCATGTAAGCGCTTTTTGGGACGTGATGCCTACCTTGGCGGAGCTGGTGGGAACGACGCTTCCCGTGGCCACGGACGGCGTGTCGTTCTTGCCTACCTTGTTGTCCAAGAAGGAGCAGCCGGAGCATGATTACCTTTATTGGGAATTTCACGAGGAGGGTGGAAAAGAGGCGTTACGCGTGGGCGATTGGAAATTGATTCGCCAGCCGATGGTGGGTCGTACACGGATGGAGCTGTATAACCTGAAAGAGGACGAGCACGAGGATAATAACCTCGCTTCCGAGCGTCCGGAGCTGGTGAAAGCGATGGCCGCCCGTATAGATAGCGTACGTGTGCCATCGCCTTATTTCGACTTCGGCAGGGAGGCGAGATAAACGTAAAAAAGGCTTGGATAAAAGACGTACATGTTTTCGCGGAAACACGATAATGTTTTTCGGGAAACATGTACGTGTTTTTTTGACCCCATCCCCGGCCCTTCCCCTCTCCTCAGGGGAAGGGAGCGATTTCCCAAGGGTATTTCAAAATGGGGCAAATCGCTACCCTCTGAAAAGCTCCCCTGTCTTAGGGGAGCTCCCCGCAGGGGTGAGGGGTCAATTCACATACCGTGAACGGGCTAAGCCTCAGTCTTGACCCCTCAGTCTCGCTTCGTGAGCCAGCTCCCCTAAGACAGGGGAGCTTTTCAAGTTGTTTAGTTCCCTGTCAGCTTCCCAAAGAGGGAAAACGCTACTTTCCGCGTGTTTCTCGCGGGCGGCGGAGCCGTCCAACCATGCTTAACCGAGGGTGAGTGGAGCAAACCCGCGTGGGCGTGCCGTGTATCTTACGTGTAGGGCTTCGAAGAAGTCCAATAGGTTGTTCGACCTCTTCGAGGCCGGAGATGGTTGGTGCGTTTCCTTATCCGAAGGTTCGCTTCGCTCACCCTCGGTTAAGCGTGGTTGGACGGCTCCGCCGCCCCTTTATTGCGCTTTTTCGCGATTTCGGGGAAATGGGAAAACGGACTGTATATAATGTACGCGCGTACATCTTTTTAATAGGGGGTAAAAAACGCCTATTTTCGCGCTTAAAAACCCGTTCGTAAATAATTGATTATTAGTAAATAAAAGGGGATTTAGGGGTGGTAAAT
>CASEGC010000120.1 GCA_949287365.1 uncultured Parabacteroides sp.
TGTATTTTCCAACATGGTGCGCATGCGATTGTCTCTCGCTCCGTTCACGGCGATAAAGTCCTTGTCGTAAAGCATGGAGAAAATCACGGCATGGTAAGAGCCGCTCACGACCATCTTGGAATATTTCAGCAGATTCAGGAATTCCCACGGACCTACATCGAATTTATGCTTGATATTCGGGTATAACAGACTTTGGGGCTTGAATATCGTATTGATTACCGGAAGGTGGGTGATACGGCGTATCTCAGATGCCGTGTCGAATGTCTCTTTGTTGAATCCGGGTGTGTAGAGAAGAATATAATCTCCTTTTATGATAGGATTCGGGTCGAGATGTTTGTCCCATTCTTCCGGTTCGAGTAGTAATACGGGGTCGAGAACCAGTTCCGCCTTTTTCCCCGTCAGTTCCTCTACCAATTTTCTCGTCTCCTCCTCGCGCGCGGAGATATGGTCGTATGCGGATAGATATTTCCGGACCGTTTCCCGTTCGGTTACCTGTTCCCGCGAACGAGGCCCCATGCTGACCGCATAAGAGATTCTTTTACCCTCCTTGACAAAAGGTAGGTAATAACTCCAATCGAAATCGACGGGAGCCGTGTTCCATATTTGGTCGCCTCCAGAGATAAAGCAATCATATCGTAAATCCGCTCGCTTTAGTTCTTCCAAGGATTTATATTCTTTAGTCAACTTCAAATTATCTTGAAGGAAACTCTCGAAGAGGTCGTATCTTTTTTTCAATTCTCCCATAAATGGGGCCGCTATGACGCGGCGAATGAGGCTTTTTACGCCCGATTCGGGACAATGCGAGACAGGCCCGTACATGGCTCGTTGGCGCGGCGTGCGCAGGTTGATAATCTCGTTATCGAACCCCAATCGTCCTAGGATATATTGCAAGGCGTACGCTTGCAACATCGAGCCATAGTTATGAGGGGCGTGGAATGTTATCGTAGCGGTTGTCATATTCTTTGTTTTAATCGTTTGAGTGAATCTTTCACGAAATCGCGTTCCGTATCTTTCAGGCCGACAAGATAAACAATCCCTAAAGTGCTTCCTAATGAGATGAGGATAACGGTTATCGTCTTTATGCTGTCGGGCAGGTAAAAGTACCCGAGATAGGGCATGATGATGGCCAATATTGTCGTGATCGCGCAGGTTAATACGACCTCCTTGACGTAGCGGGAAACCGGAAAATCGTACAATTTACGTAGGTAAAGCACACGAGCTACGGATGTCAGCGCGTTGATCGCCACGCGTACCATCAACGCGATTTCCGGAATGGGTATGAGCTTGAGCAGTACATAACTTATCGGGATGTTCAGCAAGATGAGAACGCTCATGAGCATTTGATAGGTCCGTATTTTCCCGGTCGCTTGCGCGGAGACCCACAATGGGCCTTGTATAGCGTCTATCAAGGAGAACAGGAGCGTCCATCTGCAGAACGAGACCGTATGAGGAGGCACCTCCTTGAGCCAAATATCCAGTATTTCCGGACAGCATATATACAGGGGAATGGCCATCAAAAGCATCAAGAAATAGGAATATCTTGAGGTATGGATAATCAGGTTGATGAAATGGGTCCATTCGCCGGCCGCGTAAGTCTTGATGATTTGGGGGTTGAACGCGGTCTGGAAACTGGACAGGAAGCTATAAACCGCGCTATTGACTTGATTGGCTATTCCGAGAGCCGCGTTCAGCGTGACGCCGAAGAACATGTTTATCAATATGTTTACGCCTTGCTGCGCTCCAGTGTTCGCCAACGCCCCGAACAGGCTCCAACCGGAGAAACTCATCAGTTGGCTATAGTTTCGTTTATCGTATTCGAACGAATGGTGGCGGCATATCTCAAACCTCTTCCGGCAATATACGATATAGCAAGCTAAGATAATCAAGGACACTATCGCCGTAAGGAAAGCGTAGCTGATTAACCGGTCCGGAAACTTGAAAATCAAATATACGATGGCCAACCGAAGAACCGCCTCGATGATACTCGTGTAGGCGTAAAACGACATTCGTTCATACGCGATAATCGCCGCGTTGTAAACGGAGCGGATGACGTTGAGCGTCATGGCGACAATCGTGAGTTGATAAACCCAATTGGCCGCGTGAATCCGTTCGGGCGGGATGTTAATGTAAGCGTTAAAAAACCAGAGCCCGATGGTTTCGGCCATAAGGATAAGCAATAAGGCGAGGCCGATGTAAATGTTCAGGCTGGCGGAGAATACTTTATGGGTTTCCTTTAAGTTTTCTCGTCCAAGCTCGAAATTCAGGAAACGTTGTACGGAGTTGGTCATGGCGCCGTTGATGAACGCGAACAGGACGACGATTCCTCCCACGATGTTATAGATACCGAAATCTTCCACCCCGAGCGCGTCGAGCACGACTCTCGACGTATACAAAGATATGGCCATGATGACAAACATCCGGATGTAAAGCATCAGGGTGTTTTTGGCTATACGTTTGTTGTTTATTGTAGAAGCGCTCATCTCTTTCGTATATCGCGGATAGACGCG
>CASEGC010000121.1 GCA_949287365.1 uncultured Parabacteroides sp.
CGAAGTTTGGGGAGGCGGAGGTTTACGCATCGAACAAGATTCTGCACCTGTTGCGTAACTTGAAAGAATCGTTGGTCAGAAATTCGGAAGAGCAGAAGAACGAACCGCAGGAGCATATCCACCGCCACATCTTTGACATCAGGTCCAACAAGTTCCTTTTTTTGATACGTTTTGATATATTTTGTCCACATCGCCACACTAAACATTCATTGATTATCAACCAATTATAAAATAATTCAATTTCGTTAACCGTACATTATGTATCATTCTATATTCAAAAAATGGGAACATTATGGGAACTCCGCATACCTTTGCAGTAACGATAGAATATTCCTTTCGTCAGACTTACGCGCGAGGAAAGTAAATGTTAAAAAAGAAAGGTTTTCAAAAAGCGGCACTTTCGGCACTTTTGGCACTGATTATCGAAACCAAACAAAAAAAGATATGGGAGTGAATTTTTACGTTAAGGAGAAATGCGGGATCCAGCCTATATTCATGCGGATCCGCAGGGTGGCGGCGGGAATCGACATAAAGGTAAGTACCCGTCTGTTGGCCAACGCCTCCGACTGGCAGAGGGGGCACAAGAACGCTAAATCGCTGGAGAGCTACCGGTCGAGGGAGCGCGCCTTGTTCGGGAAGCTGGACGAGATACAACGAGTTCTGACAGTGCTGCTGAACAAGGGCGATATAGACGGACGGCGGCGGATCGTATCTACGAGATCGTATACGCGGAAAAGATAGAGAGGGAAGCCGAGAAGGAGCGTAAGAGGCTGGAGGAGGAGAAAGCGGCTCGCGTGGTGGATCTAAACACGTATATCCGGCGTTATATAGACGGGATGCGGAACGGGGAGAGGAAGACGGAATCCGGCATGATGTACAGCGAGGGTTCGATAAAGAACAAGGTCTCGTTCCAGAGCGAGTTCGACAAGTTCCAGAGAGCGAAGGGGCGGAAATACGACTACGACGATATAGACATGGATTTCTATAACGATTTCGTCGATTTCTTCAACAGGAAGGATTACAGCCCGAACACGACGGGCAAGCATATCAAGAGCCTTAAGGAGATCATGGCGGCGGCGCTCGCGGACGGTATGCACACGAACACGCAAAGCTCGATGAGGGCGTTCAAGATCCTTTCCTCGGAGACGGACACGGTATATCTCACCCGGCGGGAGATAACGGACATAGAGGGGCTGGAGCTTAGCGTGATGCGGATCACGGGGCACAAGACCGAGAAGGAGTTCCTTAAATATATCCGCGTCGGGGAGGAGGAGAACGCCGCGTTGGTCGCCAGGTCCAAGTTCTTCGGTTAAATACGCTATTTTTGGGGTATTTAAAACGGGAATCCCGATTTTTTCCCTATATTTGTCCCCATGAGAAAAGAATTAGGCAAATGGTTGATGGACATAGCCAAGTATATCGCCACGGCGGTTATACTCACGTCCATATTCGGGGACATAGAGGAGAGATGGATCATCTACGTGTCCGGGGCGGTGGCCATAGTCGCCACTTTGGGTTGGGGATTATA
>CASEGC010000122.1 GCA_949287365.1 uncultured Parabacteroides sp.
GGCGCATCGGTGGAAAGTCGAAGAAGCCGAGACCGGTTGTCCGTTACGTAGAGAAACCGGTCGAGAAAATCGTGGAGAAGGTAGTCGAAAAAGAGGTTATCGTCGAGAAACCCGTCGAGACGGTCATCACCAAGAGCCTCACCGAGCTGTTCGACCAGATTTACTTCGACTTCAACAGCTACGAGATCACGTCAATCTCCAACGAGACATTGGACAAGATCGCCGAGACATTCAAACGTGACACGAGCCGTCGTTTCTTGATTACCGGTCAAACCGACGCGCGCGGTGCGGATAATTTTAACCGTGCCCTTTCGGAAGCCCGTGCCGGTGAGGTGGTGAAAGCGCTGGAGGAACGTGGCGTACCGAGCGAGATGATGAAATGGCGAGGTATAGGTAAGAAAATTGCGATCGCGCCCTCTTCCGCGCCTGATAACGTTCGGCGCGGTGACCGTAAAATCACCGTCGAGCTGATTACCAATATGGATTATTGGGAAAGCATTCCACGTCAAATCGTGGATTGAGCCGTTAGAAAGTAGTGGAATGATTTAACCGGGGATTTCTCGTGTAATATTGACCCTATTGTTATACGAATGGCCTCTCTCAGTCAGCGATGATAGAGAGACGGCCCCCGGTGATAATAAATATTAAGGCCGATCAGATGATTTTGACGAACGGAAGAAGGAAAAATCTGTCAGGATCATGTCATTATTTTTCCGTATATTCGCGAGACTAAATCAACTAAAGTTATGAAGATAGCGCTTATAGGTTATGGGAAAATGGGTAAGGCGATAGAGCGTATCGCTATCCGAAGGGGACATCAAATCGTTTCTATCATAGATATTAACAATGCGGACGACATTTATTCGGACGCGTTCAAGAGCGCGGACGTGGCTATCGAGTTCACCACGCCGGCTACCGCTTTCGACAATTACATGAAATGTTTCGAGGTGGGCGTTCCGGTCGTTTCGGGCACTACCGGTTGGCTGGACCGTCTCGGCGAGGTGAAGGAGATGTGCGAGAAGGAGGGTAAGACCTTCTTTTACGCGTCCAATTTCAGTATCGGCGTGAATATCTTTTTCGCGTTGAATAAATATTTGGCGAAAATCATGAACGGTTTCCCCGCTTATGACGTGCGCATGACAGAAGTGCATCACGTCCATAAACTGGACGCTCCGAGTGGCACGGCTATTACGTTGGCGGAAGGAATCTTGGAGAATATCGACCGCAAGAAGCGGTGGACGCTTGAGACCGCCGAGGAAAAGACGGATTTGCCGATTCACGCTATCCGGGAAGGAGAAGTGCCGGGCATCCATGAGATTATCTATGAGTCCGACGTGGATACGATCAGCATAAAACATGACGCCAAGAGTCGGGAAGGTTTTGCCTTGGGAGCCGTTGTCGCCGCGGAGTTTACCGCCGGGAAGAAGGGTTTCCTTGGGATGAACGACTTGTTTAAATTTTAAGCGACGCTAAGATAATGGAGAATATCGAGGAAAAACAAGGCAAGGGGAAGTTCACGAAAAAACAATGGATTAAATTCGGCATAGCGGCGGTGTTGTACACACTGTTCTCCGTATGGATGGAAAACCTATGGTTGCTACTGGGTTTGGTCGTTATCGTCGATATATTCTTGACCCATTATATCCCGTGGGGCGCTTGGAAACGTTCCAAGAATCCCTCCATCCGTAGCGCGTTGGAATGGGTGGACGATATCTTGTTCGCTCTGGTGGCGGTTTACTTGATAAACCTGTTTATCTTCCAGAATTATCAGATTCCCAGTTCCTCGCTGGAGAAATCGTTGCTGGTGGGTGACTATTTGTTCGTGAGCAAATTAAGCTATGGCCCGCGCGTGCCGAACACCCCACTTTCTTTTCCACTGGTGCAGAACACGTTGCCTATCCTCAATTGCAAATCTTATCTGGAGTGGCCGGAATGGGGCTATAAGCGTGTGAAAGGCTTGGGGCACGTGAAGCGTGACGACATCGTGGTGTTCAATTTCCCCGCGGGAGACACGATCGCGATGAAGGTACAGAATCCTGACTATTACAGTTTGGTGGCGGAGTACGGACGCGAACGGATTTGGCTGGATAAGGCCACGTTCGGGGAGGTTATCTATCGTCCGGTGGATAAACGGGAGAATTACGTGAAGCGTTGCATAGGTATGCCCGGCGACACGCTTCGGATTATTGATAATCAAGTCTATATCGATGGCAAGCCCGCCAAGAATCCGGAGAATATGCAGTTCAATTATTTCGTCGAGACGGATAGCCCGATTACGGAAGAGCAGTTCCGCTTGATGGACGTGAGCAAGGATGACCGGATATTGGCGTCGGGAGGAGGTTATTATCAGAACTTGTTATCTTATCTGGGCTTTACGCCGAATGAGAACGGACAATATAACCTCGTGTACCGCTTGCCATTAACCCAAAAGGCGTTGGCGATTGTCCAAAAATTGCCGGGCGTGAAGAAAGTCGTCATTGAGCCGGAAGAGTTAGGCGGACCGACTTATCCGGTAGGATATGAGACGGGGTGGACGCGCGATAATTTCGGTCCGCTTTGGATTCCCAAAAAGGGGGCAACGATTCCTCTCGACGAGCGTAATCTCGCGTTGTATGGCCGTTGTATAAAGAATTATGAGAATAACACGTTGGACGTGAAAGAGGGCCAAGTCTATATCAATGGAAAGGCGGAGACCTCTTATACGTTTAAGTATGATTATTATTGGATGATGGGAGATAATCGCCACAATAGCGCGGATAGCCGTTCGTGGGGATTCGTGCCGGAAGACCATATCGTAGGTAAGCCAATCATGATTTGGCTCTCGTTGGATAAGGATCGCGGATGGTTTGATGGGAAAATTCGTTGGAATCGTTTGTTCCGTTGGGTTCATCCGGACTGAGAATAAAAAGTTATGGCGATGAATCGACGATTCCTGAGACGCTTGTGGAGAGGGTTGGCGGCAACCGTATCGATAGTAGGAATCGTCGTGCTTTTTCGTCTTTTTTTCGTGGGTTCCTACCGAATCTCCACGGGGTCGATGGAGGAATCTCTTCGTAAAGGTGATTATATTCTTGTACGGAAATTCCATGCGGGAAACGTTCCGAAACGTAATAAGATCGTATTATTTACCAGTCCTTTGGCGAAAGATTCTATCCATGCGCCTTTATTCATCAGCCGGTGTATCGGTATGCCCGGTGACACGATTCTTATCGGGCAGGATGGCTATACGGTCAATGGGAAGAAAATTCCGCAATCGCCCCATTCCCTTAGTACCTATTTCGTGGATGCGATCGCCAAAGATACGTTTATGGCGGTTATGGAAAGGTTATGTATCCCTAAACGGGATTTGAGACGGGAAAGTTCCGGACTTTCGCTTAGTCTCACGGTATTCGAGGAATACCAGTTGCGGGGAGAATTGACGGAGGAAATCAATCTGCATTTTGTCAATGAGCGAAAGCGGGAGTATCGATTGATTGTCCCTAAAAAGGGGAGAGCGTATCCATTGGATGCGGCCGCGTTGACCGCATGTAAGGAAATCATCCTAAACGAGACAGACGGGAAGGCTTCCTTTCGCGACGGGAAACTGTACGTGGACGGACGGGAGACGAACTTCTTTTTCTTTAACCAAGATTATTATTGGGTATTATCCGACAACGTGAACGAGGCGATAGACTCCCGTCATCTGGGGTTCATCCCTTCAGACCACATGATAGGAGAGGCGTGGTTCCGTTGGTACAGCCTTGATAAACAAAGAATCTTTAAATCCGTGAATTAGTTATGTCGCCTGTATTCTTGTCGACCGCTTATTTAGGTCCGATACAACAATATTGCAAGATGCTTCAATATCCGGAGGTCCGTTTCGAGACTTCCGAGAATTACATCAAGCAGACCTATCGAAACCGTTGTATTATCGCCGCGGCGAACGGCCCTTTATCGCTTTCGGTTCCTATCGTGAAACCGGAGACCTTGAAATGCCAAACCAAGGACATCCGTATCTCCGACCATGGCAATTGGCGGCATCTGCATTGGAACGCTTTGGTGTCCGCTTATAACATGAGTCCTTTTTTCGAATATTACGCGGACGATTTCGCTCCGTTCTATGAGAGGCAATATACGTTCTTGCTGGATTTTAATGAGGAATTACGTCGTTTGATTTGCGATTCGTTGGACGTGCGACCCCATGTCACTTTCACTGACCACTATGAGCGGGAAGTGACGAATGATTTCCGGGAAATTATCCGTCCCAAGCATGAGGCGGAGGATTTATCTTTCTATCCGAAAGCCTATTATCAGGTATTTCGAGAAAAATATGGGTTCCTGCCCAACCTCAGCATCGTGGATTTGCTGTTCAATATGGGACCGGAAGGTTTGTTAGTCCTTCAAGAGTCGATTACTTTATAAGAGGAAAGAGGTTGGAGAAAGTCAGGCTTGGGTGGAAAAATGGATATCCGTATTTGGGGAAGGTTTCGTTGATGTATTCTTTATATTGAGATAAGTCGTGGTGATCTTTTCCCGGATCGTGTGAAGGATTCGGTGATATCTGTTATAAATCTCTTTTTCCTTAAGATGGAGCTTATTTGCGGTTTCCGCTACGGAATATTCCATTTCCCATCTTAGATGAAAGATCTCACGCGCTATTTCCGGCAGTTTAGCTATGGTCTCGTCTATGATTTGGTGTATTTCTTTCACGCTGAGTTCTTCTAATATATGCGAATAAGATAAATCCTCATTATCCTCTAATGACAGGAAAAGTGTATCCTCGGTCGGAATGCACAGATTCGCTTGTTTTGTTTTCAGGTAATCGAGGATACGGAAAGTGTAAAAGCGTAACATGAAATTTTTCGCGCATCCGTTTTCGTCCGTTTTTATCGATAAAGGAGAAAGCCATATGTTTTCCCAAAACATCTGAGAGATTTCCTGCGTGGTTTCTATATCTTTAGTTCGGTTATAGGCCCATTTGTAGAGTAAACGAGCGTATCGTTTATAAAATTCATTAAAAGCCTTTTTGTCGTTGTATACGATTAAATCCAATAACTGTCGATCAGAAGTTCTCATCTTTTATTGATTTTGCACAAAAATAAGGCGGCTTCTTTACGAATTTATTACAAAATAAAATCAAATCTATGAAGAAGCCGGTCGCGAATCGTGAAATCTTACCGTTACCAAAATGTAATAGAATCTTAATTGGTTGTTATGAGAAAAAGACGGTATGTGGATCTATTATCTAATAGATTCAAGAAACAAGCGACAAGGAAGATGAAGAAAACAACGTGGCTTTGGTTATTGTTCAATCGTTATTATAGCGGAAAGGCTAATGCGCGTGAACGGCATATCATAGAGACTTGGCATCCTTTTTCCGAAGAGAAATCGGAGTTGGATTCCGAGAGCCTGGAGAGAGGCTGTGATGAGATATGGAATTCCTTGAGTGAAAAATATTTGGAGAATACGGATATTGAAAAAGAAAAGGAGAGATTCTTGGCTGTCTCTTTCCGGAAAGTAGCGATGATCGCCGCTTTGTTTGTTTTGATTCTATTCTCGTTGGAGTCGCTCTTTGATAGAACGGAACCACGAATGTTGAGAGAACGGCTGGTGATGGCTCTTTCCCAAAAGGAGTATTTTGAGACAACGGATTCGATACGTAAAGTCGAGTTACCGGATGGATCGATCGTGTACTTGAACTGTCATACACGATTGGCGTATCTTCCAAAACTGTTTAATCGTGAGAGACGAGATGTTTGGCTTGAAGATGGAGAGGCTTTTTTCGAAGTGGCATCGAATAAGGAAAAGGCGTTCGTGGTTCATCATGGACGGTTGCGGACAATCGTGAGAGGAACGTCGTTCAACATTCGGTCGTATAAGACTTTGGGTGGAGATGTCATTTCGGTCAGGAGCGGTAAGGTAGAGGTGCAAACGGGTTCTTCTTTATTGGGATTGTTAACTATAAATGAGGAGATTGTTTATGATCGCGTAAGTGAAGAATACCGACGTGGCATGAATGATGCATCAGATTTCACGGCATGGATGAAACATCGTTTGGTTTTGAAAAACGCGACGGTCGCCGAATTGAAATTGAGGATTAGTCAGCTTTATCATAAAGATTTAGTATTTGAACAAGGCGTATTGTCAGGGATATGTCTGAGCGCCTCGTTCAATGCCAGTTGTTCGTTGGAGAATGTATTGGATGTAATTTCGGAATTGTATGGTGTTGATTATAAAGAAGAGAACGATCGTGTTATCTTCTATAAATGATAGATGGCTAGATATATGTTTGTTTACGTCATGATAACTGCAGTTTTTCTAAATATATTTCGTTAATTTTTATTTTTGGGAAAATGAATCGAATGAGAAAGAGTAAAAATGGTAAACATTGGTTATTGTCGACCGCATTGTCTTTTAGTCTGTTGATTTCCGCTTATGTTTCCGCACAACCGGTTTCCATCGTTTATCCGGCGGAGACATTGGTCGCCAGACTTGATCGGATTAGAGATATTAGTCCGGTTGTAATCGCTTACGACGTGAATATTATAGGAGAAGCGGAAGTTCCGGATTTATCTCTTAATCAAGTGAATTGGGAAGAGGTTTTGGAAAATAGTTTGGCGTCAACGGGTTTCTTTTATAAGAAATTGGCGGATGGTTCGTATGTGATCGTCAAAAAAGAGGCGATTAAACAGACTCCTGTATCGGTTAAAGGTCGGGTAGTGGATATTCATGGTGTTCCGGTGATTGGCGCGAATGTTATGGTAAAGGGTTCCACTCAGGGTGTCGTGACTGATATAGATGGAAATTTTGTAATAGAAGTTCCAGCAGACGCTACGTTACAATTCTCGTATATTGGTTATACGACAAGAGAAGTAACTGTTGGGAAAAAGACAACTTTGGATATAGTCTTGGAAGAAGATACTTACGCCATCAATGAAGTCGTGGTGACTGCGTTAGGTATATCGCGTGAGAAAAAGGCGCTGGGTTATTCGGTCCAAGATTTGAATGGGGATGAACTGACAAACTTGAATTCAAATTTCTCTTCCGCTTTAGCGGGAAAGGTAGCGGGTGTAGCTATCAATTCAAACTCAGTGGCGGGAGGTACGACTCGTGTCATTATTCGTGGTGAATCTTCATTGAATTACCAGGCGAATCAACCGTTGTATGTTATTGATGGTATTCCTGTCGGTAATGATGCCGTGCAGAATCACTCAAACGCAGATTTCGGCAACAGTTCCGCTGAGTTTAATCCAAGTGACGTAGAAAGTATCAGTGTATTGAAAGGTCCTGCGGCTTCCGCTTTATATGGTTCTAGGGCTGCCAATGGCGTTATCTTGATCACTACGAAATCGGGAAAATCTCAAAAGGGATTAGGTATTTCTTATAGTGGTACATTCACGAAGGAGACTCCATTGATTCTTCCCAAAACGCAAACGTTATTCGGTCAAGGAAAAGATGGCGTTTATGAAGGGAGCAACTTTGGATATTCAAACAATGGCTTATATCCTAACGGCGTGAATGATGCTTTTGACGAGAGCTGGGGACCTCGTTTTGACGGCCTTCCTCGTGTGCAGTTCGATTCTCCTACCGATAATGGGTATCGTGCGGGAGATGTTTATTTGACGGATAGAGGAAACCCGATCGCGACCCCTTGGGTGGCTCATCCGGATAATATGAAAGACTTTTTCAGCTCAGGACATACGATCGTGAATAATGTGGCGATCAGTAACTCAAACGATCGAGGCGCTTTCCGTATTTCTTATACTCATTTTGATCAAGATGGATTGGTTCCTAATAACAACGTGAAACGTCATACGTTCAGCGCAAATAGCTCTTATCAAATAAATAAATATTTGGAGGCTTCCTCTTCGGTTAGTTATATTAAAACGTTGAGTACAAATAGGCCTTATTTAGGTTATGGACGTGAGACTCCGATGTATTTTTTTATCTGGTTGCCACAGAACCACAATATTAATAGTTATCGAGATTATTGGCAGCCTGGATTAGAAGGTATTCGCCAATTCCAAGGGAATTACGGAGAGAATCATAATAACCCGTTTTTTTATCAATATGAGAATACCTCTGGCCAAAATAAAGATAGATTCTTCGGAAATTTGAAGCTGAATGTTTCTTTCACAGATCATTTGAAGTTGTCTTTACGAGGCGGAACGGATTTTTATAATGATTTCCGTCCAAGACAAATGGCATATAGTACAGCCGATTATCCGCAAGGTTTTTATGAGGAGACAAATATACGTTTCCAAGAGAATAACTATGACGCGTTGTTAAGTTACGATGTTAATTTGCCGAAATCCTTTTATTTGATGGCCAATGTGGGCGCTAGCATGATGTACAGGACGAGTAAGACATCGATCAGTACGGCGAAATCATTGACGGTTCCTGGTTTGTATTCTTTGGCGAATTCGGTCGAGAAGCCGGATACACAGTCTTATGGTTATGAGAAACAAATCAATAGTGTATATGGTAGTGTACAGTTGAGTTATGACAATATGGTTTATTTGGATGTGACAGGAAGAAATGACTGGTCAAGCACGTTACCTTCCGATAACAATTCATACTTCTATCCGTCGGTGACCGCGAGCGTTTTATTGAACGAGGTATTCCATTTGCCAGAGCCCATTAATTATTTGAAAATCCGTGGAGGTTACGCACAGGTCGGCAATGACACGGATCCTTACAATTTACGTACGGTTTATGGAACGGGAGGTTTCTTTGGTTCGAACGCGTTGATTTCGGAAGAGGATGCGCTGAAAAATAAGGCGTTAAAACCGGAACGAACTTCTACGATTGAGACAGGATTGGAGTTCTCTTTATTCCAGGATCGTTTACGGGCTGATTTTAGCTGGTATCGAGCGGATTCGAAAGATCAGATATTGAATTTGCAGAGTACGCCCACGAGCGGATATAATAGTCGTGTCATTAATGCCGGAAAAATTCGTAACTCAGGTATAGAATTGGTCGTAAACGCGACACCAGTGGAGTTAGGGAATGGATTTACATGGGATTTCACCATGAACTTCGCTCGTAACCGGGGAAAAGTATTGGATTTGGTAGATGGCGTGGATGAGTTGGTTATTTCCGCTCCAGGAGAGGACGCGAGACTGATCGCTAAGGTTGGTGAGCGCATGGGACAATTATACGGTCCAGGTTTCGAACGTGTTAAAGAAGGCCCTATGAAAGGGGAAATTATTATCGGTTCAAATGGACTTCCTGTCAAGACAACTGATCCAATCTTGTTGGGTAACGTGAATCCGGATTGGACGATGGGATTGGGAAGTAATTTCTTCTTCAAAGGATTCGAGTTGGGCGTATTGTTCGATATTCGTAAAGGTGGAGTTTTTGTCTCTCGTACGATAAATAAAGGTATCGGTTCCGGGCAATTAATAGAAACGGAGATCGGACGTGGTGATCGTGCGCCGGGTACGGAATATGACGCTCCTTATTATATCGATGGAGCTGCTCAATTGGAGGATGGGACTTATACGCCGAACTTGACGATTTTCGACGGTACCTATAGCGAGGGTATATATGGAACCGATGCCCGTAGTTTCCATAAGGATTATTACGATCACAATTCGGAAGCTCAGTTGGTGGATGCTTCTTTCGTGAAGTTGAGAGAGCTGAGGTTTGGATATACGTTCCCTCAGAAATGGATTAGCAAAACGGTGTTGAAGTCATTAAGTCTTTATTTCGTAGGTCAGAACCTCTTCTTGTGGACTGAGAACCAGCATTTGGATCCGGAGGCCGCTATGGCGAATACAGGAAACGGCTTGGTTCAAGGATTTGAGAACTTAAGTGTACCAAGTTCTAAAAGTTTAGGCTTCCAAATAAATGTCAGTTTCTAATATTTTTAATGTGTAATGAAGATGATTAAAGTATATAAATTGTTATCGGCTGTAGGATTGTTGGCATTGGTATCTTGTACTTCTGATTTTGAGGAAATGAATACGAATCCAAATAATCCGGATCATATAGATCAGACGGAATTGCTTTTTCCCTCGATCATGAATACTGCGGCTAGAGAATATTTCAGTAATACAAGTTCGAGAGCGTTGATTGTTTGTGATTATCATGAGGATACGTTTACGAGCATGTTTGCCAGTGCGTTTGATCCGACAGATACGGAGCGTTACTATTTCAGTTGTTTACGAGATGTGCAGAATGTGATTAATTCTGCGGAGGAAAAAGGGGAGAAGCATGTGTTGGGTATTGGTTATGTGTTGAAATCGTGGATGTTCCAGGTAATGACGGATTTGTATGGCGATTTCCCTTATAGTGAGGCTTTGAGAGGTAAGACGGACGATATTTCTTATCCTACCTACGATACGCAGGAAGAGATCTATTACGATCTGTTGGACAAGTTGAAAGAGGCGAATCAATTACTGTCGGAGACCTCTTCGGAGAGTATATCGAAAGATTTGATTTTCAATGGCGATGTGTTAAAATGGCGAAAGTTCGCTAATTCCTTGCGCCTTCGTATGTTGATGCGAATCTCGAATACGGAAGGTGTACAGGTGAACGTGGGCGAGGAACTAAAGGATATGACGAACAATCCGGATTTGTATCCATTGATGGAAAGTAATGAAGATAATGCGGTTTTCACTTTCTTGGATGAGGAGGGAAATCAAGCTCCTTCCTATACAGGTACTCCCGCCAATTTTAACGAGGCGAATTTCCTGACAACAACGTTAGAGGTTAATTTGAAAAAATTGAATGATAATCGGATTCATATTTTCGCTTCTCCCACTAAAGCTAGCGTGGCGGAAGGTAAACGGGAATTTGCGGGTGTTCCTAATTGTCTGACACAAGGGGATGAGCAGAAATATAATGGAGGTAGCGATTATAATTCTACTATGAGTATTTTGTTCTTGAACCGGAATATCGATCCGGAGTTGGCATCGCCAACGGCACCACAGTCGATTTGGTTGACTTACGCAGAGGTTCAACTTAATTTGGCTGAGGCCCGCGAGAGAGGTTTGATTTCTTCGGGTGACGCTTCTACCTACTATCGTCAGGGAATTCAGGCAAGCTTTGAATATTGGGCTAGCCGTATTCCGGAGAATTTTACATATCCGACCGCAAGCGACGTATTGCCTTCGGATGATTATTATACGCAAGAGACGGTAAGATATGAGGGTTCGAGTGGGGATAAATTGAAAAAGATCTACTTACAGAAATGGTTGGCGTTGTATTTTTGCGGATTTGAAGGTTGGAGTGAATGGCGTCGGACGGGCGTTCCCGAGGAAATATCAGTGAATCCATTGAAAGGATTTCAAAGTAACAGTAGTATTCAAGAATGGCCTAGACGAATTCCTTATCCTATGTTCGAGCAGACATACAATAACCAAAATTATCAAGCCGCGGTTAGTCGTCAGGGTGCGGATAATCTGACTACGCGGGTGTGGTGGAATAAGTGATGATATTTCTAATAATTAGTAAAGGTGAATATGAAGAAAATGTTGTTTTTGGCTTGTTGGGTAAGTTTACTGCTCACGAGCTGCTCAATGGAGAAAAAAAGTGATTTGGGAATAAAGCATTTTTATGTGATTGGGGTAGATGCGATGAGCGTAGAGGGGTTGAAACAGGCTTCGACACCCAACATGGATAAATTAATCGAGAATGGTGCCGTTTGCTATCATGTCAGGACCGTCCAGCCCTCTTCGAGTTCTCCGAATTGGGGTTCTATGTTGATGGGTGCGGGTCCGGAGATTCATGGAAATTCTTCGAACGATTGGCGATCTGATAATTATAGCTTGGCGCCGGCTGCGATTACCGATTATGGCATGTTCCCTACCGTAGTTAGTGTCGTGAAAGCGCAGAAACCGGAGTATAAAGTGGGGATGTTTTATCATTGGGATGGCTTTGGCGCGTTGTTCGAGAAAGGCGTGGCGGATGTGGATAAGACTTTCCCGACGGAGAGAGAAACAGCGGAGGCTTATGCGGATTATATCAAGAGCGAGAAACCGGAATTTATTTTCTCTCAGTTTGATGATGTCGATCATTATGGACATGCGTATGGACATATGAGTCCTGAATATTTAGGAGCGATTAGTCGGGTCGATTCGTTGGTGGGAGTGATTGTAAAGGCGACGGAAGAGGCCGGTATTGCTGACGAGACCGCGATTATGGTCGTGGCTGATCATGGTGGAATAGGTGATGGTCATGGAGGTACGACCTTGGAGGAGTCCACCGTTCCGTTTATCTTGTGCGGTAAAGGAATCAAGAAGGGATTTGAGATTCCGGTTGAGGTATATATGTATGATGTGGCTCCTACGATCACCTATGCGTTGGGTTTGAACGAGCCTTATGCTTGGCGCGGGAAAGCGATCTGTTGCGCATTCGAGGGCGAGTCGGTTCCGGTTAATCCGTTGCCGATTAAACATTTGACGAACGATGTCAAGATCAATGGCGGACGACAAGGGCAGGCTCAGGCCGGAGGATTGTTTGTCGATCAGGAGGCGAAAGTAGAGATCGCCAGCTCTATTCCCGGGGCGAGGATTTTTTATACGACAGATGGATCGATTCCTTCAGAACGTTCGATGGAATATACGGGACCTTTCACGGTCGATAAGACATGCGTGGTACGGGCGAAGTCATATAATCCGGAAGGCGAGAGTGTCGTAACGGACGCTTATTTCCGGATCGTTAAGAATAACCCGGCGAATGGATTGAAAGTGAGTTTCTTCGCGGGGAAGGATTGGGAATCGGTCCCTGTACTTACAGGTGAAAAAGCGGTTGATCAATGGACCTCTAAAGAGGTGAATATCGATGAAGAACGGGTAGCTCAAAACGTGGAGAAATATTCAAACAATTTCGCTTTGATTTTCCTGGCGGATTTGTTGATTGAGAAGGAAGGGGTATATACGTTCTACCTACAGTCTGATGATGGCAGTATCTTGTATATAGATGGAAAACAGGTGGTGAATAATGATGGAAATCATGGTGTGATCGAGAAAGAGGGTCGGATTCAATTGTCGGCTGGTAAGCATGATTTTAAGGCAGTCCTTGTAAACGTAATGGGAGGATATTGGATTGACACCTTTTACAAAGGTCCAGGAATTCCCAAGCAAATTATTCCCGCTGATAAATTTAATATACGATAATTTATGACAGGGAATGAGTTTGATAAAGCTTTTCGTTGTGAAGGAGACGTGAATTTCTCCGAGCAACGAGAGTCTTGGAACAAGAAGGTCTCTCCGACGCGAGCCGGAGAAACCTTGCTTGATGATAGCCGTTATTTCCTGCATCAAGCGTTGTCTACTCCTTGTTTGGACACGTTGGACAACGCTGAGGGTATTTATTTGTACGCCCAAAGCGGGGAGAAATATATGGATTTCCATGGGAATAATGTTCATCAGTTAGGATATAAGAACCCCTATATTTTAGAGCGGATTAAAAAACAGATGGATATCCTTCCGTTTTGTCCCCGCCGTTATACGAATCAGGTAGCCGTGGATTGCGCAAAGGAACTGACAAGTCTTTTGCCGGAAGAGATGAATAGGGTATTGTTCATGCCGGGAGGTACGCTGGCCATAGGAACGGCATTGAAATTGGCCCGCTACGTGACCGGGAAATTCAGAGTGATCTCGGCTTGGGATTCTTTCCATGGCGCTTCGTTGGATGCGATTTCCGTAGGTGGAGAGGCTCAGTTTCATCAAGGGATGGGACCGTTGTTGCCGGGTGTCGAGCATATCCCTCCTTATGAGTCGAAGGGGATTTTTCAAGGTAAGGATGAGTTGTTTTATGCCGATTATTTGGAATATGTCCTGCAAAAAGAGAGTGACGTGGGAGCTTTCGTTATCGAGACAATCCGTAATACGGATGTGCAGATCCCTTCTAAGGCTTATTGGAAAAGGATACGGGAGATTTGTGATAAGTATGGCGTCATGTTGATTCTTGACGAGATACCGATTGCTTTTGGACGGACGGGGAAAATGTTCGCCTTCGAGCATTTTGACATCGAGCCGGATATTCTTTGTTTGGGTAAAGGCATGGGTGGAGGTATTTTCCCTATGGCGGCGATCGTGGCGAAAGATCGTTATAATATCGCTTCTCAGATTTCATTGGGGCATTATACGCATGAGAAGAGCCCGTTAGGTTGTGCGGCGGCCATGGCGGTTATGAATTATATCCAGGAGTATGATATTTTGGCGAAAGTGGAACGGGACGCTGTTTATATGCGTTCGCTTTTGATGGATTTGAAAACTCGTCATAAATGCGTAGGAGATATTCGCGGGATCGGTTTGCTATGGGCGGTCGATTTGACGCGGGAAGACGGAAGTCCTGATTTGGAATTGGCGGAGAGGGTACTTTACGCCTGCTTGAGGCGTGGATTGAGTTTCAAGATTTCCAAAGGATATACCATCCAGTTGTCGCCTCCTTTGATTATCGAGCGGGAACAATTGGCGGAAGCGATACATATCTTGGATGAAGTGTTGGATAGTTGTCAGAAGGATAGATAAATAAAATCCCGGTCAAGATACGTTCCTGATCGGGATTATTATTGAGAAGATTTATTTTACTGCCTGATTTCCTTGATCGCTTGAAGCAAGGCTTCCATGTCGGCGGGGAATATATCTCCGATATTACCGATGCGGAACGTGTCGGCATCGGAGATCTTTCCGGGATAGATCACGAAACCTTTCGCTTTCAGTCTCGCGTAGAAATCGGCGAAGTCGAAATCGGCGGTAGGGTAGAGGAACGACGTGATGATCGGTCCTTGGGCCTCGTCGGGCAATAGGGTCTCGAATCCTAACTTGCGCATGCCTTCAACCAATATTTGGTGGTTCTTCTTGTATCTCGCGTAACGGGTTTCTATGCCACCCTCGGTGTCAAGCTCTTTCATCGCTTGATAAAAAGCGTGGACCACGTGCGTGGGCGAGGTGAAACGCCATTTCCCATGGCCTTTTTCCATCGTTTCCCATTGCACATAGATATCCAAGGAAAGCGAGCGGGCGTTCCCCTTAGTGGCGATTAGCTTGTCTTTCTTGGCGATGATGAAACCAAAGCCCGGTACGCCTTGGATACATTTGTTCGCGCTACTGACCAAAAAATCGATGCCTAACTTTTTGATGTCGATAGGAATTCCACCAAAACTGCTCATCGCGTCGACTATGAAGGTGATGTTTTTCCCTTTGATTACTTCTGCCACCTCCTCGATTGGGTTTAACAAGCCGGTCGTGGTCTCGCTATGGACCATTGAGAGATGTGTGATGTCCGGATGGGCCTCCAGCGCCTCGCGGGCGATTTGGCCGGTTATCAGTTCAGTCTCGCGCAAAGATACTAATACATAGTTTAACCGATAGTAATCGGCGATTTGTGCCATACGCTTTCCGTAGGCTCCATTCGCGAGAATCAAGAGTTTGTCTTCCGGACGGACGGTCGCCCCGATGGTCGCCTCTACACAGTAAGTACCGCTTCCTTGCAGTAATACGTCGGTATATTCCTGTTTATCCACTCCTACTAAAGTCAAGAGCCCTTCGCGAATCGGGGTGACTACACCCTCGTTATAATCCCTGTCCCATGTACACCAGTCTTGCAGCATCGCTTCCCTTACGGTTTCTGAAGTGCTTAACGGTCCGGGAGTCAATAATAAATAGTTTCTTTTCAAGTTCATCGTATCGTGAATTTATCCTTTGTTCATGATTTGATTGATATGCTCTATGCAAGCAGGTAAGTCGGCAATCGAGTCTAACACGAAATTCGCTCCAGCGGCCATCATCCGCTCACGAACCTCCGTTTTCATGGAATTCCATTCCGATGCCGGCCGGCTGTTGTATTCCGCTTCGGTTAATCCCATCTCGTTACTTCCGGTAATCACGCCCACGCTCCAGACCTTCGCGTTCACGCCCTCTTTAATGTCGGCGATCGTATCTCCTACTTTTACGACCATGTCGACTGAGGGTATCGCCAAGTTGATCATATTCTTGTATATCATATAAGGAGCTGGCCTTCCAGCGGGAAGTTCGTCAGGTGTAACTAAATTGTCCACTATATAACCTTTCGCTGCCGCTTCCGGACGGACGATATCCATCATCCGGGCGGTGTATCCGGTCGTGGAACCGAACTTGATGCCTTGTTCCCGTAAAAGCGCTATCGTATCCAATACACCGGGAATTGGGGTCGTGAAATCCGATAATGAGGCAAACAGGTGTTTTTCGAAATTGGCGTACATTTGGTTTACGTCATCCATATTCCAGTCCCGTTTATATAAAGCGCGAAATTTCTCGCTTACATCCGGCATGTTCAATATCGCTTTGATATGGTCGATCTTTAAGAGCCCCATCGGTTCACGTGCCTGACGGTAAGTGATGTCTATCCTTTTTTCTTCGGCGAATACTTTCAAGAAAGCGTTCAGGGGGGCGAAGCAACCGTAATCGACGGCAGTTCCAGCCCAGTCCATGATGATGCATGAAATCTTTTTCATAAGTTGATATATTTAGGTGTTATTTTAAGCGATCGTCAAGGCGTTGTTTCCTGTCGGCTCCAAGGAATTGATTTCTTTTCGTCCCTCCTGCGGGGCGAAGGAAGCCGATTGGCGATACCGTTGACGCAAATATACGAAAGAAGTGACAAACAACGCGCAGCAAAAGATTCCTGCCGAGCCCGCCAGCAAGTTATAGAATACTTTCCAGTCCAAGTTTATTCCACTGAATTCCTTGAGTATTAATACGAATACGGTACCGGTGTACCCCAAGAAATCTGTCAGGACAATGAAAAATCCTACGTTCCCGCATATTTTGAAACAAGCGATGAAGCGGTCGAAAAAAATGGTTTGGAAAGTCAGAAAAGCGATGTAGAGGCAAATGCTTTGCAGGAAGAGCCAAGTTACGGTGCCTAGTTGGAGCCATTTTTGTCCGAACGAGACAACGGTCATGACTATCATGCCTGCGATGATCAGCCCGTAAAGGATGGAAAGGACTTTCATGTTGTCTTTTATCAGGACCATCAATCCCAATATGGTTAAGCAGATTAGCGTCACGACACTGTCTACTTGCGTGAATAACCAGGGGGAATAGTTGGACATATCGATAATATTCACCAGGAAATCTTCTTTAATATCCCGGAGAATCGTAAGCGCGATGTTCGCGATGAACAGCATGAGCAAGAACGGCATGAATCGCTTGAATATTTGCCAACGTTGCTGGCCGTTTAAGACTACTCGTTCCGATTTTAAGGCGATATCCTCCTCGTTTGGTTGCGGGAGCCGGTTGAGCGCATATCCCAGCAACGCGAGCAACGGCAAGGCGATCGCTCCGATTAGCGCGGGCATCCAGAACTCGCTCACGTGCCAAGTTCTCATCACGTAGAGGCCGACCGACTTGGCGGCACCGGAACTGATAACCATACTTACCCCTAAAAGGCTTGCCAAGATATCCGTCATCTTCCGCCCTTCGATGAAGCTGAAGATGACTCCCCACATACAGCCTAACGAGAGGCCGTTCAGAAACATGGCCGCGATATTGTAAGGGGCTGATAGCAAACCGAAAAATATCAATGACAACTCTGCCATCACGATTGACATCAGGATAAATCGAAAACGTTCTTCTCTACGTAATTCGGAAACCCATTTGATTCCCATGAACTTGGAGAATGTATATCCTAATATCTGGACGATGGTGACGACTACCTTGTAATCCATGTTGAACACTTCCAGGTCATCGAAAGTCGCGGCGGTGTAGGGTTTGCGTAACGCGTAAACCAACGAGTAGGAAAGTAAGGCGGCTCCTCCCGCCCATAACGTGAAAAGAATATCGGAAAGGGGGTTCCGGGATATTTTTCTGGTTCGCTCAATCTTATTCATTATTTTTCTTCTTATTTTCGGGACAAAGATAGAATCGCCATGTTACAAGGCTTTTACTGAATTTATGAATGTGTACTCTTTAGGATTATAAATAAAATCGCTTTTTCTGAAGAAATATTTATGTAACATTCATGTAACATAAACGCGACATCTATGTTCTTATTTTGTGCAATGAAATAGTGTATTTGGATGGATAAACTTCAAGAACTTTATCAGAAAATAGAATATCTTCGTGACAATGGCTTGAAGATGAAAGAGATAGCGGAATGGGTCGATATGTCTCCCAGTGTATTGTCTTCTTTATATACTACCGTTTTGCCGCGTTACTTGGAGTCGGCGCATCAGCTTCCTTCCGAGGATGCCTTGGATGCGGCGGTCGCCTTGGTGAATAACGTGTCCAAGAAACGGTTGCTCACCCATGTAGAGGAAATGCTCATTCGGCTTGACGAGATAGAGCTTGCGGAACCGGATAACATGAAAGATAATCCTTTCGCAAGACTATTGATGGAGGAGGTACGCATGTCCGCTTCCAAATCGGAGGCGATTAAAGGAATTTATACCAGCTATAGCCTTTCTTCTTCTTCCGACCGGATGAAGATGGAGCCATTCTTGATCGCTCCACGGGAAAACCATATCCGGATAGGACGAATCAGCGCTTATGGTGAGGCGCAATGGGGGGTTGGCATTATGCCCGATCCTCAGAATTTTCATGGCTTGTTGAACGAGAACCAACCTCCGCGATTTACGATGGTGACCTTTTATTTGCAAATACCCTTCTTTAAAAGCCCGCGTCAATTACGCGGCTTGTACATCGGACAGGATTATAACCGCAATCCGGTAGCTCGCCGGATCCTTTTGATTAAGGAATCGGAAAGCACGGAGGAAGCGGAATTCCTGAAACGAACGGGAACGCTTCTTGACAAGGAGGAACTGGCCGCTGAGCGACAAGCCTATTACGACTATACCTGCCAAACGGGAGACTACATCAAGATGTGTACCGTCCCTTCTTTGCGGATGGACGAAAGCGATTTGGTCAAGGAGAAGAAGATGCTCGCATTATGAGTGTCCTCCCCTCTTATTCCTTTTGGAACTTGCGGCTTACTTTCAATATATTGGCGGTGAAGGAGACGATGTTTTGTGCCTCTTGGACCATCGTCAGATAGACCATGCTCACCTTCGTGCTCCCGGACTGCCCTTGGATACGTTTCAACTCTCCTTTCTTCAAGGCGGTCAGCTGAGTGGTCAACGTGCCCGACTCGACGACCAGCTCCTCGAATCCGGTATAATTGTTCTCGCGAATCATGGAGGCGCAGTTCCGTAAAAACGCGCTTACCTTGGCCGACACGCCGCCGAAGTCCTTTTTCTGTATCTCGCTGAGCGGGTTGAAATTATTGTCGATATGATCGCGCATCGGTTCCGCCAGACGACGGATGCAAAAGACAATCTCGCTGGCGAAGTCATTGCTTTGGTAATAATAAAGCCCCTTCTCGATGGCGATGTCGCGGTCCAATTGAGTTACGCCCAAGGTACCTACCCGTTTGACCTGCTTCAGATGCACTTTCTTCTCTTCCACGGCTACCAGCACCTTGCGTAACGCCTTCAGGTTCTCGTTCATGAACCCGTCGACCGCCTTGTCGAACTCCGCCGCGGCGAAGTCGAGGTCGGATTGCAACTCCTCGCGGTTATGCTCGCGGAACAACGCCAACGCTTCCCGCGTGTCTGTCGCCTTGCGCAACTTGGCTACCGTGGTGTTCACCTCCTCTTTCAACGCCTCTTTCCTCATTTTCTTCTGATAGAGAAGGCGGCTGCGTATCAAGGAATAGATGGCGAGGGCAATCATCACGACCAACGCGGGAATACCGCCCCAATAGACCAAAAGCGCGACAATGAAGCAAATCGTGAACGCCGCGCCCGCGGTGATGAACCATCCGCCGATAACGGACAAGACACCCGTGATACGGTAAACGGCGCTCTCGCGGCCCCAAGCGCGGTCCGCCAACGAGCTACCCATGGCGACCATGAAAGCCACGTAGGTGGTGGACAACGGCAGTTTCAGGGAGGTGCCCAAGGCGATGAGCAGGCCGGATAGCACGACATTGACCGAGGCGCGCACGAGGTCGAAGCTGGCTTTTTCCTCCATAATCATCTCTTTCTGGTCGAAACGGCTGTTAATCCAATGCTTCACCGATTCCGGCATGACTTTCGATATCGTGGCGGAGAGGTTGTTGCAATGGCGCACCAACACACGGGCGACGGGCGACGTGCCGAACGATTCCTCGCCGTCCGATTGGCGGGAAAGGTCCAGCGAGGTCTTCACCACGTTCTGCGCCTTCTTGGAGGTCGCGAGGGCGATGACCATGACAAGCCCGGAGCCGACAAGGAAATACCATGGGGTACGCGCGGGGCCCAACAGTGACGACATCAGGAACGTGTCGGTCGTTACGCTGCCGTCTTGCGCCAACAAATCCATATAGGAGGAGTAGCCCGCCAAGGGGACTCCGATGAAGTTCACCAAGTCGTTACCGGCGAAAGCCAGCGCGAGGGCGAACGTTCCCATCAGGATGATGACCTTGAAGACGTTGACCTTCAGCCAGTGCAAGACCTGCATCAGTATCGTGAAGCCGATGAAACTTCCCCACACGATGGCTTCCGTATGGGAATAAATCGCCTCTTTCAGCTCGCCGGTCATGAAGGTGCTTTCCTTCAATCCTTTAATCAGCATGAAATAGAGGATGGCGGTGGCGGCGAGGCCCCCGAACAGGCCGATGAAGTATTTGGAACTTTTCTTGTAGTTGAACGAGAAGAGGATACGGGAGAGGTATTGCACCACCACCCCGAAGAAGAAGGCGATAGCCACGGAGACGAAAATGGCGAGGATGACGGTAAACGCCTTGTCCGTGTTCAGCAGGTCGCCCAAGCGCAACGCTCCCGCGGAATGGGCTATCTTGACCAGCGAGATGGCCACCGTGCCGCCCAACAGCTCGAATACCATGGAGACCGTGGTCGAGGTGGGCAGGCCCAGCGAGTTGAAGATGTCCAGCAGCACCACGTCCGTAAGCATCACCGCCGCGAGGATACACATGATTTCCGAGAAGTAGAAATGCTCCGGTTGGTAGATGCCATGCCGTGCGATGTCCATCATGCCGTTCGACAGGGAGGCGCCGACAAAGACCCCGATCGCGGCGATCGTGATGATGACCTTGAACGAGGCCGCCCGGGCTCCGATGGCCGAGTTCAAGAAGTTGACAGCGTCGTTGCTGACACCTACCGATAAATCCACCACGGCCAATATGAACAGGAATATGACCAGGAATAAATAAAAGGTCTCCATAGCTTAATTTTTAAGTCCCACAAAAGTACGCGAAAAAACCGGTTCTCCCCCGCGCCGGTGGGATAAAAATGGCGTGAAAAAAAGATGTACGTGTTTTCGCGGAAACATGACGATGTTTTTCGGGAAACACGTACGTCCTTTTTTTGACCCTATCGCGGCGGGTAACGCTTGTTTTATCCGCGGCGTTTCCTATATTCGCGTTCAGGGAAATCAAAAAAACTTCATCATCATGAGAAAGACACTATTCACGTGGCTGCTTTTGCTGCCACTCATCGCCGCCTTCGGGCAAGAGGGGTTATCCATCGAGGAATTGAACCAAACGGCCAACCGCCTGCTGGCTGAAAGAAATTATACGGAAGCGTTGAGATACATCCGCCCCGCGGCGGAGCAAGGTTCCGCATGGGCGCGATACAACCTTGGCGTGCATTATCAAAACAACGGAGATGACGCCTCGGCGGTGAAGTGGTTCCGCAAGGCGGCGGAGCAACGCTTCCCTGACGCGCAGGAGGGCTTGGGCATCTGCTATCGCGAGGGGAAAGGCGTAAAGAAAAACCTTGAGGAGGCGGTGTACTGGTTCCGCGCGGCGGCGGAACAGGGATTCGCGCCCGCGCAATACGACCTCGGCGTTTGCTATCATAAGGGAGAAGGCGTGGAGCGGAGCGATGTAGAGGCCATCAAGTGGCTCAATAAGGCCGCCGCGCAGGGACATCAGGCGGCGTTGGGGCTCCTGAAGCAAATCGCCCGTTAAGCGGCGGGCGTGTCAAGCCGCGGGAAAAGCGCGCGCCGTCCGCGCGCTTCTCGCCCCCTGCGTTTGTGCCTGATTTTTTCATGCCGTTTACCCCCTGATTATGACCATTTGGATACCGATATCGCGCTTTTGGCGACAAACCTTCCGCCTCGTCGTTTTTCCGCCGGACACGAATCCCTTAATTTCGTCCATCATCAACGGAAGGAGCGCGGTCCCCCGCTTCTTATTCTCAACTTAAACCGCCGGCAGGGGACACGGCGGCAAGGAGTATTAATAACATGAAGAAACATTACCTTTTGGCTTTAATGGCCAGCGTAGTATGCGGAATGAGCGCCCAGACGCGAA